>JAICKA010000006.1 GCA_025928185.1 Gemmatimonadaceae bacterium
GAGCTCGCGACGGATGAACAGGCCGCCTTCGATCAGCGCGTCGACGGCGGACGTGACGGAGCCTTCGGTCGAGTTTTCGATCGGGACCACACCGTACGCCGCAGCGCCGCGGCGGATCGCGTCGAACACGCCCTCGATCGTCGGCGCCTGGACGAACTCGGCAACGCGCGGGAACAGCTCGCGCGCCGCCATGTCGGTGAAGGTGCCGGATGGTCCGAGGAACGCGACGCGTGGAGGCTGAGGAATGGGCGACGGCGACGGCGTCACGCCATCGCCTCACCCGCCATTCGCAGCGCGCCGCGGACGGCGCCGCGCGCGGCAATCACCGGCTCGGTGTTGATCTGAGCGCCAGGCACAGCGGATTTCAACCGATGCTCGAGTCGCTTGCGCAGCGTGCTGCCGCGAGCGAGCATGCCGCCCGACAGCGCCACGGGCAGCGCCGCGCGTTCGTCGCCGAACAGCTCGCGCGCCAATGCCCGCACGTGAAGCACCAGCTCTTCGACGGCGAGACTGACGAGCGCATTGGCGCGCAGATCGCCCGCGTCGGCCACGCTCAACACCACCGGCGCGAGCGTGGCCAGCTGGCGCGGCGGCGCGTCTGCGGCCCAGGTGATGAGGTCCGCGGTTTCATTCACCTGGGCGGCCGTGAGCACGGCGCCGGTGAGTACCGTTTCGGGTTCCCGTCCGTCCGCGGCGGCGGTGACCACCGACAGAGCGCGGCGTCCGATCCACGCGCCGCTGCCCTCGTCGCCGCACACCGGTCCCCACCCGCCGCAGCGCGACGTAACGCCGGTCGGGCTGCGCCCGAACGCGACCGATCCCGTGCCGCTGATCAGCAGCACGCCCGGACCGTCCCCAAATGCGTCGTCGAGCGCGATGCTGAAATCGGAATGGATCACCAGCTCCGAGGCGAGGTCGCGGGCGATCAGCGCCTGCCACAGCGCCTGGCGCTCGTGCTCGCGACCCGCGCCGGCGACGCCGACGCACAGCACGCGCGGCGTCACGTGTGTCATCTCGCACGACGCGAGGGCATCGTGCACGACGTCGGCGATGACGGCGGCCGACTCCTCGGCGCGGCCGGGCCGAACCGCGCTTCCGGGGCCGACCGTTTCCGCTATGATGCCGCCATGTTCGTCGGCGACCATGGCGTGCGTCTTCGAGCCGCCGCCGTCGATTCCAATTACGATGAACGTCATGGTGTAGCGGCTCGCGCCGACACGTTCGGACCGTGCGTCAGCGAGCAGAGAATGGCGACGAGAAGAGTGATCGCCGTACCGATCAACACGTACCACGGATAGGCGATGGTGGATATCGGGGGCCCGAGCAGGCCGGCGGTCGCCGGCACGGCGGCGATGATCTGCTTCGCGAACACCACGACACTCATCACGAGGATGCCGACCGACATGCCGATGATCGCGTCGCGCTCGCGCGCCCGACGCCAAAAGATAGCGAGGAAGAAGCCGCCAAGCAGACCGCCGTACGTGAACGAGGCGATCGACAGCGCGACGATCACGACCGGCGTCTGCGCGTTCTCCGGAAAGAGCAGCGCGCCGCCGGTGAGCACGATGCCCCAGAACAGCGAGAAGAGCTTGCCGACGTGCAACGTGCGTGCGTCGTCCGCCGCCCGTTTCGTGAGCGGCAGATAGATGTCGTGCGTGGCGGCGGCTGACAGCGAGTTGATCGCGCCCGCGTGCGTGCTCATCGTTGCGGCGAGCACCGCGGCGAGCAGCAGGCCCACGAGCCCGTGGGGCATCTTGTCGACGATGAACGTCGGGAAGATTGCATCGGGAATCGGGAAAGGGCGGCCGCCGTACACGCCCCACAATCCGACGCCGAGCATGAGGAAAATGGCAAACTGGATGATCACGGCAACGCCGCTCCCGATGACCGCGACCTGCGCGTCGCGCAGCGACTTTGCCGACAACAGGCGCTGGACGATGAGCTGGTCGGCGCCATGGGACGCCATCGACAGGAACGCGCCGCCGAGCAGGCCAGCGAGAACGGTATTGGCGCGGTCGAAGCCGGTGTACGTGTCGATGAAGCGCAGCTTGTGGACGGCGTGCGCCGCGGTGAGGATCGAGCCCCAGCCGCCGGCGACGAAGTGGCCGGCGAGCACGATGGCCGACAGTCCGCCAATGATGTAGACGGACGCCTGCACGATCTCGGTCCAGATCACGGCGCGCATGCCGCCCTTGATCGTATAGAGAATCGTCAAGGTGCCGAGGACGAGGACGGCGACCGGCATGACGGCGGCGCGCGGCAGCAGCGGGCCGATGATCAGCGCGATCGGAACCGCCGTCGCGAACACGCGCACGGAGTCCGCCATGCCGCGCGTGACCATGAAGACGATCGACGTGAACCGGCGCGCGCCAATGCCGAACCGCTGCTCGAGCAACGCGTACGCCGTGACGAGATTCCCCTCGTAGTACCGCGGCAGCAGCGTGAACGCGAGCACGATGCGCCCGAGCAGATAGCCGGCGGCGATCTGGAGAAAGCCCAGATCCGTCATGTACGCCAGGCCGGGAATACTGATGAACGTCAGCGCGCTCGTCTCGGTGGCGACGATCGAGAACATCACTGCCCACCAGGGCATCGAGCGATCGGTGACGAAATAATCGCGCGAGTCACGCTGCCGCCGCCCGACATACATGCCGAGCAGCGTGATGCCGACCAGATAGACGATGATGACGAGAAAATCGAGGGCGTTCAGCCCGCGCATCTACTCGACCACATAGGCCTCCATGGCGAAGTACTCGGCGAGCCCGAGCCGGTCCAGCTCAGCGGCCGTGCCCTTGTTGCGCGCTTCCACGCGCTGCCAAAACTCGCGCTCGTCGTACCCGCCAGGGAAGGGGGCCGAGTCTTTTTGCGACTGATGCTTGAAGATCGCCTGGATCTTGAGCCGCAGCTCCTCCTGCGAGAGCGGCACGAGCCAGGTGGCCTCGTGAATCGGCCACTCCTGCCATGCGCCGCGATACAACCAGACTTCGGGCTGGCGTACTCGGCCAGATGTGCCGGTGTCGCCGTCGTCCGACGGCGCGCGCTCGGCCAGCGCGCGGTCGATCGCCTCCTTGCACATGCGATGCGTGCCGTGCGGGTCCGAGAGATCGCCGGCAACGAAGATGAGATCCGGCTGAATCTCGGCGAGCAGCTCGCGCACGATCGCCACGTCGGCCGGTCCGATCGGATCCTTGCGCACTTTGCCCGTCTGATAGAACGGCAGGTTGAGAAAGCGCGCCGCGCTGCGCGGCAGGCCGACGGTCTCGATGCCGCTCACCGCTTCCGCTTCGCGCAGGAGGCGCTTGATGTCCTGCACCTCGGGAATGTCGACTTCGCCCGGGTGCTTCCGATCGAGACATTCGTTCACGCGCGTCGCGAGCGCCTGCACGGGCTGCTCGTCGAGGCGACCTTCTGCCGCGAGACGCTGGAGGAAATCGACATAGCGGCGCACGTCGTGATCGAACACCGCAATGTTGCCACTCGTCATGTACGCGACGGTGATGTCGTTGTCATTCTCGGTGAGCTTGCGCAGAATGCCGCCCATCGAGATCACGTCGTCGTCCGGATGCGGGGAGAAGCAGATGATCTTCTGGCCCACGGGCAGCTTCGACTTGCCGCGGATCTTTGCGCCGAGGACGTTGAAGACCTTGCCGTTCACCTCGCCCGGCGAGCCGAACTTCGCGACGAGCGACGACATGCGGGCGTCGGCGTAGTCGCGCTGCGTGAGCTTGAGAATCGCCTTGCCCGTCTGCTGCGAGAGCCAGATCACTGCGCGGACGATGAGGTCCTGCGTCCACGTGACTTCGTCGATCAGCCACGGCGTCTTGATGCGCGTCAGCTCGGCGGCGGCGGCGCGATCGATGTAGAACGTGGTATTCGGGTGCTCCTGCAGGAACGTCGCGGCCACCTCGAGATCGATCTCGCCTTCGACCGCGCGCTGGACGATGCTGGCCTTGTGCTCACCCGTCGCAATGATGGCGATCTCGCGAGCCTCGAGAATCGTCGCGATGCCCATCGTCACCGCCTCGCGCGGGACGTATTCCTCGCCGAAGAAGTCGGCCGCCGCATCGCGTCGCGTGACGGCGTCGAGCGTGACGAGTCGCGTGCGACTGTCGGCGCCGGAGCCGGGCTCGTTGAAGCCGATGTGGCCGGTCTTGCCGATTCCGAGAATTTGAAAGTCGATCCCGCCGGCGCGCGCGATCGCGGCCTCGTAGCGCAG
The DNA here is from genome assembly GCA_025928185.1 of Gemmatimonadaceae bacterium. Classification (GTDB taxonomy): domain Bacteria; phylum Gemmatimonadota; class Gemmatimonadetes; order Gemmatimonadales; family Gemmatimonadaceae; genus JAQBQB01. The sequence goes on from JAICKA010000006.1 coordinate 4,217, forward strand.
CGCCGCCTCCTCGATGTCCTCGCGCGGGAGACCGCCGGGCGGGATGTGGACGTTCGCCGGATCGATGTCGATGTGCGAGAACAGATTCTCCCACATGAACCGATGGTAGGAGTGAATGCTCTCCTTCGGCATCGGATAGTACTCGTCGAGATTGAACGTCACGACGTTGGCGAAGCTCAGATGCTCCGTTTCGTGCATCCGAATCAGCTCACGATACACGCCAATCGGCGTCGAGCCCGTTGCCAGCCCGAGAACCGTCTGCTCGCCGGACGCGTCGCGCTCGCGAATGAGCGCTGCAATCCGATCCGCGACGAGCCGAGCGATGGCTTCGTGGTCTTCGACGACCACCGTGCGGATGCGTTCGGTGCCGAGAGGCGAATGCGAAACACGAGAGGGCCCGCGATTCTGTGAATCGCGGGCCCTCTCCGTCACGACCGCATCTCGGCGCATGCCTGCGACCGATCGTTCCATTGTTACACCTGCGACACTCAGGTTACGCCGAGAACGAGCTGCCGCAACCGCAGCCGCCCGTTGCATTCGGATTCTTGAAGGTGAAACCGGAGCCCTGCATCGACGAGACGTAGTCGATCGTCACGCCGTTGATGTATTGCGCGGAGAACGGATCGACGAACACGCGCCACTCGCCCTGTTCAACGATGAGGTCGTCTTCGGCAGCCTCGTCCTCAATGAGCAGCCCGTATTTGAAGCCGCTGCAGCCGCCGGGTTGCACGCTGACGCGAAGCCCACCCTTGGCGGGATCGACGTTCTCCTGCTCCATGAACTTCTTCACTTCGGTGGAGGCGGCCGACGTCACGGTCACCAGCACCTCGGGTTGATTCATCGTGCTCATAAGTCGGACCTCCATTGGTCCCGGAAAATTAGCGGGGTTGGAGAGGTGATACAACGGTGGAACGGTGGAACGGTGGAACGGTGGAACGGGGAACGGCTGCGATTTCAGGCCTGAGATCTCGGATCTCGGCAGCTTCCGTTCATCCGTTCCACCATTCCTCCGTTCCACCGTCTTTCAATCCGCCGCCTCCGCGCTCAACTCTTCGCGAACCGCGACCTCTGCCGGCGGTGGCGGCTCGGAGCGGAACGAGCGCGCGATCCAGGCGAACGCGAGGGCCGCGATGGCGAGCATGATGAATCCGCTCGTCAGCTCGCCGAAGATCAATTTGCCGCTGCCGAACAAGGACGCATACACGGCCACGATGCCAGCGATCCAGTTCGTCCAGGCCAGCGCGCCGCCCGGGATCGACTCGCGACCCAGGCCCAGTCGCTCGGACACGCGCCTCCATCCGGGCCCACCGGGACGCACTCGCAGATAGAAGGTATCGAGCACCGCCGGGGCCTCGGGAGCGGTCAGATACGTCACCGCCAGCCAGACCACCGTGCTCACCGCGACGGTGATCAGCATGATCACGGAGTCGGTGCGCGGATCGTCAGCCGGGAACCAGCGACCCGGCACGGTCAGAAAGCAAATGGCGGACACGACGAACGAGGCAATCATCGCGCTGATTTCCGACCAGGCGCTGATGCGCCACCAGTACCAGCGCAGAATCAACACGAGCCCGGTGCCGGCGCCGATCGCGAGCAGGAACTTCCACGCGCCCTCCACCGACGAGAGCTGCCAGCTCACGACCGACGAGGCCAGAAAGAGAGCCACCGTCGTCCACCGCGAGACTTTCACGTAGTGCCGCTCCGCGGCGACCTTGTTGAGGAATCGGCGGTACACGTCGTTGACGAGGTACGATGCTCCCCAGTTGAGCTGCGTGGCCACGGTCGACATGTACGCGGCGGCGAAGCCGGCCATCATGAATCCGCGCCACGGTGTCGGGAGCAGATCGACGAATGCCTGCACGTACGCGGCTTCGTGGTCGTGCGTCGGACCGATGCCATTCGGATAGAGAATCACCGTGGCGAGACCGGTGATGATCCACGGCCACGGCCGTAGCGCGTACTGCGCGACCTGGAACGACAGCGTGGCCAGCACGCCGTCGCGTTCCGTACGCGCGGAGAAGATGCGTTGCGCGATGTACCCGCCGCCGCCCGGCTCGGCGCCCGGATACCACGCCGCCCACCACTGCACGCCGAGGAATACCGCGAGTGTCAACAGCGGCATCCACGCGTAGGTTGTGATGCCGTGCGTCGTCACGGTGATCGGCATCACGGACAGCGCAGCCGTCTGGCTGCCGAAATGCGCGATGAGCTTGGTCTTCATCGCCGGCATGCCGCCAACGGCAGACACCGCGAACACGGCGAGCACGGTCACCGCCGCCATCTTGATCACGAACTGCACGAGATCGGTCCACAGCACCGCCCACATGCCGGCGGCGACCGAATACGACATCGTGATCACGAAGCAGATGCCGATGGCGATCATGTCGCCCGGAATCGTGATGCCCGCGACGACGACCGGCCGGAGCCCCAGCGAGATCGTGAGAATCTTGATCATCGCCCGCGTGACCCAGCCGAGGATGATCAGGTTGATCGGCACCGCGAGATAGAGCGCGCGGAAGACCCGGAGCGTCGCCGCGGGCTTGCCGCTGTACCGCACCTCGGCGAATTCGACATCCGTCATCACGTTGGCGCGGCGCCACAATCGGGCGAAGAAGAACACGGTGAGCATGCCGCTCATCAGCATGTTCCACCACAGCCAGTTGCCGGCGACACCATGCGACGACACGAGTCCCGTCACGACGAGCGGCGTGTCGGCAGCGAACGTCGTCGCTACCATCGACGCGCCGGCGAGCCACCAGGGCACCGCGCGGCCGGAGATGAAATACTCCGACAGGCTCTCGCCGCCCTTCCGCGTGAATGCGAGGCCGATGCCGGCCGAGAGCAGGAAGTAGCTGGCGACGATCGCCCAATCGACCCAGGTCAGAGTCATTGATGGGCCGACGACAGGAGGACGCTCATCACCGCATCAGCCAGCTGAATGCGCACGCGATTCTCGCGGTTGTTCGCGCGCGTTGGGTCGACGCGGTTGGTCAGCAGGATGATGAACACGTTGTGATCCGGATCGATCCAGATGGAGGTACCGGTGAAGCCGGTGTGTCCGAACGCGTCTTCCGACATCAGATGGCCGGCGGAATTCGTCCCGCTCGGCTTCTGCCAACCCAGCGCCCGGTCGGCGACCTGCCGCTTCGTGAAGACGGGAATGAGCGCGGCCGGTAACACCCGTGTGCCGTCGATCACGCCATGATTGAGGTACATCTGCGCGAACCGGGTCAGATCGTGCGCGCTGCTGAAGAGGCCCGCGTGCGCCGACACACCGCCGAGATAGTACGCGCGTTCGTCGTGGACCTTGCCGCGAACGAGACCGCCGCGCTTCGGGTCGAACTCGGTCGGGGCGATGCGCGGAATGAGCGAGGCCGGCGGCTTGTACATCGTCTCGTGCATGCCCGCCGGCTCGAACACGTGCTCGTGCAAATAGACATCGAGCGTCTGCCCGGTGATCTTCTCGAGCACGCGGCCGAGCATATAGGCTCCGATGTCGCTGTAGACCATGCGTGCGCCGGGCGTGGTGTCGAGCGGGGTATTGAACATCAACTTGGCGAGGCTGTCCGGGTCATGCGTGATCTGATCGTAGGGTTCGAACGCCGGCAGCCCCGAGGTGTGCGTGATCAGATGGCGAATCGTGACCTCACTCTTGTGCGGTCCGGTCCAATCCGGCAGATAGCGCTGCACGGGCGCGTCCATGTCGATGCGGCCCTGAGCGTCCAGCTGCATGATGCCGCTCGTCAATCCGATTACCTTCGTGAGCGACGCGAGATCCCAGAGCGTATGCTCGTTCGGCACGGGACTCGGCGCCCAATCGAGATGTCCAACGGCATGCTGCGCGATGACTCGCGTCCGCGTGCCGACGACGGCGATCGCACCGGGATAGGCGCTGTCGGCCAGACCTCGCGCCAGCACATTGGCAACGGAGTCGCGAATGGCCGCATCGGCCTGAGGTGACAGCTGGGCTTCGCCTGATGAGGGGCCGGCGGGTACGGATTGCGCAGGAACGGCTTGCGCCGGACGGCAGCCGACGACGAGAAGCGCTGCGACGAGAACGACGCCGACGGAGGATCGAGGGATATGCATCGTGAACGAGTGAAGAGGGTGGAGCGGACGATTTGCCTCGCGGCGACGCTCGGCGTCGCGATCGGGTGTGCGACGACGAGATCCGCCGCGCGACGCTCGAGCGCGGAGGTGAGCGGCGGCATGATGCGCGTGCGGCCCGGCATCACCGTGCTGCTCGAGGATAGTCTGGCACTGATCCGCGGCCGGCGCATCGGGCTCCTGACGAATCAGACCGGCATCGATGCAGCGGGCGTTTCCGATATCGAGCTGCTGCGCGACGCCAGGGCGCGCGACGCCGGGGTCACTCTCGTCCGGCTGTTCTCGCCCGAGCACGGGATCCGCGGCACCGAAGATCGGCAGCACATCGCGAGCGGTGTCGACGAACGCAGCGGATTGCCGGTGCATTCGCTCTACACCGTCACGGCAATCGCGCCGCCGGACAGCCTGCTTCGCGATCTCGATGCGCTGGTGTTCGATCTGCAGGACATCGGCACCCGGACGTGGACGTATGTGGGATCGATGGTCTACGCGTTGCGTGCGGCGGCGCGCAATCACGTGCCAATCATCGTGCTCGATCGCCCGAACCCCATCACCGGCGATCACGTCGACGGTCCCATGCTCGACGCTGCACTGTCGAACGCGGAGGAACAATCGGCGGAGCGCCCGGCCAAGCCGTACGCATTATACCCATTCCCACTGCGGCACGGAATGACGATGGGCGAGCTGGCGCTCTTCTACAACGACGTCCTGAACATTCACGCGCCGCTACACGTCATTCCGATGACAGGCTGGCGACGCGGCGAATGGTTCGACGAAACCGGGCTTCCATGGGTAAGGCCGTCGCCGAATCTGCCGGACCTCGTCAGCGCACTGGTGTATCCGTCGCTCGTCCCATTCGAGGGTTCGAATGTGTCGGTCGGTCGCGGCACGCCTGAGGCCTTCCAGCGTTTCGGCGCGCCGTGGATGAACGCGGCGCGCGTAGCCGCGCTGCTCGGCTCGCGGCATCTCGCCGGCGTTCGATTCGACGTCGACTCGTTCACGCCCCGCAATCCGGGCGATCAGAAGTACGGTGGTCGAACGATTCCAGGCGTGCGTGTCGTGGTCACGGACCGCAACGCGGTACAGTCCGGTCGTCTCGCGGCGAACATCCTGTGGGCGCTCCTCAGCACGAATCGCGACTCGCTGCGGATCTCGCCGCGAACATTCGACGAACGCTTCGGCAGCACGGCAGCGCGTGAGGCAATCATGGGCGGCGCGGACCCCGATCGTGTGATGGACGCGCAGCGCGGCGCGGTCGACGCGTTCATGGCGAGAGCGCGGCGATACCGGCTCTATCCGTGAGCCGGCGTTGCGCTGGCGCCGTGGGCAGAGTCCTTGAGCGGACGCGGCCGTCGCACAGCTCTTGCACGCCGCATCGTACCCGTTCATCTCGGAGGAAGCACACCATGAAGGCACGCGCTTATGGATTGTTCGTCATGGCCGCACTCATCGCCGGCATCGGCACGACCGGGTGCGCGCCGCGGCAGGTCGAGGTGCGCACCGCGCCGACTCCGCCGACGCAGGTGTCGGTTCAGGTGACGAACCATCTCTCGCAGGCGGTGAACGTCTACATCACGAGCGGCGGCTCGGACACGTTCCTCCGGCAAGTGGATGGAAATTCCACCGTGACTGTTCCCGTGCAGGGTTTTGCGCCGGGCACGACCGTGTCACTGAAGGCGGTGACCGTCGACGGGACGAAGACGTACACGCGCGACAACGTCGTGCTCAACGGAACGTACCAGTTCCCCCTGCCGTAGCGGCGGCGGGCAGCCGCGCCGGTTGCTACAACTCTGTGGAAGGGCTACTTTTACGACCGGAGCAGCGCTGCGGCCTGTCGGAGTGCGCGGCCGTTCCATCCCGCCGCGTCAGGTGTTCGGCGCCGCAATGCGCCCAATCGGAGCCGCATGAAGATTCTCCCGGAGTGGCTCAAAAACGGATACTTGCGCGTCATTGATCCGGTAGCCAACTGGCTGGTCCGGCGTGGAGTTCACCCAAACATCATTACCGCCGTCGGCACGCTGTGCACGGTTGCCGGTGGGGTGATTTACGCCACCGGGCACATTATGACCGGCGGCTGGTTCCTCGGATTGACCGCGCTGTTCGACGTGCTCGACGGCACCGTGGCGCGACGATCGAACCGCAGCTCGACCTTCGGCGCGTTTCTCGATTCCACGCTCGACCGGCTGGCGGACGGAGCGCTCCTCGGCGGCCTCGCCGTGTTCTACGCGCTCAATCCGGCGCACCACAACGTTCCGATGCTCGTGGTGTGTTTGACGGGACTGATCGGCGCTTTTCTCACCTCGTACACCCGGGCGCGCGCCGAAGCGCTCGGTATCGATGCCAAGGTTGGCATCCTGCAGCGTCCCGAGCGCGTCGTGCTGCTCTCCGCGCCGCAGGCCTTCTTCGGGCTGGCACTCAACGGCCTGGTGCTTGGAATCATCATCATCATTCTTGCCGCGACCGCGTGGATCACCGTCGTCCAGCGCATGGTCTGTGTCTATGAACAGACGGCCCGCCGCGCGGCCGACGATGGCACGCTGCGGCTGACGACCGAGAAGACGCCGTGGATCCGGCGTCGGCGCGCGGCGTCGCATCGTTAAGTATCACATGGAGACTAACTACGTGGCTGCACCATCCATCCGCCCGGCGGGCGGTACGCTCGGTATTCTCACGCCCGGCCTCGGCGCCGTCGCGACCACCTTCATGGCCGGTGTCGAAAGCGTCCGGCGCGGACGCGCGACGCCAATCGGCTCGCTGACGCAGATGGCGACGATTCGCCTTGGCAAGCGCACCGAGAACCGGTCGCCGCTGATCAAGGATTTCGTTCCGCTCGCGTCGCTCGACGACATCGTGTTCGGCGCCTGGGATCCGATTCCGGATGACGCGTACACCGCGGCAAAGAAGGCCGGCGTGCTCGAGGATCGCGATCTAGAGCCGATCGCCGATTTCCTGAAGGCGATCAAGCCGATGCCCGCCGTATTCGACAACAAATACGTCACGCGCATCAACGGCAGCAACGTCAAGAAGGGCAAGACCAAGCGCGATCTGGCCGAGCAGCTCCGGCAGGACATGCGCGACTTCAAGGCGAAGAACAAGTGCGACCGGCTCGTGATCGTCTGGTGTGCGTCGACCGAGATCTTCATCAAGCCGGGCCCGCAGCACGCGACAGTCGCTCAATTCGAGAAGGCGATGGAGAACAACGACGAGGCGATCTCGCCCGCCATGCTCTACGCCTGGGCCGCCATCATGGAAGGCATCCCGTACTGCAATGGCGCTCCGAATCTCGCCGTCGACACGCAGGCGCTGCAGCAGCTCGCCAACGAGAAGGGCGTGCCCATCTCCGGCAAGGACTTCAAGACCGGCCAGACCTGGATGAAGACGGTCATCGCGCCGGGACTCAAGGCGCGCATGCTCGGTCTCCGCGGCTGGTATTCGACCAACATCCTCGGCAACCGCGACGGCGAAGTGCTGGATGATCCGGCGTCGTTCAAGACGAAGGAGGAGTCGAAGCTCAGCGTGCTGCACACGATCCTGCAGCCGGAGCAGTATCCGGAGCTGTACGAGCACTTCTCGCACGTCGTGCGGATCAACTACTATCCGCCGCGCGGCGACAACAAGGAAGGCTGGGACAACATCGACATCGTCGGGTGGATGGGTTACCCGATGCAGATCAAGATCAACTTCCTCTGCCGCGATTCGATCCTCGCCGCGCCGATCGTGCTCGACCTGGCGCTGTTCTCCGACTTCGCGCACCGCGCGGGCATGAAGGGCATCCAGGAGTGGCTGAGCTTCTATTACAAGTCTCCAATGGCGGCGGCCGGCCTGCAGCCCGAGCATGATCTGTTCATCCAGCAGACGAAGCTCAAGAACACCCTGCGCCACCTGATGGGTGAGGAACAGATCACGCATCTCGGCCTGGAGTACTACCAGGCGTAACCGGAGGCGATCGATGCGCTCACGACAGGCGGCGGTACTGGCGGCGTTCGCGATCCTCGCGGCCGTGCTGCCCGCCGGTTGCGGCGGCGGCCCCTACCATCCGCCGCCGCTGCGGCAGTCCTCGACGACGTACGCCTTCACGGTGTCGCCCGACGACTCGCCGCCGCACGCGCGCCAGGACATTCACTACACCATTCAGGTGCTTGACCGGAAGACGCGGCAGCCAATCGAGAATGGCGAGGGCCAGCTGTTTGCCGAGAGTCAGGACGGCGCCAAGACGTGGGACGGCATGGCGTATGGTCCCGAGGTCGGCACCTACCACGCGAAGCTGAACTTCGTCGTCGCCGGAACGTGGGCGGTGGCGATCCGTTTTCACAGCGACTCGCTCCGGCCGCTGGAGCGAATCGACTGGATGCAGGACGTGCTCAACGATCGTGATACGATAATTCCCTGATGCGACATTTCTATCGTACGCAAATCGCGCCCGCGGACGTGCTCGCGGCCGGCGATTCGTTTTTCCCCGGCATCGGCCTCACCCAGAACACGACGGCCCCTCGCGCGCGCACCTATTCGGGCCCGCTCGGCGCGTTGCGGCTGTCGGCGCGTGCGGAGGGCGGCCACTACACTTTCGTGCAGATCGATACGGACCAGATGGGCGAGAGCCGCCTGGACCGGAATGCCAAGCGCTTCTTCCTCACGCTGCACCGCACGGAAGATCCGGCGCATCTGCTGACGCCGAATTACTGATGCCGGCGGCGAAGAGGGGAGAGGGGAGAGGGAAGAGGGGACAACGGCGTCGCCCGGCTCCGGCGTCGATTGCCGCCGCTCCAGCCGTCGCTTCACCGGTCCCTGGATTATCGCGCGAGCAATTGCTCGACCTCTACTACTGGATGCGGCTCACGCGAACGCTCGAGGAGCGGCTCGTGGCCCTGTACCGGCAGACGAAAGTCGTCGGCGGTCTGTTTCGATCGCTCGGGCAGGAAGCGGATTCGGTCGGCAGCGCGTACGCGCTCGAGCGGCGGGACATTCTCTCGCCGCTCATTCGCAATCTGGGATCGATGCTGGTCAAGGGCGCGACGCCGCTCGAGATCCTGCGGCAATACATGGCCAAAGCCGACTCGCCGACGCGCGGCCGCGAGCTGAACATTCATTTCGGCGACACCGATCGCGGGTTCATCGGGCAGATCTCGCCGCTCGGCGACATGGTGCCCGTCATGGCCGGCGTGACGCTCAGCTTCAAGATGCGCCGCGAAGATCGCGTTGGCCTCGTGTACGTCGGCGATGGCGCGACGTCGACCGGCGCGTTTCACGAAGGCATCAACTTCGCGGCCGTGCAGCGCTGCCCGCTGGTCGTGATCGTCGAGAACAACGGCTACGCGTATTCGACGCCGACGAATCGCCAAACCGCCGCGCGGCAGTTTGTCGACAAGGCGCTGGGCTACGGCGTACCGGGCGAAAGCGCCGACGGCAACGACGTGCTCGCCGTCTACGACGTCACGAAGCGCGCAGTCGATCGAGCTCGGCGCGGACAGGGCGTGACGTTGATCGAGCTCACGACGTATCGGCGCAAGGGTCACGCCGAGCATGACAACCAGTCGTACGTGCCGCCGGGCGAGATCGAACGCTGGGAGCGGGAGAACGATCCGATCACGCGCTATCATGATCGGCTCACGAGCGAGCTCGGATTCGACGCCGCCGAGATCGAAGCGACGGACGACCGCGTCCGGCGTGTGGTGGACGAGGCGACGGATGAAGCCGAGCGGTCCGGAGCGCCTGAAGCGCTCGATGCACTCGTCGGCGTCTACGCGGATCCGGCCGTGCAGCCGCCGCTCTGGTTCCGCGAAGGCGCGGCAGGAGTCGTCGACGTTCACGAACGCCCTGAAGGGTGGGGCACCTACTCCGCGCCGGCGAGCGATACGGTCTGATGGCTGAGATCACGTACCTCGAGGCCATTCGCGAAGGTCTCATCGAGGAGATGGAGCGCGACGTCAACGTATTCTGCCTGGGCGAAGACATCGGGCGGTACGGCGGCGCGTTCAAGGTGACCGACGGACTGCTCGATCGATTCGGAGAGCAGCGCGTGATCGACAGCCCGATCTCGGAGACGGGCATCGTCGGTGCGGCGGCGGGTGCGGCACACATGGGTATGCGCCCGGTGGTGGAGATGCAGTTCATCGACTTCATCGCCAACGCCTACGACATGCTGACGAATTACGTCGCGACGGCGCGCTACCGCGCGTTTCTGCCCTGTCCAATGGTGGTACGCGGTCCGAGCGGCGGCTACGTGCGCGGCGGACCGTTCCATTCACAGAATCCTGAAGCCGGTTTCGTGCACACGCCCGGGCTGAAGGTCGTGTATCCGTCGACGGCGCAGGATGCGAAAGGCCTGATGAAGGCGGCCATCCGCGACGACGATTGCGTGCTGTTCTTCGAGCATAAATATCTGTATCGGCGCATCAAGGCCGAGATGCCGGCGGGCGATCACGTCGTGCCGATCGGCAAGGCGCGCATTGCCCGCGAAGGACGCGACCTGTCGATCATCACGTACGCCGCGACGGTGTGGAAGGCGCTGGACGCGGCCGAACAGATCGAGCGCGAGGACGGCCTGTCGGTCGAGGTGCTTGATCTGCGAACGCTCGCGCCGCTCGACGACGACGCCATTCAGGAGACGGTCCGCAAGACGAACCGGGTGCTGATCGTGCACGAGGACACGCGCACCGGTGGACTGGCCGGTGAGATTACGGCGCGGATCAACGAGCGGTCGTTCGCCTGGCTCGACGCGCCCGTGCTGCGCGTGACGGCGCACGACGTGCCGCTGCCCTATGCGCCGTCGCTCGAGGACTACGTGCTGCCGCAGACGATGGACATCGTTCGGGCGCTGCGAACGTTGGCGGCGTACTGAGATGTCCGGGGGGGCGACGGAGACGCCGCGGCCGCACTATTTTGGAATAGGCTGCTTCACGACATTCATTGGATTCGTGGGCGGCGGCATGATCGCGGTGCTGATCGCGAAGGTCGTGGGCGCAGCGACCAAGTGTGCGTCGGACAAGGATACCGGCGCGCCATGCAACTGGTACGTGTTTTGGTTGTACGGGGCGATAATCGGAGCCGTCGTGGTGCCCACTGTGGCGATCACGTTGCTGCGCCGGTCACGCCGGCGGCTCGAGAACTCGGAACGAGGGTGATGCGGTGGCGCGTGTAGACGTCGTGATGCCTCAAATGGGCGAGTCGATCGCCGAAGGAACCTTGTCCAAGTGGTTGAAGAAGGTGGGCGATCCCGTGAAGCGGGACGAACCGATCTTCGAAATTTCCACGGACAAGGTGGACGCGGAGATCCCCGCGCCGACGAGCGGCGTGCTCGCGGAGATTCTGGTGCAGGAAGGCCAGACGGTTCCAGTCCAGACGCTGGTGGCGCGCGTCGAGACCGACGTGAACGCGGCGGTCGGCGCTGGCGCAGCGGCGGCGCCGAGCGCGCCGGCGGCGGCTGCCACGGAGACCGCGGCACCAAAGGCGGCTGTAGCAGCGGGGGGCCCCCCCCAAAAACAATCTGCATCGAGCGCTGCCGCGTCGTCGCACCAAACTCCCGCCGCCAGCACCCAATCGACGCACGGCAACGGTGCCGGTGCGAATTCGCTCGAGTCCCGGCTGCGCACGAAATCCTCACCGCTCGTGCGCCGCATGGCGGCCGATCACGGCGTCGAGCTGAGCGCGTTGCACGGCAGCGGTATCGCCGGACGCGTGACCAAGCGCGATCTGCTCGAATTCCTGGAGTCCGGCGGCAGCGCTGGCGCCGCACAGCGCCCAGCCGCGAGCGCGCCGAGCCCGGTGGCTCACGGTCCGCTGCCGGAGCCCTGGCCCGGCGACTCCGTCGAGCCGATGACCAAGATGCGGGCGCTCATCGCCGACCACATGGTGGCGTCGCGGCACACCTCGGCGCACGTCAGCACGTTCTTCGAGGTCGACTTCACGCGTATCGCGCGCATTCGCGCGAAGCACCGCGCGGAATTCGAGAAGACCACCGGCGAGAAGCTCACGTATCTGCCGTTCATCATCAAGGCGGTGACGGACGGTCTGCGCGCGCATCCGGTGCTCAACTCCGCCGTGCGCGGCAACGAGATCATCTACCGCAAGCAGATCAACATAGGAATTGCCGTCGCACTCGACTGGGGCTTGATCGTTCCGGTCATCAAGAACGCGGACAACCTGTCCCTCACCGGACTCACGCGCACACTCAACGATCTCGCGAACCGCGCGCGCACCAAGCGTCTCGACCCGCGCGAGGTGCAGGAAGGCACGTTCACGATCACCAACCCCGGCGTGTTCGGCTCGATGATCGGCACGCCGATCATCAATCAGCCGCAGGTGGGCATTCTGTGCCTCGGCGCGATCGAGAAACGGCCGAAGGTGATCGCCGGGCCGGATGGCGAGGACACGATCGCGATTCGTACCTGCTCCTACCTGTCGCTGTCGTTCGATCACCGGATCGTCGACGGCGCGGACGCGGATCGCTTCATGTCCTTCGTGAAGAAGCATCTCGAGACGTTCCCCGACGCCGTTCTCTGACGATGCCGCGTGCGTTGACCATTCAGCGAACACTCGTCACGCCGCCTGAGCGCGACCGGTTCCATCAGAAGCTCCAGCGCAAGCAGCAGTACTACGCGAGCGTGAACTGTCGCTTCTGGGCCTTCGAGGAGGCTGGGCTGCCCGGCGCGTTTTTGGAGTTCTGTGAAGCCCCCGACCCGCAGACGCTCGCGCGCGCCCACGCCAATGCGCCCGAGCCGATGCTGGACCCCAAGCGCGTGTACCGCGAAGTGGAACTCAAATAGATGCCGACTCGCACCGTCACCATCGCCGGCCAGGCTTGGCAGGTGTTTCCGTCCGGCCGCGTCACCGCCAACGAGCACGACGAGTTCGGGCTGATCTTCGTGCACGGCACGGGCGCCGATCGCCGCGTGCGCATTACGCGGTATTCTCCCGTGGGCGCGCGCTCGCGCGAGCGCTCGCTCGTCGAGTTGAGCGAAGCGGATCTCCAGCGCCTGTTCCAGACGTCGCAGCCGAGCTCCACGTCGCCCGAGGCCGACTACTCGCCGTGATGCAGCCGCCGCGCCCGGGAGACGCCGGATTCGCGTTCGTCGATCTGCACACGCACTCGACGGCGTCCGACGGATCGCGCGCGCCTGGCGACGTGGTGCGTGAGGCGAAGCGCATCGGCCTCAGCGCGATCGCGCTCACCGATCACGATACGCTAGACGGGATCGCCGAAGCCATGCGGGTCGGAATGGAAACGGGCGTCCGCGTGGTCCAAGGCATCGAGTTGAGCGCCGTGGAAGGCGACGTCGAGACGCACATTCTCGGGTTGCATCTCTCCAATACGCGCGACATGGAGGCGGATCTGGTCGCGCTGCGCGCCATGCGATTGACACGCGCCGAACGGATCGTCGGCCGGCTGAACGAGCTCGGCGTTCGGCTGGAGCTTGCCGCGGTGCTCGAGCAGTCCGCCGGCGGCGCGGTCGGACGGCCGCACGTGGCGCGCGCGATGATCGCCGAGGGCTGGGCCGTCGACTTCCGCGACGCATTCGATCGTTACCTCGGCAACGGACGTCCGGCGTATGTCGCCAAGGATCGCCTCGCGATCGGCGACGCCATCGCGCTCATCCACCGCGCTGGTGGCATTGCGGTGTTGGCGCATCCCGCGCACGCGGGAACCCGCGAGCGGGTCGAGTCGTTCGTGCGCGCCGGCATCGATGGCGTCGAGGTACGGCATCCCAGCCATTCGTCCGAAGACATGGCGCGACTGCTGGCGCTCGTCGAGCATTTCGGGCTCGTGCCGAGCGGTGGATCGGACTGGCACGGCGCTGCCGAAGGCTCACGCGTGCTTGGAATGATGCACGTGCCGCTGGATTGGCTCGACCGTCAGGACGGCCGTGTGCAGGCACGCGCCGCCTAGCGTTCTCACACTCGCACCTCGATCCCATGGAGCTCCGCGGACGCGTTGCGCTGGTGACCGGTGCCGGTCACCGCGTCGGCCGGGCGCTCGCCGTCGCGTTGGGCGGACGCGGGATGCGAGTCGCCGTTCACTATCATGGAGCCGCCGACGGCGCGCACGAGACCGCACGACAGATCGTCGCCGCTGGCGGCCAGGCAGAGTTGTTCGCCGCAGACCTGACGGCGGTGCCCGCGCCGGCCGAGTTGATCGCGGGCGTCGTCGAACGGATGCACGGACTCGCCGTCCTGGTGAACTCGGCCGCGATCATGGTGCGCACGCCATTCGGTCAAACCGATCCCGGCACCTGGGACCGCATCATGGCGCTCAATCTCCGCGCGCCATTCCTGCTGTCACAGGCCGCGGCGCCACATCTGCGCGCGGCGCGCGGCGCGATCGTCAACATCTCCGATCTGGCGGCCTTCGAGACCTGGCCCGGATACGTGCCGCACGGCATCTCGAAAGCGGGCGTCGTCACGTTGACGCGATCGCTCGCGAGCGTGCTGGCTCCCGAAGTGCGCGTTGCGGCGATCGCGCCCGGTACGGTGCTCCTGCCCGACAACTGGAGCGTCGAGGACGAGGAGCGCCTGCGGCGCACCACGCCGCTGGCGCGCACCGGCAGTCCGGAGGACGTGTCTTCGACGATGCTGTTCATCCTCGACTCGGACTATCTCACCGGCGAAACGATCATCGTCGACGGCGGTCGACATGTCCGCCACTGAGCACCGCACCCCCGATCGCTACGCGACCATCGTCGTGGTCGGAGGCGGCTGTTACGGCGGCTACTACGTGCGGCAACTGAAGCGTGCCGCGCACGCGGGCGCCATCGAGGCTGAGCGGATTCTCGTCGTCGACCACGATCCACGATGTGCGGTGGCCCAGGCACAGTCGACCGCGGAGAACGCAGCGGCGATTCCCGTGCACTTCGACATCGCGGAGTGGCAGGAGTTCTTTCCGCGATATCTCTCGCGGGCGGCGGAACAGGGCGCTGCGCTCGCGCGTGACGCAATTGTACCGTCGCCGTTGATGCCGCACCTGATGGCGGAATGGCTGGTGCAACGTGCGATCGAGCGGTGGCCGGCGAGGTCCGTGACGACGTGCGCATTCGAGCAGCTGCCGCCCGTTCCGTGGGAGCGCGCCGGCGCGGACGGCACGCACTACGTCAGCTTCGCGACCTGGACGTGCCCGATCAACTGCATCGAACCGCGGATCTGTCCGGTCACGCGCGACGTGCGCGACTGGAGCTTGCCGGTGGCGCTCGACACGCATCGCGATGAGCGGCGGAACACGAGCGCGCCAGTGGACGTCGCTGTGATGCATTGCCGGCATCGGGCTTACGGCGTCGGCATGTTCGACACCGCGGACGTGCTCGCCGCGGACGAGTGCATTCGGGCGGCCGGGGCGAGCGGCGATGCCGAGGTGATCATCGGCACCGTTTCGCACTGCCACGGCGCGCTGACGCGGCTCCGGATTGGTGTCGCCGCGCGCTGAACGTCCCGCCGACGGTTGCCACGGACGCTACATTTTTGGTGAACTTCAATGACGGCGGCTCCGCTCAGACCGCCAGCACCGAGGAACGGACGTGGCCAGTACCTTCACTTACGATGTCGTGATCGTCGGCGGCGGCCCGGCGGGTATGTGCGCCGGCATGTACGCCGGTCGCGCGATGCTCAAGACTGTCGTACTCGAGCGCGGCACCCTCGGCGGCGAGCTGCTGAATACGGAGATTGTCGAGGACTACCCCGGCTTCGAGCGGGTGCTCGGCCACGAGCTGGCGCAGAAATTCGCCGACCACGCCGCCAAGTTCGGCGCCGAGTTCCGGACCGGGGTCGTCGTCGAGTGCGTCCGCAAGCTGGATGACGAGACGTTCGAGACGCGCACGGAAGCCGGCGACATCTTTCGTTCCAAGACTGTGATCGTCACAGCGGGCGGCACGCCGGTGAAGCTCGGCGTGCCGGGCGAGCTGGAGTACGCCGGCAAGGGCGTGTCGTACTGCGCCATTTGTGACGGCGCATTCTTCCGCAACGAGATCATCGCGGTCGTCGGCGGCGGCGACGCAGCTACGGAAGAGGCGGACTTTCTCACGCGATACGCCGAAAAGGTCTATTTGATCCACCGGCGCGACGAGCTGCGCGCATCGAAGATTCTCCAGGAGCGGCTGTTCGCGAATCCCAAAGTGGAAGTGATCTGGAATCACGTGGTGGAGCAGGTGGAAGGCGACGGCAACGGTCTCGTGCGCAACCTCAAGCTGCGCGATGTGACGACGAATGCGGCGCGGGATCTCGGAGTCACCGGCCTGTTCGTGTTCGTTGGATTCCGACCGAACACCGGCATCATCGAAGGGCACGTCGACCACGACGACATGGGATATCTGCTGACCGACGCGAACATGCAGACGAGCATCCGCGGGTTGTTCGCCGCCGGCGACGTCCGCGCGCAGCTGACGCGCCAAGTGACGACGGCCGTCGGCGATGCGACCACCGCGGCGATCGCCGCGGAGAAATACCTCAAGGCGCTCGAGGACGGCGACGCCAGCGAGCCGATTGTCGGCACCGGCGGGTACACGGCGTGAAGATCCTCTCGCGCACTGTCGGCGCCTTTCAGGAGAACACCTATCTCGTGATCGACGAAACAGCGCAACGCGCGGTGCTCGTCGACCCAGGCGACGAGCCCGATCGCTTGATCGAAATGGTCGAGCAGTCCGGGGCGACACTCGACGCGATCTGGCTCACGCACGGTCATCTCGATCACGTCGGGGGCATCGCCGGCGTGCGTCGCCGCTGGCCCGTGCCGGTAAGTCTGCATCCCTCTGACCTGCCGCTGTACGCGAACGCGGCGGAGCAGGCGGAAGCGTACGGGCTGTCGATCGAACAGCCGGAGCTTCCAGATCGCGAGCTGGCCGACGGAGACCGCTTGACGGTCGGCTCGCTCGAGTTCGACGTGCTGCACATGCCCGGACACTCGCCGGGGCACGTCGTCTTTCGGCACGGTACGACCGTGATGGGCGGCGACCTGCTGTTCGCCGGATCGATCGGTCGCACGGACCTGCCGCTGGCGGATCCGGCGCAGATGGAGGAGTCGCTCGCGCGCTTCTGCGAGCTGGACGAAGCAACCGTCGTGCACCCGGGACATGGTCCGCGAACGACAATTGGCCGCGAGCGCGCCACCAACGGCTTTCTCACCGGTGCTGCCCGCATCGTGAGGCGCTGAGCGATGGCGCAGCGCCTGCTGTGGCCGACGATTCAGCTCATCGTGCTCGCGGTGTGGATCGGCGCGGCCGTGTTCTTCAGCGCCGCGGTCGCGCCCGTGCTCTTTCGCGTGTTGCCGACGCGCGCGCTGGCCGGTGAAGCCGTGGCCGGCATGCTCCCGGTGGTGTTCTATTCGGGCATCGTCGCGGGTCTCGTCGTCCTCCTGGTCGAGTTGACGCTCGACGACGGCCATCCATGGTCGGGACGCACGGTGGCCGCGGTCGTCATGATTCTCGCATGCGCGATCGCTCAATGGTTCATCGCCCCGCGCATCGCGCGTGTCCGTGACGCGATCGCCGGTCCGGTGGACAACCTGCCGGTGTCGGACCCGCGCCGCGTGGCGTTCGGCCGATTGCACGGCTTGAGCGTCGGCTGGCTCGGTATCGCAATTCTCGCCGCGCTGGTGGCGCTCGTGCTCGTCGCTCGCACGTTTCAAACCCGGAGATGACTGCTATGGACCAGGAACCGCGCGTCACGCGCGTCGACCCCGCCGCTGCCGACCCGACGCTTCGCGAATCGTTCGATGGATTCCTCCGCGCGCGCGGCAAGGTGCCGAATCTCTTTCGCATCGCGGCGCACAACCCGCCCGTCGGTCGGACGCTCTCGGCGCACCTGGATGCGGTGATGGGGCCGGGCACCGTCGGAGAGTTGCTCAAGGAACTCTGCGCCGTTCGCGTCTCGCAGTTGAACAGCTGCGAGTATTGACTGGCTTCCCATACCGCCTTGGCAAGGCGGCTGGGTGCGACGGACGAGCAGATTCGGTCGCTCGGCGGCGGCGACGTGTCGTCGTTCGAGCCGGCGTGGCGCGCGCCGCTGCGCGCGGCGGCCGAGATGACCAACGGCGGCGGACGGTTGTCCGAGGGCACGTACCAGGCGCTCGCCGCCGACTGGACGGAGGCGCAGATCGTCGAGATCGTCGCCGTGATCGGCCTGTTCAATTACTTCAATCGTTTTGCCAACGCCCTCCAGATTCCGCCCACGAAGTAGCGTTGGTATGAATTCTCAACTGCCAGATCTCACATGACCGATACCCGCCGCGAGAAGGACCCGCTCGGACCACTCGACGTTCCCTCCGACGCGCTGTACGGCGTGCAAACCGTGCGCGCGCAGCAGAATTTCCCGATCAGCGGCCTGCGTCCGCTCGACGCCTTCGTCACCGCCCAGGTGTGGATCAAGAAGGCCGCCGCGCTCGCGCACAAGGAAACCGGACGCCTCGATCCGAAGCTTGCCGATGCCATCATCGCCGCCGCGGACGAAGTGCTCGCCGGCGAGCATCGCGACCAGTTCATCGTCGATCCGTATCAGGCCGGGGCGGGCACGTCCCACAACATGAACGTGAACGAGGTGCTGGCGAATCGCGCCAACGAGATGCTGGGGGCGAAGCGGGGCACGTACAGTCCCGTGCATCCCAACGATCACGTGAACATGGCGCAGTCGACGAACGACACGATTCCGACCAACATCCGACTCGCGTGCCTGTCGGAGCTCGGCAAGCTCGACGCATCGTTCGAACGCCTGCGCTCGGCGTTGGCTGCGAAGGGCCGCGAGTTCGATGACGTCGTGAAGGCGGGACGTACGCATCTCCAGGACGCGATGCCGATCCGGCTCGGCCAGGAGTTCACGGCGTACAGCGGCTCGATCGCCCGCGGGCTTCGACGCGTGCGCGAAGCCGCGGACTATTTGCGCGATCTGGGCATCGGCGGCAGCGCCGTCGGCACCGGTGTGACCGTCGAGCCGGAATACCCGGCGCTGATGAACAAGTACCTGCGGCAGATCACGGGACTTGAATTGCGCATCGGACAGGATCGCATCCAGCTGATGCAGAGCATGGGCGATGTGGCCGGCTTCAGCGCGCAATTGCGCGTGCTCGCCATCGACCTGAGCAAGATCGCCAGCGATCTGCGGCTGATGGTGATGGGCCCCCGCACCGGCATCGACGAGATCACGTTGCCGGCGGTGCAGCCCGGATCGTCGATCATGCCGGGCAAAATCAATCCGTCGATTCCCGAGATGGTCAATCAGGTCTGCTTTCAGGTGATCGGCTGCGATACCACGGTGACGATCGCCTCGGAGCATGGCCAGCTGGAGCTCAACGTGATGATGCCGGTGATCGCGTTCAACGTGTTGTTGTCGCTCCGCATTCTCACCAACGCGGCCGGCGTACTCGCCGACAAGTGCGTCAGCGGAATCAGCGCGAATCGCGAAATGTGCGAGTACTGGGTGGAGCGCTCGGCGGCGCTCGCGACGGCGCTCGCGCCACAGATTGGCTATGCGAAGGCAGCCGAGATCAGCAAGCAGTCGGTAAAGGAAGGCGTGCTCATTCGAGACCTGGTGAAGCGCGAAAAGCTGCTACCACCGGACCAGATCGACGATGTGCTGGATCTGCGCAAGATGACCGACATCGGCGTTCCCGGCGCCTCGTCGAAGGGTACCGGCGCAAAATCCCGGTCTTAGATTACGCCTCGTGCGCATCACGACCCTGGCCGAATACGGCGTCATCTGCGCGCTCCATCTGGCGAGGCGTGTGGCCGACGGTCCGATCACCGGCCGTGAGATCGCGGCCAGCGAGCGGCTGCCGGCGGACTACGTCGAGCAGATTCTGCTGCGACTCCGCCGGCGCGGCATCGTGCGCAGCACGCGCGGCGCGCACGGCGGCTACGAGCTGGCGCGTGACGCCGCGCAGGTGTCGATCCGCGACGTGATCGAAGCGTCGGAGACGACGACCTTCGATCTGCACTGCGTGTCGCATCCGATTGGCGAGGACCGCTGTTCGTCGTCGCACAACTGCAGCATTCGCCCGGTATGGCTGCTGCTCCAGCAGAAGATCGAAGACGTTCTAGACGGCGTGCATCTCTCCGATCTGCTCGCGGAGGAAAGTCAGGTTCGTGCGCGCGTGGGCCTCGCCGCGCCGACCGAACTTGACGCGCGTGCGCTGCCCGTGCTCCAGGACTAGCGCCATGCCGCTCTTCGCCCGATGGCGCGCCGAGCGCGACATGGAGCGCCGCGCCGCGACGTTCGTCCAGACCCTGTTTGTGGAGCCGGCGGCGGCTGACGTGGAGTGGCTCGCCCGCGTCGCGACGCGCGGCGACCAGGACCACGCGCGCTGGGAGCTTCGGTACGCGCGCCGAGCGCTCGGTCTCATCGCCGCGCAGCGCGACGCACTCGACGACCGGACCGCTGCGAGCGTCGCGCGGGCCTTGTCCGATGCGTTCGGCCGCGACCAGAGCATTGCCGCAGGGATGGTCGAAACCGCCGAACGTCAGTTCAACGCGCGCCTGAGCGCTTATCACGACGGACTGGCCGCGAAAGGCGGACCTCCGACGTCCGTTCGCATGGGCCAGACGCTGCTCGCGTTCGCCGGCGGCAGCTTCCGAGGCGCGGACGAAAGCGTCGCGCGCGGCGGCGAAATCCTCGAGGTATATCTCGCCGAGGCCAATCAGGCGTTGCGGGCGAGCTTCGGGACGGCGGCGCTGCCGGAGCACGTACCGCCCTCGTCGCTCGCGCCTCGTTGAGGCATTCGGTACACGCTCCACACGACGCAAAAATGCCGCGATCGTCGCGATCGCGGCATTCTCGTATTCTCATTGCGACAACGTTGTTCCCAGTGCCGAAGGGGGGACTCGAACCCCCACGGGCATACGCCCACTGCGCCCTGAACGCAGCGCGTCTACCAATTCCACCACTTCGGCAGAGTCGAGAAAGTTAGTCCGCGCGTGGAAGTGCGTCAACGCGATGCGTGTTGCTGGCGGTCTGTCGCCCGTCTAAGTTGCGGCACCGCGCCACGTGCGTGTTGACCGTGCGCGTGTTTTCCTCCGCCGTCCCGATGGCCAAGCCGCCCAAGAAATCCCCCGCCGAGAACGAGATTCAGTCGATCGCCCGGAACAAGCGAGCGCGGCACGACTATCACATTCTGGAAACGTGGGAGGCTGGCCTGGTCCTGACCGGAACCGAGGTCAAGTCGCTGCGCGACGGCCGGGCGAACATCAGCGACGCCTACGGCATCATCCGAGACGGCGAAGCGTTCCTGCTCAATCTGCACATCTCGCCGTACGAGCGGGGCGGCTATTCCAACCACGAGCCGGACCGGACCCGCAAGCTGTTGCTCCACCGCAAGGAAATCCGTCGTTTGATAGGAGCCGTCGAACGCCAGGGACTCACCCTGATTCCGCTCGAGCTCTACTTCAAGAACGGAGTGGCCAAGGTGGCGCTTGCCCTCGGCAAGGGAAAGCAACTGCACGACAAGCGCGAAACGGAGCGCGAGCGCGATGCGCAGCGCGAGATGGCGCGCGTGGTCAGGTCACGGTGATCGCGGCGCTCCTCGGCGCGTTGCAGATCGCCGCGGCCTCGCCGGCGCTCGTCGTTCGTGACGGACAGCACACCGTGCGTGTGCCGCTCGTCGCGAGCGCGAACGGGCCGTTGCTTCGCGTGGAATCGCTCGCGTCGATGCTGCAGATCGCCGTACACCACGATTCGTCGTCGTACTACACGATCAGCGTGAATGGCGCGCGGCTTCAGGTCAGCACCGGCGTCTCCGTGGTTCGCGTCGGCAGCGACGTGCGGCCGCTGGCCAGCGCGCCAGTGATGGCCGCCGGGCACTTGCTCGTGCCGCTCCAACTCGTGTCGGAAATCTTTCCGCACGTCGTACCGAACACACGCTGGGACGCGGACAAGGGACAACTCGTGTTGTTCACGTCCCTCGGCGACGCGTCGAACGGCCTGGTGCAGCAGGCCGGTGCGCCGGCGCCAAGCACACGCACGGTCGCGACGCGCACAGAACACCCGTTGCCCCCGATTCCGCCAAAACGCGCTGGACGACGGCTGGTGATCGTCGACGCCGGCCACGGCGGCGTGGATAATGGAATGACGGGTCCAATCGGCGACGGTCCAAAGATTCGCGAAAAGGACATCACGCTCGCCGTCGCGCTCAAGCTTGGAAAGCGCTTGCGGGCCCACGGCATTGACGTCGTGTACACGCGTACGACCGACACGCTGATCGCCCTCGACGATCGCGGCCGGATCGCGAACAGGGCCGGAGGCGATCTGTTCATCTCGGTGCACGTGAACGCGGCCAATCCCAACTGGAAGGATCCGGGCGCCGCGCGCGGCTTCGAGACGTATTTCCTGGCCGAAGCGCATACAGAGGACGCGCGCCGGGTCGAGCAGATGGAAAACGAGTCGATGCGCTTCGAGGGCGGACCGGCCGCCGTGGACAAGGACGATCCGCTGGGATTCATTCTCAGCGACATGAAGCAGAACGAGCACCTGCGCGAATCGAGCGAGCTGGCGGAGACGATCCAGGATCACCTGGCCGAGATGCACCCGGGGCCGAACCGCGGCGTGAAGCAGGCGGGTTTCCGCGTTCTCGTGACGGCGTACATGCCGGCGGTGCTCGTCGAGATCGGATTCGGCACGAATCCGCGCGAGGCGGCCTTCCTGTCGAGTCCGGCGAAGCAGAACGCCATCGCGGACGCGATTGCCGCGGGCGCAATGGAGTACCTCCAGGGCTACGAGCGGCGAGTTGCCGGCGCCGGCGCCGCGGCTACCGGACCGACGCCGTGAACGCCGGAGCGCCGCTCCGAACCGTCGTCAACAAACTCGAATTTCAGAATCCTCTCGTCCTGGCCGCAGGTACGGCGGGCTACGGGCAGGAGCTCGCCGGCGTGATGCGACTGGATCGCCTCGGCGGGTTCGTGACCAAGGCGGTGTCGCTCGAACCACGTGCCGGCGCGCCGGCGCCGCGCGTGGCTGAGTTCGAGGGCGGAATGCTGAACGCGGTGGGGCTGGCCAATCCCGGTCTCGATGCGGTGCGGCGCGACCAGGTGCCATGGTTGGCCGAGCATCTGCCCGCCACGCGCAAGATCGCCAACGTCGTCGGCTTCGAGGTCGAGGAATACGCCGCGGTGATCGCCGGTCTCGAGCAGAGTCTCGCCGCGCACGCACGGGCCCTCGATGCATTCGAGCTCAACGTGAGCTGTCCGAACGTCAAGGCCGGCGGGATGGAGTTCGGCGCCGATCCAAAATCGCTCGCGTCGGTGATCGCGGGTGCGCGGGCGAGCACGCGGCGTCCGCTGTTCGTGAAGCTCTCACCGACTCTGGCGGATATTGGCGAATCGGCGCGAGTCGCGGTCGATGCCGGTGCGGACGGTATCAGCGTCGTGAACACGGTACCGGGGCTCGTGGTCGACGTCGAACGCCGGCGGCCGGCGCTCGGATTCGGATCCGGCGGCGTGAGCGGGCCGGCGATTCTTCCGATCGGGGTGCTCGCGACCTGGCGGGTGCGGCAGGCCGTGAGGGTGCCGATTCTCGGGGTTGGCGGCGTTGCGTCCGCTACGGACGCGCTACAATACATCATTGCGGGCGCGTCGCTGGTCGGCATCGGAACGGCGGCCATGCGCGACCCGCGCGCTCCGGAGCGAATCGTTCGCGACCTGGAGCGCTGGTGCGCCGCGCATGGCGTGGCCGACATTCAGGAACTCTCCGGTACGCTCGAGTGGCCTCGCTGATGCGCACGACTCCCATCCTCGCGCTGGACGTACCCGCGGCGGCCGACGCGATCGAGCTCGTCGACTACCTCGGCGACCGGTGTCGCTTCTACAAGGTTGGCAGCGAGCTGTTCACGGCAGCCGGCCCGGGCATCGTCCGTGAGTTGCGGGCGCGCGGCTGCGACGTGTTTCTCGATCTCAAGTTCCACGACATTCCAAACACGGTGACGGGCGGCGTTCGCGCCGCCGCGGCCGTCGGTGCCCGCCTCGTCACGGTGCACGCGACGGGTGGGCGTGCAATGCTCGAGGCGGCGGTGCAGGCGGCGGGCGCGGACTGCGGCGTGCTGGCTGTCACGGTGCTCACGTCGTTGAACGCCGGCGAAGTTGCGGCGGTGTGGGGACGCGGATCTCCGTTGGACCTGTCGGCCGAGGTCATGCGGTTGGCGGAGCTCAGCGCGAGCGCCGGTGCGCACGGGCTGGTCTGTAGCGGCCTCGAAGCGCCGGCGGTGCACGGGCGCTTTGGCGACAAGCTGGCGCTCCTGGTGCCGGGTGTTCGCGCGGCGGATGCGACCGCGCACGACCAGGCCCGCGTGATCACGCCCGCCGGCGCAGCGGCCGCCGGCGCGCGCTACGTCGTGATCGGCCGAATGGTGACCGCCGCGGCGGACCGGCGTGCGGCAATGGAGCGCGTGCTCGAGGACCTGGCGTAAACGGGCGAGCGACGGCAAGGCGCACAGGTACGTGGCGCTCATGCGCGCGGTTCGGTTCCCTTGCGTGAAGTTGCTGTGCCGTTTACTGTTAGGGTCTGGCCGCAAACCTCCAACGTTCTGCATAGTCCGGAGCGCCTGTGAAAGTTCGCACAAGCGTGAAGCCGATCTGTGAGCACTGCAAAGTTGTCAAGCGCAACGGCGTGACTCGCATCATCTGCAAGCGCAATCCAAAGCATAAACAGCGTCAAGGCTGATCATGGCTCGTATTGCTGGCGTCGATCTCCCGCGCGACAAGAAGGTCGAGATCGGACTGACGTACATCTATGGCATCGGTCGGCATGCCGCGACGGAGATTCTCGAGAAGGCCGGAATCGACGCGTCGCTGCGCATTCGCGATCTGACCGACGCCGACGTGAACAAGATCCGCGGTGTGATCGAGCGCGACCACAAAGTCGAAGGCGCGCTCCGCACCGAAGTCGCGATGAACATCAAGCGGCTCATGGATATTGGTTCCTATCGCGGCATTCGGCACCGCCGCGGGCTGCCCGTTCGCGGACAGCGGACGCACACCAACGCGCGCACGAAGAAGGGTCCACGCCGCGCGATTGCCGGAAAGAAGAAAGTCACCAAGTAGCGTTTCGCTACCTGAGAATTCTGTCGGAGTGATCAACCACTAGTTATGGCGACCGGGAAGAAGACCAAGCGCGTCGTGGAAGCGGAGGGCGTGGCGCACATCAGCGCGACGTTCAACAACACGACGATCACGATCACGGACACGCACGGCAATGCGGTGTCCTGGGGCTCGTCCGGCAAGGCCGGGTTCAAGGGTTCCAAGAAGAGCACCCCGTTCGCGGCGACCGTCGCCGCTGAGCAGTGCGCTCGCGAGGCGCTCAGCGCCGGCGTGAAGCGCGTGCACGTGCGCGTGCAGGGACCGGGCTCGGGTCGTGAATCGGCGATTCAGGCGTTGGCGACCGCGGGCTTGCAGGTCAAGTCGATCAAGGACGTGACGCCGATTCCGCATAACGGCTGCCGTCCTCCCAAGCGCCGGAGAGTCTGAACCATGGGTCGGTATACAGGGCCGAGCTGCAAGCAGTGCCGGCGTGAAGGAACCAAGCTGTTTCTCAAGGGCACCAAGTGCTTCACCGAAAAGTGCCCGGTGGAACGCCGTCCCTACGCGCCAGGCCAGCACGGCCAGAGCACGGCGCGCCGCCGCAAGTCGTCGGAATACGCCAAGCAGCTCCGCGAAAAGCAGAAGATCAAGCGCATCTACGGCATCAGCGAGCAGCAGTTCCGCAACACGTTCGAGAAGGTGACGTCGCAGCCCGGCATCACGGGTCACAACCTCCTCGCCGCGCTCGAGAGCCGTCTGGACAATATGCTGTATCGGATGGGCTTCGCACCGAGCCGCAAGGCTGCGCGGCAGCTCGTTCGGCACCGGCACGTCGAAGTGAACGGCAAGGCGGTCGACATTCCGAGCTACATGGTGTCGCCGGGCGAGGAAGTGCGCGTGCGTCAGAAGTCGCGCGAGATCCAGCCCGTGCTCGCCGCCATGGATCAGTCGTCGCGCGGCGCGCCGCTCTCGTGGCTCGCGGTGGATCGCGACACGTTCAGCGGCCGGATGCTCGAACGCCCCTCGCGCCCGAACATTCCAATCGCGGCGCAGGAGCAGCTCGTTGTGGAGCTGTACTCGAAGTAGGAGCTAGCGGCTAGGAACTAGAGACTAGTGGGTTGTTAGAAACTAGTTGCTGGTGGCCGCGAGTCGGCGACCAGTACCTGGCACCCAGCCACCCACTAGCACCCAGCATCTAGCTACCAGCAACTGTAGTTCATCGGTCGGGACCTTCACTCCCATTCGAGCTTGCCGCGCGTGAAGGGCGGGGCAGGGCGATGCCGGGCTGACCGGCAAGACCTCAGGTCATCAATTACATGGCAAACACGATCGATCTCCGCGGACTCGTCCGCCCGCAGCTGGTCGAAGCGACCAAGCGCGAAGACAATCCGAATGTGGCCGAGTTCCGGCTCCAGCCTCTGGAGCGCGGCTTCGGCCACACCCTCGGCAACTCGATGCGGCGCATGCTGCTGTCGTCGCTCCGCGGCGCCGCAGTGTGGGCGTTCCGCATCGACGGCGTCGTTCACGAGCACCAGACCATTCCTGGTGTCGTGGAAGACGTGCACCAGATCATCGGCAACCTCAAGGCCCTGACGCTGACGCTGCCTGAAGACGTCGAGGATGTCGTGCTCCACATCGCCAAGACGCAGGCCGGGCCGGTGACGGCGGGCGACATCAGCAGCGCGGGCGGTGTGCGGATCGTCGATCCGAGCCAGCACCTGTTCACGCTCCAGGACAGCCGCAACCTCAACGTCGATCTCTACGTCAACAAGGGTCGGGGCTACGTCGAGGCCGACCAGCATCCGGTCGACCGCGGCCTGCCCGTCGATCTCGTACGCATCGACTCGATCTACAACCCGGTGCGCCGCGCGAACTTCACGGTCGCCGAAACGCGCGTCGGACAGCGGACGGACTACGACCGCCTCGTGCTCACGGTCGAGACGAACGGCACGATCTCGCCGGAAGAGGCGGTGAGCTACGCCGCGGCGCTCGCGCAGACGCACTTCCAGTATTTCGCCGACTTCGGCTCGCACACCTCCGCACCCATCGGTCAGTCGATGGAAGGGGCGGCGACGGACGGCAATCGCCTGGCGTCGCTGCTCGCCACGCCGATCGACGATCTCGAGCTCTCCGTTCGCTCGGTGAACTCACTCAAGAACTCGAGCATTCGCACGCTCGGAGATCTGGTCCGTCAAACGGAAAGCCAGATCCTGCAGGTCAAGAATTTCGGCAAGAAGTCGCTCCAGGAGATCGCCGATCTCCTCGAGCGTGAAAATCTGAATTTCGGGATGCGGTTCGAGGAGAACGGCGGCGGCATTCGCGTGCTCGATTGGGGCACGCCGCCGAGTCGTGCCGCCGCGGCTGCGCCCGACGACATGGAGGAGTGAGGCAATGCGGCATCGGAAGGCTGGGCGCCAGCTTCGCCGGACGAGCGAGCAGAAACTCGCTCTCATGCGAAATCTTGCGCAGTCGCTCATCGAGCATGGCGCGATCGAGACCACGGAAGCCAAGGCGAAGGAGCTGCGCCCGTTCGTCGAGAAGCTGATCACCAAGGCGCGCTCGGGCACGCTGCACGATCGGCGGCACGCGGTGCGGCACGTGCAGAAACGGGAGACGGCGGACAAGCTGTTCCAGGAGATCGGGCCCAAGTTCGCCCGTCGGCCCGGCGGCTACACGCGCATTCTCAAGACCGGTCACCGCAAGGGTGACGGCGCCGAGATGGCGCGCATCGAGCTGGTTCAGGAGTAACGATCATGGCCATCCAGAGAAATCGCTGCTTCGCCTGCGACAAGGGCGTCGCATTCGGCAACAACGTGTCGCACGCCAATAACAAGACGCGTCGCACGTGGAAGCCGAACCTGCAGGTCGTCCGCACCGTCGTGGACGGCAAGATCGAGAAGGTCAAGGTTTGCACGCGCTGCCTCAAGGCGGGTAAAGTGAAGCGCGCGCCTCGCGGACAAGCAGTGGCGTGAGCGCGTCCGACGGCCCGCGTGCACGATGAGGGGAGCTTTCGGGCTCCCCTTTTTTCTGACCATCAGTCTCATTGTCTGCGCCCCACTATTCGATCTCGACGACCATGCCAACCGCGCTCATTACCGGCATCACCGGCCAGGACGGGTCCTATCTCGCCGAACTGCTGCTCGAGAAGGGATATCGGGTGGTGGGCATCGTCCGCCGCAGCTCGACGACGCCGTACGAGCGCATCGGCCATCTCGTGGACCGCATCGAGCTCGTCTCGGCCGATCTGCTCGACCAGACTTCGCTCACTGATGCTGTGAGCGAGTACATGCCGGACGAGATCTACAATCTCGCCGCACAGAGCTTCGTACAAACGTCGTGGACGCAGCCGGTGCTCACGGGCGAATTCACGGCGCTCGGCGTCACGCGCATGCTCGAGGCCATGAAGAAGACTGCGCCCCAGGCGCGGTTCTACCAGGCCAGCTCCAGTGAGATGTTCGGCAAGGTCGTCGAATCGCCGCAGCGCGAATCCACGCCGTTCTATCCGCGCAGCCCGTATGGAGTCGCCAAGGTGTACGGCCACTGGATCACGGTGAACTATCGCGAGAGCTTCGCGCTCTACGCCGTTTCCGGCATCCTGTTCAACCATGAGAGCCCGCGTCGCGGACTCGAGTTCGTCACGCGCAAAGTCACTGACGCGGTGGCGCGCATCAAGCTCGGCACCGCACGCGAGCTACGCCTCGGCAACCTCGAGTCGCGGCGCGATTGGGGGTTTGCCGGCGACTACGTCGACGCGATGTGGCGCATGCTGCAGCAGGACGAGCCGACCGACTACGTCATCGGCACGGGGCACACCTGCTCCGTGCGCGATCTCTGCGAGACCGCGTTCAGCTATGTGGGGCTCGATTACCGCGAGTACGTCGTCCAGGATCCGCGCTTCTTCCGGCCGGCGGAGGTTGATCTGCTCGTCGCGGATCCGGCCAAGGCGCGCACGGAGCTGGGTTGGGAGCCACGCGTGTCGTTCAAGTCGCTCGTCGAGATGATGGTCGACGCCGACCTCGCCAGGCACACCGCCTTGGGTCGATGACGCGATTTCTGCTCACCGGCGGCGGCGGCTTCGTGGGCCAGTGGCTCGCGCGTCTGCTGCTCGAGCGCGGACACGACGTGGCGCTCGCCGGCGTGGGGTCGCTCGACGACGGCCCGCGCATCCTCACCGGCTCCGAGCGCGCGCACGTGCGCTGGATCGCCGCGGACGTCCGTTCACAAGCCGACGTCAACCGCATGCTCGACGCCGCACAGCCGGGCGCGGTGGTTCACCTCGCTGGCGTGGCATTTCCGCCCGACGCCGATCGAGATCCCGCCGCGACGTACGACATCAACGCCCTTGGCGCCGTGCGAGTGCTTTCCGCGCTCGTCGCGCGCAGCGACGCCGGAACGCTCGACGCGGTTGCCGTCGTCGTCGGCAGCGGGCTCCAATACGGCGCGCACTCGGCCGATGAGATGCCGTTGCGCGAAGACGCGCCGCAGCGCCCGCTCACCGCGTACGCCGCGACGAAGACCGCGCAGGAAGTGGCCGCGCTCCAGATTGGGCGGGCGTCTTCGCTTCGCGTCGTCTGCACGCGCAGCTTCAACCACTCGGGCGTCGGCCACGGAGCGCAGTATCTGCTGCCCTCGCTGGTGAGTCGCGTCCTCGCGCTCCGCGGCGGCGGCTCGCGCCAACTCGCGCTCGGGAACGACGTTGTGCGAGACTATCTGCATGTCCGTGACGTGGCTGCAGCGTATCTGGCGCTCGCCGAGCGCGGGCGTGCCGGCGAGGTGTACAACGTTTCGAGCGGCGTTGGCGTGAGCGTACGCCAACTCGCGGCGGACGCCTTGCTTCGCGCGGGCGTGAATGCCGACATTTCGACGGAGCCGTCGCTCGTTCGCGCGATGGACATTCCGGTGCTCGTCGGATCGCCCGACAAGCTCGAGCGGGACACGGGCTGGCGGCCCGCGCTCACGCACGCGGACATCATCGACGATCTGCTTCATGCCGCGACGCACTGACCTGCACAAGATTCTCGTCATCGGCTCCGGCCCGATCATCATCGGGCAGGCGGCGGAATTCGACTATTCCGGCACGCAGGCGACGAAGGCGCTCAAGGAAGAAGGGTACGAGGTGGTGCTGATCAACTCGAACCCGGCGACGATCATGACGGACCCCGAGTTGGCGCACCGGACGTACATCGAACCGGTGACGCCGGAGTTCGTCGAGCTGATTCTCGAGCGCGAGAAGCCGGACGCGATCCTGCCGACGATGGGTGGTCAGACCGCGCTCAACGTCGCGATGTCGCTCGCCGAATCGGGCGCGCTCGAGCGCCACGGCGTGGAGCTGATTGGCGCCACGGCACACGCGATCGCGATCGCCGAAAATCGTCGGCTGTTCTCGAACGCCATGCAGCGCATCGGGCTCGCCGTCGCCACCGGTGGCATCGCCGAGTCGTACGACGAAGCCGAAGCGATCCTCGCCGAAACCGGCTTTCCGGCGATCGTGCGGCCGTCGTTCACACTCGGCGGAACCGGCGGCGGCATTGCGTACAACCGCGACGAGTTCGAGCAGATCATCCGACATGGCCTCGATCAGTCGCCGACGCACCAGGTGCTCGTCGAACGCAGTGTGATCGGCTGGAAGGAGTTCGAGCTCGAGGTGATGCGCGACCATGACGACAACGTCGTCATCGTGTGTTCGATCGAGAATCTCGATCCGATGGGCGTGCACACCGGCGATTCGATCACCGTCGCGCCGGCCATGACGCTCACCGACCGCGAGTACCAGACGATGCGCGATGCCGCGGTGGCGATCATCCGCGAAGTTGGCGTCGACGCGGGCGGGTGCAATATCCAGTTCGCGGTGAACCCCGCCGACGGCGAGATGCTCGTCATCGAAATGAATCCGCGCGTGTCGCGCTCGTCGGCGCTCGCGTCGAAGGCGACCGGCTTTCCGATCGCGCGCATCGGCGCAAAGCTCGCCGTGGGCTACCGGCTCGACGAGATCGCGAACGACATCACGAAGACGACCCCGGCGTCGTTCGAGCCGGTGCTCGACTATGTCGTCGTGAAAGTGCCGCGGTTCGCGTTCGAGAAATTTCCGTCCGCCAATCCGTATCTCACGACGCAGATGAAATCCGTCGGCGAGGCGATGTCGATCGGGCGCACGTTCAAGGAGGCGTTTCAGAAGGGGCTGCGCGCACTGGAAACCGGTCGCACCGGCTGGACCACGGCCGCGCGCGCGATCGACGATCGGCTTCCGGACGACTCGCTCGAGTCATTGCGAGGCGCGCTGCGCCAGCCGACGCCCGAGCGGATCTTCCAGGTGCGGCGCGGCCTCGAGCGCGGCATGAGCGTGGCCGACTTGCACGAGCTGACCGGCATCGACCCGTGGTTCCTCGAGCAGATGCAGGAGCTGATCGACGCCGAACGCACGTATGCGGCGCTCGACGAGCTCGCCGAGCCGGCGATGCGGCGCATGAAGCGTCTCGGGTTTTCCGACGCACAGCTTGCGGCGCTTCGCGGCGAAAGTGAAGACGCGGTACGCGAGCGTCGCTGGCGCCTGGGCGTGCGTCCGGCGTACAAGATGGTCGACACCTGTGCCGGCGAGTTTCCATCGGCGACGCCATACCTGTACGGCAGCTACGACGAGGAGAGTGAAGCGCCGCCGAGCGGCACACGTTCCGTCGTCATTCTCGGGAGCGGTCCGAATCGGATCGGGCAAGGCGTCGAGTTCGACTACTGCTGCGTTCGCGCCGTGATGGCGCTGCGCGAGCGCGGGTTCGAGACGATCATGATCAATTCGAATCCCGAAACGGTGTCGACGGATTTCGATACGTCGGACAAGCTCTACTTCGAGCCGCTGACCTTCGAGGATGTGCTGGAGATCGTCGATCGCGAACAGCCGGTCGGCGTGATCGTGCAGCTCGGCGGACAGACGCCGCTCAAGCTGACGCGGCGCCTCGAGGCCGCCGGCGTGCGCATTCTGGGAACATCGCCCGATGCGATCGATCGCGCCGAGGATCGGCAGCGCTTCGAGCAGATCGCGCGCGAGATCGGGCTGTCGCAGCCGGCGAACGGCATGGCGACGAGCGTCGACGAAGCGCTCGATGCCGCGTCGCGTATCGGGTACCCGGTGCTCGTCCGGCCGTCCTATGTGCTCGGCGGCCGGGCGATGCAGATCGTGTACGACGCGGCCTCGCTCGAAGCGTATTTCGCGACGGCGGCGCGCGTATCGGAGGAACGTCCGGTGCTGATCGACCGCTTTCTCGAGGACGCGTTCGAGTGCGACGTCGATGCAGTATCCGACGGACAGCGCGTGGTGATCGGCGGCATCATGCAGCACATCGAGGACGCCGGCATCCATTCCGGCGATTCGGCCTGCGTGCTGCCGCCGTATCTCGTCGGCGCGGCTGACATGCAGGCGATGCGCGATCAGACGATCGCGCTCGCGCAGGCGCTCGGCGTGGTGGGATTGATCAACGTGCAGTACGCGATCAAGAATGGCGTGGTGTACGTGCTCGAGGTGAACCCGCGCGCGAGCCGTACGATTCCGTTCGTGTCGAAGGCGATCGGCGTCCCGCTCGCCTCGGTCGCGGCGCGCGTGATGCTTGGCGAGACGTTGGACGAGATCGGCTTTACCGAAGAGATCATTCCGCCGTACGTCTCCGTGAAGGAAGCGGTGTTTCCATTCAACAAATTCCCCGGCACGGATCCGGTGCTCGGCCCCGAGATGCGGTCGACCGGCGAAGTGATGGGGATCGCGGATTCATTCGGCGCGGCATTCGCCAAATCGCAGCTTGCCGCATCGAACGGCTTGCCGCTCGAAGGCGTGGTGCTGATCACGGTCACCGACTCCGACAAGCCCACGGTCACGCCGATCGCACGGCGCTTTCACGAGATGGGCTTCCGGATCGTGGCGACGGCAGGCACGGCGGCGTACCTTCGCGCGCGCGGCATTCCTGCCGACCGGGTGTTGAAGGTGCATGAGGGCCGGCCCAACTGTCTCGACATGATCGTGAATCGCGATACGCAATTGCTCATCAACACGCCGCTCGGCAAGCACGCGCAACTGGACGACTACCTGCTGCGGCAAGCGGCGATCGTGCATCGGGTGTCGTACACGACGACGATGTCCGCGGCCAGCGCGGCGAGCGATGCGATCCTGTCGCTGCGGTCGCGCCGCGCGACGGCGCGCTCGCTTCAGGAATGGCAGGCCTCGATCCCTACGTCGCGCGACGAATGGCCCGTGACGTCGGTCCATCGGGTGACCGCATGAGCGACGCCCCATTCGTGCACGAATCGGCGTACGTCGACGACGGTGCGGTGATCGGCGCAGGCACGAAGATCTGGCATTTCTGCCACATCATGGCAGGCGCGACGATCGGGGAGCGGTGCAGCCTCGGTCAGAACGTCGTGATGATGCCGCGGACGCGCATGGGCACGAATTGCAAGATTCAGAACAACGTGTCGATCTACGAGGGCGTCGAGCTGGAAGATGACGTGTTCTGCGGACCGTCGATGGTGTTCACGAACGTGATCAATCCGCGGAGCCACGTGTCGCGCAAGACGGAGTACCGACGCACGCTGGTCAAGCGCGGCGCGTCGATCGGCGCCAACGCGACGATCGTCTGCGGCGTGACGCTGGGCGAGTATGCGTTCGTCGGTGCGGGGGCGGTCGTGACGAAGGATGTGCTGCCGTACGGGCTGATGGCCGGCGTGCCGGCGCGACGGATCGGCTGGATGTGTCAGTGCGGCGAGCGGCTGCCCGACAGCGGCACCGGTACGTGCCCGGCCTGCGGCACCTCGTACGAACGTCGCGGCGACGGCATCGCGCCGATCCAGGGTATTCACAAACGCTGATGGGTCAGCTCCCGGTCCGCGTCGGCCTGATCGGCTGCGGCCGGATCTCGAAGAACCATTTCGAGGCCATTCGGAACGTCGAAGGATTATCGCTTGCGGCCGTCTGCGACACGGATGTCGAGCGGGCGCAACGTGCCGGTGCGGAGCAGGGCGTCCCGTGGTTCGCCACGCTGGGCGAGATGCTGCAAGCCGGAACCGGACCGGGTGCTTCCGCTCCGTTCGATCTCATGTCCGTGTGCACGCCGTCCGGACTGCATGCGCAACACGGTTGTGCGGCGGCGGCTGCCGGCAAGCACGTCCTCACTGAAAAGCCGATGGCGTTGTCGCTGTCCCAGGCGGATGCGCTCGTGCAGGCCTGTGACGCTGCCGGCGTTCACTTGTTCGTCGTCAAGCAGAACCGGCTGAATCCACCGATTCAGCTGCTCAAGCGAGCCGTCGACAAGGGACGCTTCGGTCGCATCTACCTCGCGAACGTCACGGTGCGCTGGCAGCGGCCACAGGAGTACTACGACGTCGAACCCTGGCGAGGTACGTGGGAATTCGACGGCGGCGCGATCATGAACCAGGCGAGCCACTACGTGGATCTCATCCAGTGGCTCGTGGGGCCGGTCGAGAGCATCGTCGCGAAAACGGCAACGCAGGCGCGGCGGATCGAAGCCGAGGATTCCGGCGTCGCGGTGCTGAAGTTCCGCTCAGGCGCACTCGGCGTGATCGAAGTGAACGTGCTCACCTTCCCGAAGAACCTCGAAGGGTCGATCACGATTCTCGGCGAGAAGGGATCGGTGAAGATCGGCGGCACGGCCGTCAACCGTGTCGAGCACTGGGCGTTCGCGGATTACGACGACGACGACAAGCTGATCGAGGCGTCAAATACCAATCCCCCGACCGTGTATGGCTTCGGCCACGACGGCTATTACCGCAACGTGCTGGCGGTGCTGCGCGGTGAGGCGAAGCCCGAAACGGACGGTCGCGCCGGACGCAAGTCGCTCGAGATCATCCTTGGCATCTACGAGTCGGCCCGGACCGGACGCGAGGTGCCGATCCCGCTTCGCTCGATGTGAGCCTCGCCCCACGGGCGCGCCGAGTGCGTTGACGGCGGGCGCCGCCCCGACGAACTTTCCACGGCTGGACTCGTGACCGCGGCGCTCCGTTGCGCCCGGCGCCCACACCATCTGAAAATCCTGATAATGCCTGTTCCGCTGCTGGATCTCCGCGCGCAGCACGCGACGATCCGCGATGATGTCGTTTCGAAGCTGCTCGATCTCGTCGATTCACAATTGTTCATCCTCGGCGCCCCGGTCGAAGCGCTCGAGCGCCAGGTGGCCGAGCTGTCGCACACGCGGTATGCGGTGGGGTGTGCGAGCGGCACCGACGCGCTGCTTCTCGCGCTCCGCGCGCTCGATGCAGGCCGCGGCGACGAGGTGATCACGACGCCGTTCACGTTCTTCGCCACCGCCGGCACCATTCACAACGTCGGCGCCACGCCGGTGTTCGTCGACATCGATCCCGAGACGTTCAACATCCGGCCGGACCTCGCCGCCGCCGCGCGCACCTCGAAGACCAAAGCGGTCGTACCGGTCGACCTGTTCGGGCAGATGGCGGCGGTGGAGCAGATTGCCGCGGCGCTGCCCGGCATTCCCGTGGTCGAGGACGCCGCGCAGAGCATCGGCGCGCGCCGATCGATCGACGGCGAGTGGCGCATGGCCGGCGAAGTCGCGACGATCGGCACGTTCAGCTTCTTCCCGTCGAAGAATCTCGGCGGTTACGGCGACGGCGGCATGATGGTGACGCACGACGAGGCGATCGCCGCGCGCCTCAAGCGGCTCCGCATGCACGGGGGCGCCAAGCAGTACTTCCACGACGAAGTCGGTTTCAACAGCCGCCTCGACGCGCTGCAGGCAGCGGTGCTGAGCGCCAAGCTGCCGCACCTCGCCGGCTGGAGCGCCAAGCGCCGCGAGAACGCGAAGTACTACGACGCCGCGCTCGCCGGCATTGCCGGCGTGCGCACGCCGGTGATCGATCGCGCGAACGAATCGATCTTCAACCAGTACACGATTCGCGCCGAGCGGCGGGATGACCTTCAGAGTTTCCTCAAGGAGCGTGGTATCGGCACGTCGATCTACTATCCGCTCCCGTTGCACCTGCAGCCGTGCTTCGAGTACCTCGGCTACAAGCGGGGAAGCTGTCCGGAGTCCGAACGGGCCGCGGAGGAAGTGCTCTCCCTCCCGATCTATCCGGAGCTGACGCACGCGCAGCTCGATGAAGTGATCGACGGCGTGAGGGCGTTCTATGGCCGCTGACGCCGCGGCGGGTCGTTCCAGACAACAACTGCTCGCGCGCATCCAGGACCGGTCAGCCATCATCGGCGTGATCGGGCTCGGATACGTGGGCCTGCCGCTGGCGGTGGAATTCGCCAAGGCCGGCTTCCACGTCATCGGCTACGACGTGAGCGAGCGGGTGACCGCGCTGCTCATGCGCGGCGAGTCGCACATCCAGGACGTGCCGGCGTCGGAGATCGCTGCCCTCGTCCGGGAAGGGCTGTTCGAGGCGACGACCGATGAAGCGCGCCTGTCGGAGACCGACGCGATCTCGATCGCGGTGCCGACGCCGCTCTCGAAGACGCGCGACCCAGACATGAGCTACGTCATCGCCGCGGCCGAGGCGGCCACGCGCCAGGTGCGCCGCGGCACGCTCGTCGTGCTCGAGAGCACCACGTATCCAGGCACGACGCGCGAGGTGCTGCTGCCGGCCCTCACCGGCCGTGGCTATACCGTCGGCGAAGACATCTTCGTCGCGTTCAGCCCGGAGCGCGTCGATCCGGGCAATCCGGTCTACCACACGAAGAACACGCCCAAGGTCGTCGGCGGCGTCACGCCGGCGTGTCTCGAGTTGGCGACGGCGCTCTACGCCACGTGCATCGATCAGATGGTGCCGGTGTCGAGCCCCGAGGCGGCGGAGCTGGTCAAGCTGCTGGAGAACACGTTCCGATCGGTGAACATCGCCATGGTCAACGAGATGGCGATCGTCTGCGACAAGCTGGGTGTGAACGTGTGGGAAGTGATCGACGCCGCGGCCACGAAGCCGTTCGGCTTCATGAAGTTCACGCCAGGGCCGGGCATCGGCGGCCACTGCATCCCGCTCGACCCGCATTACCTCGCGTGGAAGATGCGGACGTTGAATTACAAGACGCGGTTCATCGATCTGGCGAGCGAGATCAACAGCCAGATGCCGGCCTACGTCGTGGAGAAGGTCGCCCACGCGCTGAACGCCGAGCGGAAGGCGGTGAATGGCAGCCGCATTCTCGTGCTGGGCGTGGCCTACAAGCGGGACATCGACGACGTGCGCGAGAGTCCGGCGCTCGACGTGATTCGGCTGCTCGAGGAGCAGGGCGCGACGGTGTCGTTCCACGATCCGTACATCACCTCCGTGCGCGAGGACGGACACGTGCGCAAGGGTGCGGCGCTCACGTCCGAGACGCTGGCGAAGACGGACGCGGTGGTGATCGTGACCGATCACCGCTCGGTGGATTACCAGATGGTGATGGATCACGCGCCGCTGATCGTCGACAGCCGCAACGTCACCGCCGATCTGGTGCGGACCAAGGCGCGTGTCGTGACGCTGTCCGCCGCACGCGGATCGGAGACGGATTCGTGATTCCGGCGAACCGCTTGGTCGGCCCGCGGTTTGCACCGATGACGTTCGGGCTGCCGTTGTCGTCAGTCGTGTGCGTCGTCTTGTTGGAGCATCTGTGAACATCACCGTTGTCGGAACCGGATACGTGGGGCTCGTTGCCGGTGCCTGTCTCGCCGAGACGGGCAACCAGGTCGTGGGCGCCGACGTCGATTTGAAAAAGATCGAAGGGCTGAAGCGGAACGTTCTGCCGATCTACGAGCCGGGCCTCGACCGGCTCGTGGAACGGAACCAGGCCGCTGGCCGGCTCACCTTCACCACGGACGTGGGCGCTGCGATTGCGCACGCGTCGGTCGTCTTCATCGCGGTCGGCACGCCGCCGGACGAGGATGGATCGGCCGACCTGCGGCACGTGCTCGCCGTTGCCGAAGAGATCGGGCGGCACATGGCACGCGAGACCGTGGTCGTCACCAAGTCCACGGTGCCCGTCGGCACCGCGGCCAAGGTCGCCGAATGCGTTGCGCGGAACGCGAAATACCCGTTCCATGTCGTGAGCAATCCGGAATTCCTGAAGGAAGGCGCGGCAGTCGACGACTTCATGAAGCCCGACCGTGTCGTGCTCGGCGCTGAAACGGATCACGCGCGCAGCGTGATGGCCGAGCTCTACGCGCCGTTCGTGCGCACCGGCAAGCCGATCATCTTCATGGACGTGCCGTCCGCGGAGATGACGAAGTACGCGGCCAACGCGATGCTCGCCACGCGCATCTCGTTCATGAACGACATTGCCAATCTCTGTGAGCGGGTCGGCGCCAACGTCGATCACGTGCGCAAGGGCATCGGATCGGACGATCGCATCGGTCCCGCATTCCTGTTTCCCGGCCCGGGTTACGGCGGCTCGTGCTTCCCGAAGGACGTGAAGGCACTGGTGCGCACGGCGCGCGACCAGGCGACCTGCCTCCGCATTCTCGAGGCGGTGGAATCGGTCAACGAGGACCAGAAGCACCGGATGTTCCAGAAGCTGATGTCCGCCGTGGGCGACGATCTGCAAGGCGCGCGCATCGCGGTCTGGGGTCTGGCATTCAAGCCGAATACGGACGACATGCGCGAGGCGCCGGCGCTCACTCTGATCGAGGACCTGCTCGCCGCGGGCGCGACAGTCGCGGCGCACGATCCCGTCGCGATGGATGAAGCCAGGCGGCGGCTCGCGCATGCCGGCGATCGCGTGCGGTTCGCGTCCTCCAGCTATGACGCACTCGACGGCGCCGATGCGCTCGCGGTCGTTACGGACTGGAACGAGTACCGCCATCCGGACTTCGGCCGCATCAAGCAGACGCTCAAACGCCCGCTGATCGTCGACGGCCGGAATCTCTACGCGCTGCATCGCATGGCCGACATGGGCTTCACCTACCATTCCGTCGGCCGCCCGAGCGTCGCCCAGTAATATGAGAGTTCTCATCACGGGTGCCGCGGGATTTCTTGGCTCGCATCTGACCGACCGATTTCTCCGCGACGGCCACGAGGTGGTGGGACTCGACAACTTCCTGACCGGCAGCCCGGACAACATCGCGCACCTCACCGGGAACGCGAAGTTCCAGTTCATCCGGCACAACATCTCCGACTACACGTACGTCGCCGGCCATCTCGACGGTGTGCTGCACTTCGCCTCGCCCGCCAGTCCGATCGACTACCTCGAGCTGCCTATCCAGACGCTCAAGGTCGGCTCGCTCGGGACGATCAACGCGCTGGGCATCGCGAAGTCGAAGGGGGCGCGGTTCTTCCTCGCGTCGACCTCGGAGATCTATGGCGATCCACTCGTCCACCCGCAGACGGAGTCCTACTGGGGCAACGTCAATTCGATCGGGCCGCGCGGAGTCTACGACGAGGCCAAGCGGTTCGCCGAAGCCGTGACGATGGCCTATCACCGGCATCACGGCATCGACACGCGGATCGTGCGGATCTTCAACACCTACGGTCCACGCATGCGTCCGCACGACGGCCGCGTCGTGTCGAACTTCATCGTGCAGGCGCTCACCGGCGAGCCGCTCACGCTCTATGGCGACGGAACCCAGACGCGCAGCTTCTGCTACGTCGACGACGAAGTCGAGGGGATCTTCCGCCTGTTCATGCGCGGGGACGCTGAGCCGACCAACATCGGCAACCCCGATGAGTACACGGTAAAGGAACTGGCGGAGATGGTGCTCGAGCTCACGGGCTCGCGATCCGAGCTGGTCCATCTGCCGCTGCCCACCGACGATCCAAAAGTTCGCAAGCCGGACATCACACGCGCCCGCGAAAAACTCGGCTGGGAGCCGCGCGTGCCGGTCCGCGAGGGTCTGGCCAGAACGATCGAATACTTTCGCACGCTCACGGACGCGTCCTCGATTTCCACTCGGACGCTCGGCACGGCAGCCAGCGTCGCCTGATTTGTGGCGGCGC
The DNA here is from genome assembly GCA_025928185.1 of Gemmatimonadaceae bacterium. Taxonomy (GTDB): domain Bacteria; phylum Gemmatimonadota; class Gemmatimonadetes; order Gemmatimonadales; family Gemmatimonadaceae; genus JAQBQB01. The sequence continues at coordinate 44,206 of JAICKA010000006.1, forward strand.
GGCCGGGTCCGCCGGCGCGCTCAGGTGTTATCTTTCCCGGCTCGCGTGTGAACCGCTCGCCCCGTCCCGGGTAGAACCACAGATATGGCCCGTCATTCCTGGACAGTTGTCGCCGCGCTGGCGTTGCTGGCGGCCGCGGCGTGCAAGCCGGATTTCGATCTGAAAAAGCTCACGTCGAACGAAGCGCTCTACAAGGCGTCGCTCGCCGAGTACAACCATCACAGCTGGGATAACGCGGTCACCGGATTCGAGAAGCTGACGACCGATCTGCCGGCGCGCGATACGCTGCTGCCTCGGTCATATTGGTATCTCGCGTCCGCCCACGAGCACATCGGCGAGCACCTGCTCGCGGCGCAAAGCTATGACCGCCTGGTGGAGTCGTTCCCGGACGATTCGCTCGCCGACGATGCAGCGCTCGAGGCGTCGAGGTCCTACCGGAAGATGTGGCGCAAGCCCGAGCTCGATCCGCTCTACGGCGAGCAGGCATTGTCGTCGTACAACACGCTGATCGGCCTGTATCCAACCTCGCCGCTCATCCCGACGGCGCAGAAGGAGATCGCGGAACTCGAGAACTGGTTCGCGATCAAGGACTACAAGACCGGGATGTACTACTTCCGGCTCAAGTGCTACGACTGCGCGATGATCTACTTCAAGGACGTGCTGGCGAAGTACGGCAACACGCCTACGGCGAAGCAGGCCGGCGTCAAGCTGGTGCAGTCGAACGTCGCGGTGCACTACAAGGACGACGCGGCGGACCTGTGCGCGCAGCTCCGCCCCAAGTATCCCGGCGACCGTGACGTCCGCGACGCATGCAAGGATGTGCCGGTCGTGGCGGCGGCGCACGACACCGCCTCGCAGGCTCCCGTGAAGCCTCCGGCGCCCTGACCGGTGCGGATCGGGCTCCTTGGGGGGAGCTTCGATCCCCCGCACGTTGGACACCTGCTCGCCGCGAGCGACGCCTTCGATGCGCTCGCGCTCGATCGCCTCGTGTTCATGCCCGCGGCCACGCAGCCGCTCAAGGCTGGTCGCGCGACCGCCACACCCGAACAGCGCCTCGCAATGACACGGCTGCTCGCCGGCGATGACGAACGGTTCGATGTGAGCTCGATCGAAATCGACCGGGGCGGGTTATCTTACACGGTTGACACATTGACGTCGTTGGGAGCGAGGTGGCCGGCCGCCGAACTCTTCCTGCTCGTGGGCGCCGACGTGCCGCGCTCGTTCCCGAGCTGGCGCGAGCCGGAACGAATCGTTCAGCTCGCAACCGTCGTAGTGCTGCAACGGGGAGGCGAATCGATCGACGTGGCGGGCATGCCGGGTACACCGCGCGTGCTGGCCACCCGCCGCATCGACGTGTCGTCGACGGAGATTCGCCAGCGCGTGCGTGAAGGAAAGTCGATTCGAGGTTTCGTGCCGGTGACCGTCGCCGAATTCATCGCGGCGGAGCGGCTGTACCGTTAGAGGATTGCATGCTCAAGCGAGTCATCAACGCGGTCATGGGCGATCGCCATGAACGCGAACGAAAGAAACTCCAGCCGATCGTCGACGAGATCAACGAGCATTTCGCCAGGCTGCACAACGTCTCCGAGGAGGAGCTGCGCGCGCAGACGACGCGGTTCCGCGAGATCCTCGAGAGCCGCATCGGTGCACTGAAGGCGCGCGTTGCAGAACTGAAGGATGCCAAACGCACGGCAAGCGACGCGACCGAGCGCGATCGCATCGACGCGGAGTTGAGCGGCTCCGACGGGCGCGGCGGTGCCGAAGGCGAATTGCGCGCCGAGACCGCGGAAGTGCTCGACGAGATCCTGCCCGAAGCGTTCGCCACGGTGCGCGAGGGCGCGCGGCGGCTCGTCGGTACGACCTTCATGGTGACCGGTCGCGAGATGACGTGGGACATGGTGCCCTACGACGTGCAGTTGATGGGCGGCATCCAGCTCCACCTCGGCAAGATCGCCGAAATGGCGACGGGCGAAGGGAAGACGCTCGTGGCGACGCTCCCGCTCTATCTCAACGCGCTGCCGGGGCGCGGCGCGCATCTCGTCACGGTGAACTCCTATCTCGCTCGCCGCGACTCGCAGTGGATGGGCCTCCTGTACAACTATCTCGGGCTCACCGTCGCCTGCCTCGACGACACCGAGCCCGGCACGCCCGAGCGGCGCGCGGCGTATTTCGCCGACATCACCTACGGGACGAACAACGAGTTCGGCTTCGACTACCTGCGCGACAACATGGTCGTGTCGCTCGACCAGCGAGTGCAGCGGCCGCACGCCTACGCGATCGTCGACGAAGTCGACTCCGTGCTGATCGACGAAGCCCGGACGCCGCTCATCATTTCTGGTCCGGTGGGGAACGACAACGACGGCGCGTATTTCGAGCACAACGCCGCCGTGGGCCGGTTGGTACGGCGCCAGACCGAGCTGGCGAACTCGCTGGTTGGCGAGGCGGAACGCGCCCTGGAGCAGGGCGACACCGCGACGGCCGCGCTGCAGCTCTACAAGGCGCAACTCGGCGCGCCGAAGAACCGCCGCCTCATGAAGGTGCTGCAAGAGCAGGGCAACAAGCAGCTCGTGCAGAAGATGGAGCTGGACCACATCGCCGATCGTCGCCTGCCTGCATCGAAGCAGGCGTATCGCGATCTCGAGGATGACCTGCTGTATGTGCTCGACGAGAAGGGCCATTCCGTACACCTGACGGATCAGGGCGTCGAATTCATGGCGCCCAACGATGCCGAGGCGTTCATCCTGCCGGATCTGTCTCAGGAGGTGCACCGGCTCGATCACGACCACGAGCTCTCGGCCGAAGAGCGGCTCGCGCAACGGCAGCAGATCGAAGCGGATTACGCGGCGAAGGCGGAGCGGTTGAACATCGTGCATCAGCTCCTGCGCGCGCACGCGCTGTACGAGCGCGACGTCAACTACGTCGTGCAGGACGGCGAGGTGCTGATCGTCGACGAGTTCACCGGCCGCACGATGCCGGGCCGGCGCTGGTCGGAAGGGTTGCACCAGGCGGTCGAAGCCAAGGAAGGCGTCAACGTGAAAGGCGAGACGCAGACCATGGCGACGATCACCATTCAGAACTACTTCCGCATGTACGACAAGCTCGCCGGCATGACGGGCACGGCCGAGACGGAAGAGACCGAGTTCTTCGAGATCTATAAAATCGACGTCGCCGTTATTCCGACGAACAAGCCGGTCATTCGTGAAGACCGGCACGATCTCGTCTACAAGACGCGGCGCGAGAAGTACAACGCCATCGTCGAGGAGACGCGGCGGCTGCACGACCTCGGCTTCCCGGTGCTCATCGGCACGACGAGCGTCGAGGCGTCCGAGACGCTCTCGAAGCTGTTCACGCGCGGCGGGATCCAGCACAACGTGCTGAACGCGAAATACCACCAGCGCGAGGCGGAGATCGTGGCTGGCGCTGGTCAGCCCGGTGCCGTGACGATCGCCACGAACATGGCCGGCCGCGGCACTGACATCAAACTCGGCGCCGGCGTCACGCCCTCGAAGGCGTCGACGGTGAAGGATCCGGACGGCAAGGACGTCGAGGTGATGGAGATCGGCGGCCTGCACATCATCGGGTCCGAGCGCCACGAGTCGCGGCGCATCGATCGACAGCTGCGTGGACGGTCCGGCCGCCAGGGCGATCCCGGTGCCTCACAGTTCTTCCTGTCGCTCGAAGACGATCTGATGCGGCTGTTCGGATCCGAACGCATCGCCCGCATCATGGACCGGCTTGGCGCGCAGGAGGGCGAGGTGCTCACGCATCCGCTGATCACGCGCTCGATCGAGCAGGCCCAGAAGCGCGTCGAGCTGCAGAACTTCCAGGCCCGCAAGCGGCTGCTCGATTACGACGACGTGATGAACCAGCAGCGCGAGGTGATCTACTCGCTGCGGAGCTTCGCGCTCGAAGGCGGCGAGGAGCTCAAGGGCGAGGCGCTGAAGATGGTCGAGAAGGCCATCACGCATAAAGTCGAAACGACGCTCGCCGAGTACGAGAGTGCCGAGGAGTGGGACTTCGACCTGCTCCGCCAGGACCTGCTGATGCATTACCTGCTGCAGGTCCCCGAGTACGAGCAGCCGGATCTGCGGCCCGTCGACGAGCCGGCGGCGATCCGCGATGCGGTGGATGCCGCGACGAAGGCGTTCCACGCGAAGCTCGCGAGTCTCGACGCGGTGCGCGACGAAGGCGGGCATCCGTACGGCGATCGCCTGCTGTCGCTCGTCATGCTCAACGTGCTCGACGAGAAGTGGAAGGATCACCTCTACGATCTGGACCAGCTTCGCAACTCCATCCACTACCGGTCCTGGGGTCAATCGGATCCGCTCATCGAGTACAAGCAGGAAGCGTACAAGATGTTCGTGGATCTGATGAACGACATCTACAACACCTTTGGTGAGCGTTTCCTCAAGGTACAGCTGGTGTTCGAGCCGCCTGCGCCGCCGCCCCCCCCGGTGCAGCGTCCAACGAAGCGGTACAACGCGCTCGGCATTCTCGAAAGCATTCCGGCCGAGCCGCATGCGACGGGGAACGGCGGCGGCAATGGCGCGGTAGAAGGAACAGAGGCCGCCGTGGACATCGGTCCGCCCGAGCCGCCGCCGGCCAGGCCCGTTGCCGCGCGCAAGGATCCGCTCGTCGTGGGCGCCGGGCGTACGCGCTCGCTGAATCAGCCGGCGGCGACCGGGCCGACGGACTGGTCGACGGTCGGCCGCAACGATCCGTGTCCGTGCGGATCGGGCAAGAAGTTCAAGAAATGTCACGGGGCGCATCTCTAGTCCGTGCGCCGTGGTCGGTCATGCATGGACCGCACTAAAACGATGATGGTCGGCCAGACGCTGCCTCGTACCGTGCTCTGCAACTTCAACCGGAGCTCGGCATGTCTGGCCAGGTGGTTCCAAAAGCGTTAACTATTCGAGAGTTGCCCCGTTCCGAGCGGCCGCGCGAGCGGCTGATCGACCTCGGCGCCGCGTCACTCAGCAGCGCCGAGCTGCTGGCCATCCTGCTCGGATCAGGCGGATCGGGGAGAAGCGCGGTTCAGATCGGGCAAGCCGTGCTTGCCGAAGCTGGCGGAGCCCTGCGCTGGATCGCGCGGCAGCCCGTGGCCGCGCTGACGTCGGTGGCCGGGATCGGAACGGCTCGTGCGGTGACGATTCACGCGTCGCTGGAGCTCGGCAGGCGAATGGCGGCGGAAGGCCGGCAGGACGGGTCGCCGGTGCGATCGCCGCGTGACGTCGTGGAATACTTCGGTCCACGAATGGAGGACTTGCCCGTCGAGGAGTTTCACGTGGCGGTGCTGGATGCGCAGCATCGTCTGGAGCGGGACATCACCGTCACGCGTGGCATACTCAATTCGTCGCTCGTCCATCCTCGAGAAGTGTTTCGGGAAGCGATCGCCGAGCGCGCGGCGGCGGTGATTCTGGTGCACAACCATCCAAGCGGCGACCCCAGCCCGTCGCCCGACGATCGCACGGTGACGGCGCAGTTGGTGGCGGCTGGACGGCTGCTCGACATCCCGGTGCACGATCACGTGATCATCGGGCGAGGTCGGTACACGAGCTTCGCGGAGGCAGGACTGTTGTGACGGCGATTGCGGTACGTGGTGATGAGTTCATGCCGGGGTGGCGCGAGGACGAGCTTCCATTGCACGACAAGCTCGACCGCGACCTCCTTTTGCGCGCGTATCGCTTTGGCGAGGCGGCGCACCGCGGACAGCTTCGCAACTCCGGCGAGCCGTACATCTCGCACTCGATCGAGGTCGCGAAGATCCTCGCCGGCCTGCAGCTCGACTCCACGACCGTCGCCAGCGGCTTCCTCCACGACGTCATCGAAGACACGCGGCTCACGCTCGCCGACGTCGAACGCGAGTTCGGGTCCGAGATCGCCGCCATTGTCGACGGCCTGACCAAGATCGCCAAGCTGCCGACCGGCGGCTCGACGCAGGAGCGGCAGGTCGAGAGCTATCGCAAGCTGCTGCTGTCGATCGCCAAGGACGCGCGGGTGATCATCGTCAAGCTGGCCGACCGGCTGCACAACATGCGCACGCTCGACTGGTTGCCCCCGGAGAAGCGCCGCCGCATTGCCCAGGAGACTCGCGACCTCTACGCGCCGCTCGCGCACCGCTTCGGCATGGCGCGGCTGCGCTGGGAGCTCGAGGACCTGGCATTCAAACATCTCGAAACAGAGGAATACAAGGCGCTCGCCAAGCAGGTCGCGCAGAAGCGCGGCGAGCGCGAAGCGCTGATCAAGCAGATGAGCGAGCCGCTCATCGAGGCGCTCGGGCGAGCCGGCATCTCCAACGTCGAGGTCACCGGCCGGCCGAAGCATCTGTGGTCGATCTACAAGAAGATGAAGCAGCGCGAAAAGCCGTACGAGGAGATCTACGACCTCCTCGCCATTCGCGTGCTCGTCAACTCGGTGCCCGATTGCTACCACGCGCTCGGCATCATCCATGATGGCTGGACGCCGGTGCAGGAGCGCATCAAGGATTACATCGCACAGCCCAAATCGAACGGGTATCAGTCGCTCCACACGACGGTGTTCGGACCGGGCCGGCAGTTGTACGAGGTGCAGATCCGCACGCGCGACATGCATCGCACGGCAGACTTCGGCATCGCCGCGCACTGGCGCTACAAGGAGGACGCGAAGAGCGACGAGCTCGATCGGCATCTGTCCTGGTTCCGGCAGGTGCTCGAGTTGCAGATGGATGCGAAGACGCCGGACGAGTTTCTGGAATTCCTCAAGCTCGACCTGTATCAGGACGAGATCTTCGTCTTCACACCCACCGGCGACGTCATTCAGTTGCCGAAGGGCGCGACGCCGATCGACTTCGCGTTCGCGGTGCACACGGAAGTCGGCGTGCATTGCGCAGGCGCGCGGGTGAATGGACGCATCGCGCCGCTCTCGCGGCCGCTGCGCAATTCGGAAACGGTCGAGATCATCACGTCGGCCACCGCAAAGCCGACGCGCGACTGGCTCGCTCACGTCCGCACCGGCCGCGCGCGTCACAAGATCCGGCAGATCCTCAAGCGCGACGCGCAGAGCTCGGCCGAGAAGCTCGGTCAGGACATGCTGGACCGCGAGCTGAAGCGGCGCCGCCTCACGAAGCCGGACGACGACCAGCTCGATGCCGCGGCGCAGGCGCTGAGCCTCACCGACGCCACGCATTTGCTCGCGTCGATCGGGCAGGGTGACGTGAACGTGACGCTTGCCCTCAAGCATCTATTCCCCGACGAAGCGGAAACGGAAGCGGTCAAGCCGAACGTCTTCGAGCGTTTCGTCGAGCGTGTTCGCGGCACCAAGGGCGTGCGCATTCAGGGCGTCGACGGATTGATGGTGCGGTACGCGCAGTGTTGTCAGCCGGTGCCCGGCGACGCCGTGGTCGGCTACGTGACGCGCGGCCGCGGCGTGAGCATTCACCGCGCCGACTGCCCGAACCTGCTGCTGCTCGCCCACGAGCCGGAGCGCCGTCTCGAGATCGATTGGCAGGAAGCACAAGGCGAACGGTTCCTGGTGCGGCTGGCGCTCGAGGGCAACGACCGGCGCGGACTCTACGCCGACGTCGCGGCCGCGGTCAGCTCGACGGGCACGGACATCAAGAGCATGGACCTCCGCAGCACGGACGGCCGCGCGATCGGCTCGATGCTCGTCGAGGTCGAGAACCTCGTGCACCTCGAAAAGATCATCCGCGCCACTCGGCGCGTGAAAGGCATCACGGAAGTGTCGCGGCGCGAGCGGCTGACGACGGACACCTGAGGAGCGGGGGAGCGGGACGTAGGGCGGCCGCCCCGAACAAATCCCGATCAGGGCATTATATTCTCACGATGTCCCGCGCCGAGTTCGATCTCCAGGCTCCGTTCCAACCGGCGGGCGATCAGCCGAAAGCGATCGCCGAGCTGTCGGCTGGCCTAGATCGCGGCGACCGGTTCCAGACGCTCCTCGGCGTGACCGGCTCGGGCAAAACGATGACGATGGCGAACGTCATCAAGCACCACGGCCGCCCGACGCTCGTGCTGTCGCACAACAAGACCCTCGCGGCGCAGCTGTACGGCGAGATCAAGAGCTTCTTCCCGCACAACGCGGTCGAGTACTTCATTTCGTACTACGACTATTACCAGCCGGAAGCGTACGTGCCGACCACCGACACGTACATCGAGAAGGACGCCTCGATCAACGAAGACATCGATCGCCTGCGCCTGCGCGCGACGTCGAGCCTCATGGAGCGAGAGGACGTCATCATCGTCGCGACCGTGTCGGCGATCTACGGACTCGGCGATCCGGTCTCGTACCGCGAGCAGATGGTCACGCTGCTCAAGGGCCAGCACGTCGAGCGCGACGAGATCCTCCGTTCGCTCGTGCGAATTCAGTACTCGCGCAACGACGTGGCGTTCGAGCGCGGCACGTTCCGCGTGCGCGGCGATACGGTCGAGATCTTTCCGGCGTACGAGGAGCAGGGCGTCCGCGTCGAGATGTGGGGCAACGAGATCGAGCGCATCTCGAAGATCAACGTCCTCACGGGCGAGACGATCGCCGCGCTGGAGCGCGCGGCGATCTATCCGGCCAAGCATTTCGTGACGCAGCGTCCGACGCTCGAGCGCGCGGTGAAGCTCATTCGCGCCGAGCTGGTGGACCGCCTGGCCGAGCTGCGCGCGGCGGGCAAGCTGCTCGAGGCGCAGCGACTCGAATCGCGCACGAACTTCGACGTCGAGATGATGCTGGAGATCGGCACCTGCGCCGGCATCGAGAACTACTCGCGGCACCTCTCCGGCCGCGCCGCCGGCGAGCGTCCGGCGTGCTTGTTCGACTATTTCCCCGAAGACTTTCTCGTCGTCGTCGACGAGTCGCACGTGACGCTGCCGCAGATCGGCGGCATGTTCAACGGCGACCGGGCGCGCAAGCTCACGCTCGTCGAGTATGGGTTTCGTTTGCCGAGCGCGCTCGACAACCGCCCGTTGATGTTCGACGAGTTTCTGGCGCTCACGCCGCGCGCGGTGTTCGTATCGGCCACGCCGGCGGATCTCGAGCTGCGGCTGTCGGAAGGTGTCGTCGTCGAGCAGATCATTCGTCCCACTGGCCTCGTCGATCCGGAGATCGAAGTTCGGCCGGTGCGCGGCCAGGTTGACGATCTGCTCAACGAGATCCGCGCCCGCGAGCGGCGCGGCGAGCGCGTGCTCGTCACGACGCTCACCAAGCGCATGTCCGAAGACCTGACCGATTATCTCCAGCAGGTTGGCGTTCGCGTGCGGTACATGCACTCGGACATCGACGCGATCGAACGCATGGAGATCGTGCGAGGCCTCCGGCTCGGCGAGTTCGACGTGCTCGTCGGCATCAATCTGCTGCGCGAAGGTCTCGATCTGCCGGAAGTGTCGCTCGTCGCGATTCTCGACGCCGATCAGGAAGGGTTTCTGCGCAGCGATCGCTCGCTGATCCAGACCGTCGGCCGCGCCGCGCGAAACGTGCACGGTCGCGCCATCTTCTACGCCGATCGCATCACCGGGTCGATGCAGCGCTGCATGGAGGAGACGGGCCGCCGGCGCGAGGTGCAGCTGGAGCACAATCGGCAGCAGGGCATCACGCCGACGACGGTCGCGAAGAGCGTCGATCAGGTTCGCTTCACCACGCGCGTTGCCGACGCACGCACGGAGCGCGAGCAGAAGAAGGTCGCCGAACCGGCGCGCGGTTATGCGATCATGGAAACCGAGTCCCTCGAGAAGATGCTCGACGAGCAGATGCGCGAAGCGGCGGCCGCGATGGACTTCGAGTTGGCGGCCCAGCTGCGCGATCAGTTGTTCGAGCTCCGCGCGCGACGTGACTCGGCCAAGGCGCGCCCGGCGACCGCTGGCGCGCGCGCCGCACGGTAGTGTCGCACGAACCAATCATTCCGACACTCGCCTCCCACGGCCATCTCGCGCTCGATCGCGCGGAGCTGGTCACCTGGGGCGAGCGCCTCGGTCGCGCCGCGTCGCCGCCGCTCGTCGTCACGATCAGCGGCGATCTCGGCGCCGGGAAGACGACACTCGTGCAGGCGATCTGTCGCGGGTACGGCGTCACGGAGGACGTGACGAGTCCAACGTTCGCGCTGGTGCACCGATACGCGGCGCCGCTCTCGCCGGTGTATCACCTCGATCTGTATCGACTCGAGTCGCCCTCGGAGCTGACGAATCTCGGCTGGGATGAGATCCTCGTCGATGATGCGCTCGTGCTCATCGAGTGGCCCGATCGCGCCGGCGACGAGATTCCGCACCTGCACGTCCCGATCAGCCTCCAGCACTTGCCCGACGACCCGTCGCGCCGGCTGCTGTACGCTGGCGGCCACGTATGATCACGCTGGCGATCGACGCCTCCACGTACCGCGGGAGCGTCGCCGTGCTCGATGACGCGCGTGTGCTCGCCGCCGAACACGTCGCGATGCGCGGGGCGGAGCATGAGCACCTGATGCCTGCGGTTGTGGCGGCGCTCGAGCACGCCGGTCGCGCGGCACGAGACATCGACCGAGTGGTGTGTGGCCGCGGTCCAGGCAGCTTCACGAGTCTCAGAATCGCCGGCAGCATCGCGAAGGGGATTGCAGTTGGCGTCGCCCGTCCGCTCTTCGCGGTGTCGTCACTCGCATTGCTCGTCGCCGCTGCACCAGCGCGCAGTGGACGACACCTCGCGGCGCTCGATGCGTTGCGCGGAGAGTTCTACGTCGGGCTGTACGAAATCTGGCCGGACCTGCAGCTCTGTGAGCTCGAAAGTGCGCGGCTGATACTGAGTGACCGGGTGGATGCGTTCGCCGCGGAGCTCGGGGCGACGGTCGTGAGCCCGATGCGCCAAGCCGGCTGGATCCAGTCGCAACCGGATGCCGCCGCGATCGACCGGTGCGCCGCGTTGATCGCCGAATCGGGTCCAGTGGACGTTCGAACGTGGGAGCCGCTGTACGGACGGCTGGCCGAGGCGCAGGTCCGCTGGGAGTCGACGCACGGCCGTCCGCTGCCCGCCGGATGACGTTCTCGATTCTGCCGGCCAGCGAACGCGACCTGCCGGAGATCGCTGCCATCGAGCGAAAGGTGTTCGGCGATCCGTGGTCGACGCAGTCCTTCCGGGAATCGTTCGGACACCATGCGATGTACTTCGCCTGCGCTCGGCGTGACGGCGGTCAGCTGGTGGGTTATGTTGTCGCCTGGTTCGCAGCCGGGGAAGGCGAGATCGCCAACCTCGCGGTGGACCCGTCGGAGTGGGGACACGGTGCGGGACGACAGTTGCTCGAAGCCGCGCTGTCGGCGGCTGCGGCCCGGCGCACGACCGCTGTGTATCTTGAAGTGCGGGAGTCGAACGCGCGGGCCCGGCGACTCTACACGTCGTACGGCTTCGAGGAGGTCGGGCGACGGCGTGGGTATTATCGCCGACCGGTGGAAGACGCGATCGTGCTGCGGCGCACGCTCGAGGTGAAGGATGGGTGAGGACGGATGTGACGTGGGCAATGGAAATTGTTGATCCGCAATAATCTGGTTGCGCGACGACACGGACTGGATCGTAACGTGAGCGGCGAGGTCACCGAATCTCTCGCCAGGAGGAACCTGTGAGCCGTAGCTTGAACAAGGTCATGTTGATTGGAAACCTCGGCAACGATCCCGAGGTCCGCTCCACGACGGGTGGCAACCGAGTCGCGACGTTTTCGCTGGCGACCAGCCGCACGTGGAACGACGCGGGCGGATCGAAGCAGGAGAAGACGGAGTGGCATCGCTGCGTCGTCTGGAATTCCAAGACGTCGACGCTCGCCGACATCGTCGAGAAGTACGTCAAGAAGGGCGACAAGCTGTACGTCGAAGGGCGCGTCGAATACCGCCAATGGCAGGACAAGGACGGGCAGACGCGCTACAGCACCGAGATCAACGTGCGTGAGCTTATCATGCTCGGCGGGAGCAAGGGCGGTGGAGACTATGATGCCGCCGAAAGCTCCAACCGCAGCCGAGCCGCCGTTGGTGCTGCCAAGGCGAAGGCGACAGCCGGTGGCGGCGAGGACTTCGAGGACTTCCCGAACGCCCTCGCCGACGAAGACGACGATCTGCCCTTCTAGAGGTTAGTGGCGAGAGGATAGAGGATAGAGACACTATCCTCTATCCTCTCGATTCTATCCTCTCCGCCCGTTTCCTTCCAGGCAGCCAGTCGTCTCCACCGCAGAGGCTGGCACTTAGGGCCCGCCGAGGCTCAAAAAAAGAATCACGAATTCGCCTGGAGTTCATTGCCATGCTCGAGCGGGCTCTCTGCAGCGGGCACCGTGGTCGCTGGATGCGTTTCGTCACCTGTGCCGCGCTCGCGGCGATTGTGGCGCGTCCGCGCGCACTCGCCGCGCAGCAGCCAACTGCGCCGAAGCCCGCCATCCCGCGTACGCACACCGTCAAGCGCGGTGACACGTTGTGGGATCTCGCCAAATTGTACCTCGGCGACGCATTCCTGTGGCCGGCGATCTACCGGCTCAACACGGATCAGATCGAGGATCCACACTGGATCTATCCGGGCGAGGTACTGAAGCTGCCCTCCGACAGCGGCAAGATCGTGGCATCGGCAACGCTGCCGCCGCCGACCGCTGACACCGCGCGAGTGACGCCGCCGACTGCCGTCGTCGCAAAGATCGATACGGCATCAGTCCAGCCGGTCGTCGTTTCAACTCCTACAATCGTCGCGGTCGCGCCGGACAGTCTGGCCGACACGACGGCGAGCATGCCGCAGTCGAACGCCGCACCAACGCGCCCGGCGATTCGCCTCGGTGAATACGTTGCGTCGCCCTGGGTCGATCGCGCGGGAGGTCCGCGCGGTTCCGGCTACATCATCCAGAGCGCCGATCTTCCAGGCATTCCCCGTATGGAGCTTGATAATCTGAGTCTCTATACGCCGATATTTGTTTCGCCGCCGAACGGCGCGGAACCGGTCGAGCACGATCGCTTCCTGGCGTATCGCCTTGGGCCGCTCGTCGAAGGCATGGGGCAGATCGTGATTCCCACGGCCATCATCGAAGTCACGAAAGCGCCGGGGCCCGGCGAAGCGACGACTGCGCGTGTGATCAAGATGTTCGACGAGGTGAAGACGGGGCAGCGTCTCGTTCGCTACGACACCACCGCCGCCACGGTCTTCGGAACGGCTACCGCCGTCGAGAATGGACTGCAGGCCAAGGTGCGTTGGATCTACAGCGAGCCGGTGCAGCCGAGCATCCAGAGCTACATCGTGCTCGACATGTCGCATCGCGACGGCGTGAATCCCGGCGACCAGATCGAGCTCTATCAGCCGCGGCGTGGTCCGACGGACGGGCGTCCGCTTGCGCTGCCTGAAGTGTCAATCGCACACGCTCAGGTGCTCCGCGTCACAGATTACGGCGCGACGGCAATCGTCACTGCACAGGACCAGCCGAAGATCGAAGAAGGCACGGCGGCTCGTATCGCCGCCAAGATGCCGTAAGCTGCGATCCGACAGTAGATTTGGGCGATCCACATGATCGCGATCGCCCAGTTTGTCGCCATATCGTGCTACCTTGGCGCCGCGGCTCTTGCCGCGGTGCCGTTCGCACGTCCGGTCCGTGCCCCCGTTGCCGGTGTTCTCACCGCGTTGGGGCTCGGCATTGCGGCGCACGTCTTCGCATTGCTGAGCTTCGCGTTCCGCGCGAGCACCGTGCCGATGACCGGGCTCGGTCCGTCGCTTTCCTTCGCCGGTGTGGTCTTGGCGACGACGTTGTTTATCGTCGAGCTGCTCGCCCGCGAGGTCAGCCTGACCGTCGTTGCCGCACCGCTTGCGGCACTCCCGACCATCTTCGGCAACGTCATCGGACTCCGGCCCGGCCAGGGCGCCGAGGGCGTTCGCGGAGTCTGGCTGTTCGCTCACATCGCGTTGAGCTTCATCGGCATTGCCGCGTTCGCGACGGCGGCTGCGGCGGGTGCGATGTACCTGCTGCAGCGCCGTGAGCTCAGATCGCGTCGCTTCGACACGCTGTTCCGGTTCTTTCCGCCGTTGGCCACGCTCGATCGGGTGAATCATTTCGCCGCTATCGCCGGGTGGCTCGGCCTGACGCTCGGGATCGTGCTGGCGGGCACGTACTCGGTGGAGTACCGGCAGCTCAACCTGCCGCAACTGTTCTGGGGCGGCGTCGCATGGCTCGCCATCACCTGCATCGCGCTCGGGCGGGTGGCAGGTGGATGGCAGGCGCGCCGCGCCGCCATGTACTCCAACGTGGCGTTCGTGTCGGTGCTCGTGCTATACGTTGCGCTCCGCGTCGCGACACCAGCCGGCGGACAGTTCCTGTGAGCGCGTACCCGCTCATGCTCGACGGCGCATCATTGTCGGCGCTCGTCGTCGGCGGTGGTGCGGTTGCCGCGCGCAAGGTCGCCGCGCTGGCGGAAGTCGGAGCGGAGATTCGCGTGATTGCGCCGCAGATCGATGAGCGCATCGTGCGGCTCGCAGCCGCGAATCCACGCATCGGCGTGGTGCGCGCACTGTACGACGCGGCGTTGTTGGGCAACGCGACACTGGTGATCGCCGCCACCGATGATCCCGCCGTCAATGCACGCGTCGCTCGCGATGCCCGCGGCGCCGGTCGACTGGTCAACGTCGTGGACGCGCCGCAGCTTGGGAACTGCACGACGCCCGCGGTCCACCGCAGCGGAGAGCTCGTGATCGCCGTGAGCGCCGGTGGCGTGCCGGGCGCAGCGGCCCGCATTCGCGATGCGGTTGGCGAGCGCTTCGACGAGCGGTACGCCGCGGCGATCCACGGTCTGGCCACGCTGCGATCGCGGCTGCTCGACGATGGACGACGCGAGCGCTGGTCCGACGCCGCGAGCACTCTGCTGGCCGGCGATTTCTGCGAACAGGTCGAGTCGAAGCAGCTGATCGCGAAGGTGGCCGAATGGCGCTAATCGCGGTCGGGATCAATCACGTCGGCGCGCCGCTCGATATCCGCGAGCGGATTGCCTACGCGGCGAGCGACGTGGACGATGCCCTGCGCGCGTTGACCGAGGCGAGCGCGGCTCGCGAAGCGGTGCTGCTCTCGACGTGCAATCGCACCGAGTTCTATCTCGTGGAGTCCGACGTGGACGCGACCGCCGCCGCGTGGGCGGCGCTATCCGCTCGCCTCGGGAGCGAAGCGTCAGGGTACGGCTACGTGCGTCGCGATCGCGAGGCGGTGACGCACTTGTTTCGTGTCGCCAGCGGGCTGGATTCGATGGTGCTCGGCGAGGCCCAGATTCACGGCCAGGTGCGCGATGCCTGGGAGGTTTGCCGAGCGCACTCTGGTCCGGTGCTCAACCGATTGTTCCAGACTTCGCTGCTCGTCGCTGGCCGCGTGCGCAACGAGACGTCCGTGGCACGCGGCGCGGCTTCGGTCAGCTCCGCCGCCGTGCAACTCGCCAGACAGATCTTCGGTTCGCTCGCCGGCACTCGCGCCATGGTCCTCGGCGCCGGCGACATGGCCGAGCTGGCGCTCGAGTGTCTTGGCGACCAGGGGGTGCGGACGTCGATCGTCGCCAATCGCACCTTCGAGCGCGCGCAGGTGCTCGCGGAGAAGTACGGTGCGCTCGCCATGCACTACGACGAATGCTGGACCGCGCTCACCGACGTCGACGTGCTCGTGTGCTCCACCGCGGCGCCGCATCCGATCGTGCAGCCCGACCACGTGCGGCCGGCGCTCGCGCGGCGCGGCGACCGCCCACTGTGCATTCTCGACATCGCGCTTCCGCGCGACGTGCATCCGGCCGTCGGCACCTTGAGCAATGTCTATCTCTACAATCTGGACGATCTGCAGTCGGTCGTCGCGGCGAATCTCGAGCGGCGCCGGGCCGAGCTGCCGAGTGCGGAGGAGCTGATCGCCGGCGAAGTGGCGAAGTACTGGACCTGGCTCGCCGGACTGGCCGCGGTGCCTGTACTTGCCGAGATGCGCTCGCGCATGGACGCGGTGCGGGCGCGCGAGCTGGCCGACGCGCTGCGTCGTCTCCCGAATCTCACGCCCGACGAACGGGGCCGAATCGAAGAGTTTTCACGATCTCTCATGAACAAGTTCCTGCATGAGCCGACGGTGCGGCTTCGTGCCGCGGCGGCTAACGGTCGCGGGCTCGGCGTGGTCGACACGGCGCGGTATCTCTTCAATCTCGAGACCGCAGCGGCCAATGACGGCGCATCGTCGGCCACTGCTGCATCGGCGGCTCCGGCCGCGGACGCACCCGCCAGCACCGTCGGGAATCCCGAATGAGCGGCCGCGTGCTCGTTACCGGTGGCGCCGGCTTCATCGGCTCGCACGTCGCGGATCTGTTCGTGCGGCAGGGCTGGTCCGTCGCCGTGCTGGATGACTTATCGCGCGGAAAACGAGAGAACGTCAATCCCGCCGCGACGCTGCACGTGCTCGACATCCGTTCGCCGGACGCCGCTGCGCTGCTCGAGCGGCAAGCGTTCGACGTCGTCGTGCACCTCGCCGCTCAGATGGATGTGCGTCGCAGCGTGGCCGACCCGGCGTTCGACGCGAGCGTGAACGTGCTCGGCACGCTCAATCTGCTCGAGGCGCTCCGGCGCAGCGGAACCGCGGGTCACACGCGCGTCGTGTTCTCGTCGACGGGCGGTGCGGTGTACGGCGACCTCGCGACGCCGCCCAACGGCGAGACGACGCCGAAAGATCCGGATTCGCCGTACGCGGTCGCCAAGTTAGCGGTCGAACATTATCTATCGTATTACGCGCGTATTCACGGCATTTCGACGGTGAGTGTGCGTTACGCCAACGTCTACGGGCCACGGCAGGATCCACACGGCGAAGCGGGCGTCGTCGCGATCTTCTGCGGCCGCATTCTCGCCGGTGAGCCGCTGACGGTGTTTGGCGACGGCCAGCAGACGCGCGACTACGTGCACGTCGGCGACGTCGCGGACGCGACGTACCGGGCCGCGAGCGTCAACCTCGACGAAGCGTTGCATCTCGACGACCGCGCGTTCAACGTCGGCACCGGCATCGCCACGTCCGTGCTCGATCTGGCAACGACGCTGCTCGACGCGGCCGGTGTGTCGGTGCCGATCGAGTTCGCGCCGAAACGGCCGGGCGAGCAGCAGCAGTCGTTTCTCGCCGTCGGCAAGGCCGCACGCGTGCTCGGATGGTCGCCGCGCATTTCGCTCGCCAACGGCCTCGCCGATACCTATCGCTGGTTCGCCACCCGCGAGACGGCGGCCGTTCCTTCTCGTACCTGAACCCCAGGATCGTGCTGCTTCCACCTCCGCAGATCGCGGCCGGCGCGGTGCCGGCGAGTCCCGTCGAGCTGGTGATGAATGCGACCACCGTGACGCAGGTGGTGCTCATCGTGCTCGCCTGTCTGTCGCTCCTGAGCTGGGGCATCATCTTCGGCGTGTGGCGTGCCCTGGGCAGAGCGTCCGGCGCGGCGACGCGGTTCTCCCGCGAATTCGATCGCGCGCAGCGGCTCGACGAAGCTGGTGCGCTCGCGAAGCGTTCCGCGCCCAATGCGCTCTCGCGCCTGTTCCTGCGGGCGATGCACTTCGTTTCCGATGCACGCGTGGCGAACCAGCAGATTCGCGAGCTCGCCACCCCGGCTGGCGGCGACACGCCGCCCGCGACGACAATGAGCGGATCCCAGATCGAGACGTTGCATCTGCTACTCGATACGGAAGCGGCGAACGAGCGCGATCGACTCGGACGCTTTCTGCCCTGGCTGGCGACGATCGGCTCGGTGAGTCCGCTCATCGGACTGCTCGGCACGGTGCTCGGCGTCATCGAAGCGTTTCTCGGCATCGCGACGAAGGGCTCGGGCAATCTCGCGGCCGTCGCGCCGGGCGTTGGTGAAGCGTTGACCGCCACGGCCGCGGCGCTCATCGTCGCCATTCCCGCCACATTCGGGTACAACATCTTCGCCAGCCGTCTCAACCAGTTCGACGGCATGCTCGAGAGCTTCGGTACGTCTGTGATCGCGCTGCTCGTGCGCGAAGGGCGGATCTGAGATGGCGCGCCGGTCGCGCCGACAGACGTACGCACTCATGGCGGACGTGAACGTCGTCAGCCTCATCGACGTGATGATGCTGCTGCTCGTCATCTTCATGATCACGGCGCCGATGATGGAAGGCGGCGTCGACATCACGCTGCCGAAAGCACAGAGCAAGCCGCTCGAGTCGAAGGACGGCTTATCGATCACCGTGAGCCGGAATGGCACGATCGTCGTCGACAATGAGAAGCTGACGCTGCCGGAGTTTCGCGTCGCGGTGAAGCAGCTCGCGACGAACCGATCGCGCAACGGCGTGTATCTCAGGGCGGATCAAAACGTCGATTATGGTATCATCGCCCAGCTGCTCGGCATCATGAACGGCGCCGGAATCACCAACGTGGGGCTCGTAACCGAGCCGGAGGAGATCAGGTAGCGTGGCGGTTGGTTCGACGCCGCGGCTCACCGGAGGCATCGCGGCGTCAGTGGTTCTGCACGGTGCGCTGGTGACCGCGTTTTTCCTGATGCGGCCCGCGCCGCTGCCGCCGTCGCCGCCCGTATACCGCGTGCAACTGTTCGCCGCTCCGCCTGGGGCGCGCGCCGTCGGCATTGTGACGCCGAACACGCCGCCCGTGCAGCAGACGCCCGCACGAGCTCCCGTTTCCAAGCCGGTGGTGCCAAAGCCGGTGACTCCAAAACCGGTGGAAACCAAGCCGGCTCCAAAGGCCCGGCATACGGCACCGGCTCCCCGCCAAACGACGCCCGAGCCGAAGGAGAAGCCTGCGGCGACCGCCAAGCCGGCGAAAACGCAGACTCCGCCTCCGGCAGCCGGCGGCGGCGAGTCGGGCGGCCACGGAGCCGACGTCGCCAACATCAACACGTCCGGCGTCGAGTTTCCGTATCCCGGCTACATCAACAACATCGCCCGGCAGATCATGCTCCAGTTCCATCCGGGGCGTGCCGTTCTCACCAACGAAGTCCGATTCATCATCCGCCGCGATGGGACAGTTGACCCGGAAAGCATCCATTTGGTGACCTCATCGGGCAATTACTCGTTCGATCAACAGGCACTCGCTGCGATCGAAGCTGCGGCCAACGCCCGGGTCTTCGGACCGCTGCCTCCTGGTTTTCAGGAAGACATTCTGCCCGTCACGTTCAGGTTCTCTCCCAGTCTGTTTCGATGATTCGTCGTGTGCACCTCGTTCGCGCGGTGGCGACCTGCTGTCTCGCCGCCGCGCCGTCGATCATTCATGCCCAGGACACCACGTTCCGCGGGGTGACGATCAACGGCACCTACGACCCGCTCCGCGACAAGTGGGGCGTCGTGGTGCTGCCGGTCGCCGGCCCGCAGGGCGACTCCGTGCGCGCGATCGTGCAGCGCGATCTGGATTTCAGCGACCGGTTCTCGATCATCGCCGTCGACACGTCGGACATGAGCGCGCTGCATGCGCGCGGCGGTGCGCCGGGGCTCAACTATCCGTTGTTCGCGCGGATTGCCGCCGCCGCAGTGGTCGAGATCACGCCGGTTCCGAGCGGGCTCCATGTGGCACTTCACGACGTGGCCGGCGCCAAAGTGATCAACGTCGGGGAATTTCCGCTGCCGCCAACGATGGGTCGCGACTGGCGCATGGCGGTGCATCGCACGTCGGATGAGATCGCGCGATGGGTGACCGGCCAGCGCGGCATTGCGGCGACGCGCGTGGCGTACATGCGCGGCTCCGTGGTGCACATCGTCGATAGCGACGGCGCCGGCGACATCGCGATTCCAACTGCGGAGAACGCGATGAGCCCCGCGTGGAATCCGGTGGGCTCGTCGCTGGCGTACACGACCTACGGTCTCGACTCGCGGCTGTTCGTGCTGGATCTCGCGACCGGCCGCTCGCGCAACATCGTCTCCGCCGGACGGAACGCCATCGTCCAGACGCCGACGTTCTCGCCGGATGGCTCGACCATCGTGTATGCGCGCGCGTCAGAGTCGCAGGGCGACCTGTATGCCGTGACGCGAGACGGCGGCACCTCGCGCCGGCTGACGGTCGCGCGCGGGGCCTACAACGCGAGCCCCGCGTTCAGCCCCGACGGACGACGCATCGTGTACGTCAGCAATGTGCTCGGCCGGCCCGAGCTCTACGTGATGGACGCGGACGGCACCGGCGCGGACGTCCTCACCAACTACGACTTCAGCGAGAACAACTATCGATCCGATCCCGACTGGTCGCCGGATGGCCGACAGGTGGCGTACCAGGAGCGCATCGAGGGTCGCTTTCAGATCCGGACGATCCCGATCACCGGCGGCACGCCGAAGATGCTGACGAGTGACGGCGAGAATGAACAGCCGTCGTGGGCGCCGGATGCGCGGCATCTGGTGTTCACGTCGACGCGAACGGGCGTGCGCCAGTTGTGGGTGCTCGACTCGGAATCGGGACGGCTGCGGCAGCTCACGCGATCGGGGGGATCGCGTCTCGCCGCGTGGTCGCCCCGGCTCGAAGGACCCCGGTAGGCAGCAATAAGCACCTTGGTATTCAACCACATTGAAGTCTCTTCCCGTTTCCATCGGAGATCTGACATGAAGCGCTTCCAACGCGTTGCAGGGTTGACCTCGACCGCCGTCGCCGTGGCCGTACTGGCCGGGTGCCACAAAAAGCCAGAACCGGCTCCGGAGCCGGTTGCCACCCCGGCGTTCAATGCAGACAGCGCGCGGCTCGCGCAGGAAGAGGCCGCTCGTCGCGCGGCCGAAGATGCTGCCCGCCGTCGTGCCGCCGACAGTGCGGCAGCCGCGCAGGCCGAAGCGGCTCGGGCCGCCACCGCCGCGGCCGCCGAAATGCGCACGACGCTGACGTCGCCGGTGCACTTCGATTACGATCAATCCACGCTCCGGCCCGACGCTCAGGCCGCGCTGGACGCGAAGATCCCGATTCTCCAGGCCAATTCCGACGTGATGATCCGAATCGACGGCAACACCGACGAACGCGGCTCCGACGAGTACAACCTCGCCCTCGGCGAACGTCGCGCGGCGGCTGCGAAGCAGTACCTCGTGCAGCATGGGATCGCCGACAATCGCATCGAGACCGTCAGCTATGGCGAGGAGCGGCCGGTCGCGCAGGGCTCGGATGAATCCGCGTGGTCGCAGAATCGCCGCGACGAGTTCGAGATCACTTCGGGCGGTCAGATGCTTCGTCGTCCATGATCCGCTGGAGCGCATTGACCCCGGTCGTTCTGCTCGCGGCCGGCGGTTGCCTCGCCTCCAAGAGCGACATCCGGCTGCTCCAGGACGAGCTGCGCGCTACCCGCGCGCAGCTCGCCAGCGGGGACACCTCGGCGATGCGCACCGAAGAATCGCGACGCGCGCAGCTCGCCAGGATCTCCTCGGCGATCGACCGAATGAACGATTCGCTGCGCGTGCTCGCCGCCCGCTTCTCGCTGTTCCAGGCGACGGCGAACGGCGAGTTCGATTCGATGGGCAAGCAGCTCGTGCAAGTGCAGGCCTTTCTCGGGCAGACGACCCGCAATCTGCAGGACACGCGTGCCCAGCTCGAGGCGTTGCGCGAGCAGGGCAATGCCACGGTTTCGGTCCCCCCTTCCGCCTCCACGTCGGCGACCGACTCGTCTGCACGCGTGCCGGCGGGCCCCGGCCCGGCTACGTTGTTCACGACCGCGTATGGTCAGCTCCAGCAGGGCGCCTATACGTCGGCGCGGCGCAATCTCGAGCAATTGCTCGCGACCTATCCGCAGTTCGAGCAGGCGGCGCGCGCGCAGTTGTACATTGGCGAGACGTACAAGGGCGAGGGGAACACGGATGCGGCCGACTCGGTATACCAGCTCGTCACGAGCAAGTATCCGAAAAGTCCCGAGGCGGCGACTGGATTGTACCGCCATGGGCGCGTGCTCTGGGACGCCGATAAGAAGGCGGAGGCGCGTATCGTGCTGAACCGGCTGATCCGCGAATATCCGAATTCCGACGAGGCCGGCCTGGCGAAGGATCTTCTGAACCCTCGGTAGCCGACGCAACGCAGCGATGCCAATCCCGAAGTCCGCCTCCGGCGAGATGCCGTTCCTCGATCATCTCGAGGAACTGCGCTGGCGCATCATCTACTCGCTGGCAGCCGTCATCGTCTGCGTTGGGCTCGGCTTCTGGGTGACGCTCCGCTTCGATCTCGTCAAGATTCTCGCCGAACCGATTCTCAAGTTGGTTCCGGGCCACACGCTGTACTACACCCACCCGAGCGACGCATTCAGCATCACGCTCAATACGGCGGTGACATGCGGTCTGGTGGTTGCCGCGCCAGTGCTGCTGTATCAAGCGTGGCTCTTCCTGGCGCCGGCGCTGCACCGCAGCGAAAAGCGGGTCGCGATCGGCGTGCTGTTCAGCGGTACGGTCCTGTTCATTGCCGGCGCGGCGCTCGCGTTTCTGGTGGTCGTGCCGCTCGCCCTGCCATGGCTGATGGGATTCGGAAGCGAATCGCTCAAGCCGTTGATCACCGCTGAAGAATATTTCGGCTTCGTGTTCGCCATGGTCCTGACGTTCGGCGTGAGCTTCGAGCTGCCGATCGTCGTGCTGGCGCTGTCCGCTCTGGGCATCGTCACGCCGCAATTGCTCACCAGGTTTCGGCGCCACGCAGTCGTCGCGATCGTGATCGCCGGTGCGTTCCTCACGCCGGGTGACATGGTCTGGACCACGGTCGCGCTGGCCGTACCGCTCTACCTGTTGTATGAGCTCAGCGTTGGCGCGGCGTACATGATCCAGCGCCGCCGTAACCAGCGTCGCGCCAGAGTCGATACCGAGCAGTTCGATGCGCCGGCCCGATTGACATGAAGCGCCTCGTCGTCAGCGCGCTCATCATCGCGCTGGGGGCCGGCGTCGTGCACGCGCAGATCATCCCGCGCCCTCCAGCGGGACGGCCGGGAGCGCCGGCCCAACCGACGGCGCGCGACACCACCAAGGACAGCACGCAGGTGAAATGGCCGGCACCGGACTCCGTGACATTGGAGCTGCTCCGTCGCGCCGGGTACACCGTCACGCGCTACCAGGGCAAAGCGGCGAACTTCACGCAAACCAGCCACGCGCTCGATCTCCTCGCCGCCAAGGGCGGCCAGGCCGTCGTGCAGCGCGACTCCCAGACGGTCGTCAGCGACAGCGGCATCTACTACTCCGAATCGAACCGTCGCGTCACGACCTGCGGGAACTACCGACTGAGCGATCCCTCGAGCGGCCAGGCCGACATCACTGGCACTCACGGCTGCGCCGCGTACAGTCTCCCCGAGCACTCGGCGCAGGTAACCAACGCCAACATCCCCGTGAACAACGGCGAGATGTGGTACCTGCACATGAATGTGGCCAAAGTCGTTGCCGACAGCGGCAAGGCCAATCAGTCCACGGTGTACGGCAAGGGCGGTACGCTCACGAGCTGCAGCGACACGATCCCCGACTACTATTTCGCGATCGGCACCGCCAAGCGGACGAGGAACAACTGGATCATCGGCGCGCCCGCCGTGCTCTACGTGACGTCCGGTCGGGATTCGTCGGCCGTACCGGTGATGTGGCTGCCGTTCATCGTGTCCGACACACGCAGCGGACGACACAGCGGCATTCTCGCGCCGCGCATCGGCATTGGCGACGTGATCCGCAACAGTCCGAACTATCGGCGCGACATCGAGAACATCGGCTACTACTGGGCGCTGAACGACTACATGGACCTCAGCACCTGGCTGGATTGGCGTAGCTCGGCCAACTCCACGCCGCAGGATCCGGGTTGGTTGCGCACGAGCGCCGAGTGGAACTACAGCTGGTTGAACCGGTTTCTGTCCGGCCGCGCCGCGGTCGCGTACACCACGCAGCGCGATGGTCTGACCAACACGGCGATCAGCTGGAATCACTCCCAGCAGTTCTCGTCCAACAGCCGCTTCAATGCGAGCGTGAACTACGTCACGAGCACCACGCTGCAGCGGCAGAACACGTTCAATCCGTACACGGCGCTGGCGACGATCGCCTCGTCGATGAGCTACCAATCCAAGTTCGGACCGGCGTCATTCACCGTCGGCGCGCAGCAGACGCAGTACCCGGGCAGACCACAGGTTGACCGGACCTTGCCGACCGTTCACTTGTCGACGACGACGCTCAGTGTGGGCAAGTGGCTGACCTGGACACCGGCGCTCGATTTCTCCGAGCACGAGGTCCTGCACATCGACCAGCCCGGAATCGGTGCGTACGTGTACGATATCGATCCGGTGAGCGGGCTGCGCGACAGTACGTTGTCGAAATCGCGCAGCTCGTACAACTCGACGACGAGCTTCAACACGCCGATCCAGATCTTCGGCTACGATCTCAAGAACTCGTTCCAGATCACGCAGAAGCGCAACAACTTCCCGGAACAGTTCACGATCTACGACGTGGCAACTGGCGCCATCGTCGACACGCGCGTGTACGCCGCCACGTACCAGACCGCGATCGACTGGACGCCGACGTTTTCGCTGCCGCCGCTGGCGCGCAACAGGTTCAACCTCACACCGGGCGTCAGCCTCCAGAACGTCGATCCGGGCCCGTTCTGGGTCGCAACCGAGCGAACCGGCGGCCAATCCGTGCATCAAGCCAAGCGCGTGTCCTTCAACCTGTCGGCATCGCCGACGCTGTTCGGGCTCTTCCCCGGATTCGGGCCGTTCACGCGGCTCCGGCATTCGATCACGCCGCAGCTCACGTATTCGTACGCGCCGGCGAGCAGCGTCAGCGACGAGTACCTCAAGGCGCTCGGCCGCACCCGCAAGGGCTATCTCGGCAACCTGCGCCAGAACTCGCTCACGTTTGGTTTGGCGACGAACATCGAGGCCAAGACCAAGTCGCGCACGGACACGAGCGCTGCGCCGCAAACGATCCGGCTGCTGAGTCTCAACTTCAGCCCGATCACTTATGATGTCGAGCGAGCGCGCGGACGCGGTTTCATGGCGGGAATCACCACGGAAACGTGGTCGTACAGTCTGAACTCGGATCTGCTGCCGGGCTTCGACTTCTCGAGCAATTACTCGCTCTTCCAGGGCAGCACGTTGAGCGACACGGCCGTCTTCAAACCATACCTCACCGGCATTTCCGCGACGCTGAACCTCAGCCACGAGCAGAATCCGCTGATGGTTCTGTCGCGACTGTTCGGCAAAGCGGTCCCCGAAGCACAGAATTCGCCGACGGCCAGCACCGACCAGTCGCGCACCGCGGCCGAGAACGCGCAGGCGCAGCAATATGCCGCGCAACCCGTCGCTGGAACGGGTAGTCAGTATGGCTCGCGATTCATCATTCCGCCCACGCAGGGCTGGAAAGCGTCGTTCACGTTCAGCCGCTCGAGTCCGCGTCCGCCGACTGGCAACAACGTGATCGACTTCGATCCGACCGCGCAGTGCACGCAGATCGCGAACGGGCAGCCGTTCATCTTCGATCAGTGCGTCGCCGAACAGCGCGCCGCACCGACGACCAACGTGCCGGTCACGTCGTCCACCGCCGGCGGTACGCTGTATCGCATTCCGCCGACCACTTCGCTCAACGCGAACATCAGCTTCGGGCTCACGCCCAAGTGGACGGCGGCCTGGCAAACGACCTACGACTTCGAGCATCACCAGTTCGCGATGCACGTCGTGCAGCTTCAGCGCGATCTGCACGACTGGCGGGCAATTTTCGGATTCACGCAGTCGCCGAACGGCAACTTCGCGTTCACGTTCACGATCGGACTCAAGGCGGAGCCGGATCTGAAGTTCGATTACAACAAGGCGACAGTTCGCTCGGGGCTTCCGTTCTAGGGACCCCGGCCCGACATTCCCGATCATGACGAATGAAGTCGTGATCGACGGCAATTCCCTGACGATCGAGCAGGTTGCCGCCGTGGCGCGCGATCGCGCGCCGGTGTCGCTCGCCCCGCACGCGCGGCAGCGAGTCGGCGCGACCCGCCGGGTGGTCGAGAACCTCGTGGCGCGCAGCGCCGTGGCGTATGGCGTGACCACCGGCTTCGGCAAGTTGTCGGAGATCGCCATTCCACCCGATCGGCTGGCCGAGCTGCAGGTCAACCTCGTGCGCAGCCACGCGGCGGGTGTCGGCGACCTGCTGCCGGAGCGCGAAGTGCGCGCGATGATGCTCCTTCGCGCCAACGTGATCAGCAAGGGCTACTCGGGCGCACGGGCCGATCTCGCCGAACTGCTGCTGGCGATGCTGAACGCCGGGCTGTACCCGCCGGTGCCGGAGCAGGGTAGCGTCGGTGCGAGCGGGGATCTCGCGCCGCTGGCGCACCTCGCCCGCTCGTTGATCGGCGAGGGCGAGCTCACGTGCGGCGGCGCCCATGGACCGGCGGCCGACATGCTGCGACGTGCCGGGCTGTCACCCGTCACGCTCGCCTCCAAGGAAGGCCTGACGCTGATCAACGGCACCCAGTGTCACACGGCGATCGGCGCGCTCGCGCTCGTGGACGCTCACCGTTTGTGGCGCACCGCGCACGTGGCGGGCGCGATGTCACTCGAGGCGCTGCTCGGTACGCCCGTCGCGTTCGACGCGCGCATCCAGGACGTGCGCGGCCAGCTCGGTCAGGCCGCGTCCGCCGCGTATCTCCGCGAGCTGCTCGCCGACAGCGAGATTCGCGAATCACACCGGCTGGGCGATCGACGCGTGCAGGACGCCTATGCGCTTCGCTGCATGCCACAGGTGCACGGGCCGGTGCTCGACGCGATCGATTTCGCCGCCGGTGTGATCGGGCGCGAGCTGAACGCCGCGACCGACAACCCGCTGGTCTTCGAGTCCGGCGATCTCCTGAGCGGCGGCAACTTCCACGGCCAGGCCGTGGGCATGGCGCTGGATTTTCTGGCAATCGCGCTGACGAATCTCGCCACGATCTCCGAGCGGCGCATCGACCGGCTGGTGCACCCGGATCTCAATGAAGGCTTGCCGCCGTTCCTCACGCGCGACGCCGGCGTCAATTCGGGATTCATGATGGCGCAGGTGACCGCCGCGTCGCTGGCGAGCGAATGCAAGGTGCTCGCGCACCCGGCGACGGTCGACACCATCCCGACCGACGGCAGCAAGGAGGACGTCGTGCCGATGTCGATGGCCGCGGCCACGAAGCTCCGTCGCATCGTCCGCAACGTGCGCTACGTGCTCGCGATCGAGCTGATGTGCGCCGCGCAGGGAATCGACTATCGCGCGCCGCTGCGTCCGGGACGTGGTGTGGCGCAGGCGCAGGCCGCCGTGCGCCGGCTCGTCGCGCCGCTGGAGCGCGATCGGGTGCTGTCCGGCGACATCGAGCGCCTCGCGCTGGCGATCCAGAATGACGAGCTGTCCACTCCTCTCATGGTTCTCTCATGACGGTTTCTACATTGACGCCGCCCGCGCCGCCGACCGGCCACGGGCCGCGCACGGTACGCGCGCCGCGCGGCACCACGTTGTCGTGCAAGGGATGGCAGCAGGAAGCGGCGCTCCGGATGCTGATGAACAATCTCGATCCGGACGTGGCCGAACGGCCGGAGGACCTGGTGGTCTATGGGGGAACGGGGCGCGCCGCGCGGAGCTGGGAAGCATTCGATGCGATCGTTGCCGCGCTCCGCGCTCTGGAGAGCGATGAGACATTGCTCATCCAGAGTGGCAAGCCGGTCGGCGTGTTTCGCACGCATCCCGGCGCGCCGCGCGTATTGCTGGCGAACAGCAACCTCGTGGGCCGGTGGGCGAACTGGGAGTACTTCCGCGAGCTCGAGCGCGCCGGGTTGATCATGTATGGTCAGATGACTGCCGGGTCGTGGATCTACATCGGCTCGCAGGGCATTCTGCAGGGCACGTACGAAACCTTTGGTGCGGTGGCGCGCCGACATTTCGGCGGCACGCTCGCCGGCCGCTTCGTCCTGACCGCCGGACTGGGTGGAATGGGTGGCGCGCAGCCGCTCGCCGCCACGATGAACGGCGCCGCGATCCTCGGCATCGACGTCGACGAACGCCGGATCGACAAGCGACTGGAAACGGGCTACTGCGATCGCAAAACGAGCAGCCTCGATGAAGCGCTCGTCTGGATTCGCGAAGCAACCGCTGCGAAGAAGGCGTTGTCCGTCGGCCTCGTCGGCAATGCGGCCGAGCTGCTGCCGGAACTGGTCCGCCGCGGCGTGACGCCCGACGTGCTCACTGATCAGACGAGCGCCCACGATACGCTCAACGGCTATGTGCCCGCTGGGCTGTCGCTCGCCGCCGCGGCCGATCTCCGACGCAGCGATCCCGCGGAGTACGTGCGGCGCGCCGATGCGTCGATCGTCGCGCACGTGCGCGCGATGCTCACGATGGCCGAGCGTGGCGCGATCGCGTTCGATTACGGCAACAACATCCGCACCGTCGCGCACGACAACGGCGTATCGAATGCGTTCGACATCCCCGGTTTCGTTCCGGAATACGTGCGCCCGCTCTTCTGCGAGGGCAAGGGTCCGTTCCGGTGGGTTGCACTCTCCGGCGATCCGAAGGATCTGGCGCGGACGGATGAGCTGGTGCTCGAGCTCTTTCCGCACGACGAGCATCTGCGCCGCTGGATCACGCTGGCGCGCGAACGAATCCACTTCCAGGGATTACCGGCGCGCATCTGCTGGCTCGGCCAGGGCGAGCGCGCCCGCTTTGGCGTGGCGCTCAACGATCTCGTTGCCAGTGGAGAAATCTCCGCGCCGATCGTCATCGGCCGCGACCACCTCGACACCGGCAGCGTAGCGTCGCCATTCCGCGAAACGGAAGCAATGAAGGACGGCAGCGACGCGATCGCCGACTGGCCGATCCTGAACGCGCTGCTCAATACCGCGAGCGGAGCGTCGTGGGTGTCGTTCCATCATGGCGGCGGCGTCGGTATCGGCAACTCGCTGCATGCCGGCCAGGTCATCGTCGCCGACGGCACGCCGGAGATGCGCGTTCGGCTCGAGCGTGTGCTGACGAATGATCCCGGCATCGGTGTCGCGCGGCACGCGGACGCCGGATACGACATCGCGATCCGCACGGCACAGGAGCAGGGAATTCAGTTGCCGATGCAGCGCGCCGCGCGCTGAGCGCATGCTCTCCGCGCGGTTCAAGCCGTGGCACGTCGCGCTCTTCCTTGGCAAGTACGCCTGGCTGACGACGCGCCGCCGGCCGGTGCTGGTCCACTTCGAGGTCACGCTGCGCTGCAACGCGCACTGTGGGTTCTGTGATTACTGGAAGACGAGCGCGGACGCGCGCTCGGCGGAGCTGAAGAGCTACGCCGACGCGGCGCGCTACTTCAATCCGATGCTCGTCACGTTTACCGGCGGCGAGCCCACTTTGCGGCGCGACCTCGAGGATCTCGTGTCCGAGGTCGATCGCGCGATTTCGCTCAAGTACATCACGCTCATCACGCACGGCGCGATGCTCACCGCGGAACGGGCGCGGTCGTTGTGGGACGCCGGCGTGAATCAGTTCAACATCTCGCTGGACTACCTCGACGAGCGCCACGATCGCGCGCGCGGCATTCCCGGCCTGTCGGCGCGCATTCTCGGGACGATTCCGGCCATGCGCGCCGCGGGCATCGACAACATCCGGTTCAACACGGTGATCAAGAACGACAATCTGGATCAGATCGTGCCGATCGTCCGGCGAGCGGAGGAGCTTGGCGTCGGCGTGAACTTCAGCGTCTACACCGATGCCAAGAACGGGAATAAGGATTTCCTGATCGGCGGGGAAGAGCTTAGCGACCTCGACACGGTCGTGAGCGAGCTGCTCGCCCACAAGCGCCGCCGCCGGGGCGTGATCACCAATTCGGATTATTATCTCGAGCAGATCCCGCGCTACGTGCGCGGCGAGCTGCGCGAGCCGTGCCGATCCGGCGTTCGCACGATCCACATCGACCCGGCCGGATACGTGAAGCGCTGCCCGGACTTTCCAACCGACTTCCATTGGCGCGATTACCGCAGCTACACGCCCGTCGATTGCAACGCGTGCTATTACGCATGCCGCGGCGAGGCCCAGGCGCCGCTCCGGCTGTCGCGCATTCGCGACGTGATGGCATGAGCGGACGAACGGCGGAGCGACGGACCGGTGGACCGGCGGAGCGGACGAGCGGCGGCACGGCCAGGCTCTTCGTGAACGCCGCACAGGTCGTGACGTGTGCCGGACCGCCACGCGCGAGGCGCGGATCCGAGATGAACGACGCCGGTGTTCGCACTGACGTCGGCGTGGCTGTGGTCGGCGACCGGATCGCGGAGGTCGACTCCGTGGCGGCTCTCCGTGAGCGATTCCCCGGCGCATCGGAGTTCGATTGTCGTGGCGGCGTGCTGACTCCCGGCCTCGTCGACTCCCACACGCATGGAATCTTCGGCAGGCCGAGGTACGAGGAGCAGGAGATGCGCGCCGCCGGCCTGGACTACATGGAAATCGCTCGTCGCGGCGGCGGCATCCATTCCTCTGTCCGCGATCTCCGCGCGCAGTCGGAGGACACGCTCATCGTGCTCGCGCGCGCGCGACTGCGCCGGTTGGCGTCGTTCGGCACCACGACGATCGAGCTCAAGTCGGGCTACGGGCTCACGCTGGAGGACGAGCTCAAGACGCTCCGCGTGATCGCCCGGCTGGCCGCCGAGCTGCCAATGCGCATCGTCCCGACGTTTCTCGGCGCCCACGAGATTCCGCTCGAGCATCGGGTGTCCGACGCCGCGCGGCGCGGGTATATCGAAACGCTCATTCACGAGATGATACCGGCGGTCGCGTCGCAGCGCCTGGCGACCTTCGCCGACGTGTTCTGCGAGCAGGGCGTGTACAGCCCCGAGGAGAGCCGAGCCATCCTCGATGCGGCACGCGACGCTGGAATGCTGCTCAAGCTGCACGCCGACGAGTTGGCGCCTTCTGGTGGCGCAGAGCTCGCCGCGTCGCTCGGCGCCACTTCGGCGGACCACCTGGCGGCCGTATCGGACGAGGGAATCGACGCTCTGGCCTCCGCGCCAACGGTGGCCACGTTACTCCCGGGGACGATGCTCTTCCTAGGAAAGAGCCGGCACGCCCCCGCCCGCCGATTTATCGACGCCGGGGTGCCGGTGGCGTTGGCGAGCGACTTCAATCCCGGAACGTCGCCGACGCCAAACCTGCCGCTCGTCCTCATGTTGGGGGTGAGCCAGCTCAGGCTCAGCGTGGCAGAGGCAATGACCGCGGCGACGGTCAATGGCGCTGCCGCGCTCGCTCTTGCGGACCGGGTCGGACAGATCGCCCCGGGGTACTCGGCCGATCTGGCGTTGTTCGAGATTGCTGATGTTCGTGAGCTTCCGTACTGGTATGGCGATAATCGTTGTGTGGCGTCGTTTGTATGCGGCAAACCTTGTCACACGAGCAACTTAGACATAACTTAAGCCTCCCATTCTCCGTGGTCCGAGCCGGAATTTTCTTCCCTCCCGCGGCCACCAGGCGCTGATGTCCAACGTCGCAAAGCTGAAGAAGCAGGCTGCCGACCTCGAGCTCAAGAAGCAGTTCGACAAGGCGCTCGCTATCTACGTAAAGCTGCTCGATTCGTTTGATCAGCACGCCGCCGAGCTCGACGTCGCGCTGTTCAACCGCGTTGGCGACCTCATGGTTCGCCAGGGCAATGTTGCCGACGCCGTCGAGTACTACGAGCAGGCCGTCGACCGGTATACGGACACTGGCTTCTTCAACAACGCCATCGCGCTCTGCAACAAGATTCTGCGCGCCTCGCCCGGGCGCGCATCGGTTTACTACAAGCTCGGCAAGATCAGCGCGCAAAAGGGCTTCATCACCGACGCCAAGGTCAACTTCCTCGAATACGCGGACCGGATGCAGAAGTCCGGCAAGATCGACGAAGCATTCCGCGCGCTGAAGGAGTTCGCCGATCTCTGCCCGGATCAAGACGACATCCGGCTGATGCTCGCCGACCAGCTCACCAAGCTCGATCGCAAGGATGAAGCGATCGAGCAGCTTCAGATGCTGTACGAGCGGTATGATGGCGAGGGCAGAGCGACGGAAGCGATGGCGACGGCGGAGCGAATGCGCTCCATCGATCCGACGGTGGAACCGCGTTCGGCCGACACGAGTCGGAAGACCAGCTCCAGCGATCTGATCTTCCTCGACCTCGACGCGCCACCGTCGCGGGCAACACCGGCGCCGCCAAATCGCTCGGGCGCTGCCCCCTTGGTCGGACGTTCGGTCGCGCCGCCAGCGGCAGCACCAGCGGCTCCAGCCCAGCGGCCCGCCCCGCCGGCTCCGCCGCGGCCCGCTGCGCCGGCTTCGCCGCCCAAGTCGCGCGCCGACGAGCCTAGCCCGAAACCGGCCGACGAGTTGCCGATCGAGCCGGCGCAGGCGGACGCGCTCGATGCCGCGATTTCCGGCATCACGCGCATCGGCGATGATGCCCGCGACGACATCGACGTGACGAATACGCCGTCTGCGTCGCTGCTCGGTCTCGAGTCAACGCACCTGGGCGGCGACGAGGCATCCGGAAACGTTGCCGGTGGTTCGATTCTCGACGTCGAGCCGACGAGTTTCGGCTCGCTCGATGACACCGTTCTCGATGCACCTTTGGCCGAAACAGAGTCCGCTGAATCGACCGAGGCAGCGGACGAACCGCTGGTTATCGATTGGGACATCTCACCGTCACCTGAGCCGGAAGTTGGACGGGCCGAAGAAAGTGACTCCTTCAGCGGGGACGACGGTCCGGCGCTCATCGAGCTCGAGCTGCCGGCACCGCCCGCTCGCCCGGCGGCGCCAAGCAGTGTGCCGAAGCCAGCCGCGCCGAAGGCCGCCGCGCCGCCGTCGAACAAAGCCGGCGCGGCGAGCAACGAGGTCGGTGGCTTCGACTTGATCGAGCTCGAACCGGAGCTCGCGGCGCAAGAGGAGCCGGAGGAGGTGGAGGAGGAAGAAGCGCCGCAGCCCGTCGCGCCGCCCAAGCCGCCGCGCCGAAGCTCCGTTGGCGTGCCGACGCCGTCGATCGCTCGTCGCGCGACCGTGGTCGCGGAGCGTTCCGTCGAGTTGCTGCGCGCCGGCGTCGTCGCCGAGCCGGAGCGGTGGGCGCTCCGGCGCGAGTTGGGCGAGGCGATGCTCGAAGCTGGCGACCGCGCCGGTGGTATTCGAGAACTCGAAACGGCCATGGCCGGGTCCGAGAGCGCCGGCGACCTGGATCTCGCTTCGGGACTCGCCGAGGAGATCGCGCGACTCGAGCCGGATCAGCCGCAGCACCATCGCAAGCGCGTCGAGTACGCCTTCCGGACGAATGACAGGGGAAGATTGATCGAGGCGTATCTCGATCTCGCGGACGCACTGCTGCGCGGCGATCAACCGGACAAGGCGCGGACGATCTATCAGCGTGTCGTCGAGCTGGCTCCCGACGAGATCCGGGCGCAAACTGCGCTGGAGGCGCTCACAGGCACCGAGCCGGAGGCGCCGCCCGCTCAGGCGCGCGCGCCGCACGGCAAGCCTGGCCGCGTCGCACCGGCTGTCGCTGCATCGCAGGATGCCGATTTCGTCAATCTCGGCGATCTGCTTCGCGATGATACCGCCAAGGACACGCGGATGATCGTGGCGGAACAGGAGCCGACGGGCGACGAGGAAGCGGACTTCGCCGACATGCTCCGCAAATTCAAGCAGGGAATCGCCGAAAACGTCGACGCCGAGGATTATCAGAGCCACTACGACCTCGCGATTGCCTACAAGGAGATGGGTCTCCTCGACGAAGCGATTTCGGAATTCCAGAAGGCGCTGGCCAGCCCCACGAATCGGCTGCCGACGTACGAGGCACTTGGGCAGTGCTTCGTCGAGAAGGGCCAGTTCAAGCTGGCCGCGTCCATCCTCACGCGCGCGCTGTCCGAACGGGCAGCCGAAGATCAGTTTGTCGGCGTTCTCTACCTGCTCGGCCGTGCGGCCGAAGCCTGCAACGAGCTGGACGACGCATTGGGTTATTATCACCGTGTGCTCGTCGTCGACATTCAATTCCGCGACATCGTCGAACGGATCGCCCAGCTCGAACAGGCACCCCGATGAACGGCATCGTCGCGCGTGCGCGAGTGCCGGCCAGCGGTGCGCTCCGCGACATCCAGGCGCCCGTTCGCGAACGACTCGAGCGAACGGTCGACGAGATGCGTCGCATCGTCACCGACGATCTCCCGCTGATCCGCGATGTCAGCGCGCATCTGCTGCAAATGCGGGGCAAGATGTTTCGGCCCACGCTCACGCTGTTGTCGAGCGCCGTCACCGGAACACCGGACGCGCGCGCCGTGCCGCTCGCGGCGGTCGTGGAGTTGATGCATCTCGCCACGTTGGTTCACGATGATTCCGTCGATCACTCCGTGCTGCGCCGCGGGTTGCCGACCGTGAACTCGCTCTTCAGTCACCAGGTGTCGGTGATCATGGGCGATTTCCTGTACTCGCGCGCCCTCATCGCGCTCGTGGCGATGAACGACCTGCCGATCATCAAGATCATCACCGACGTGGCGAACGAGCTCTCGATCGGCGAGATGCGGCAACTCGGCGCGGTGGACGCGCTCCAGTTCAGCGAAGCCGAGTACCTCGAGCTGATTCGCGCCAAGACGGCCTCGCTGCTGGCGGGTGCCTGCGAGAGTGGCGCGCTCTGCGGTGCGCCGGCCTTCCGCGACTCGCTCGCGTACTACGGCGACCGGCTCGGCATGGCCTTCCAGATCGCGGACGACATCCTCGACTACACCTCGGATCAGTCGGTGACCGGCAAGCCGAGCGGTCTCGATCTGCGTGAGCACAAGGTGACGCTGCCGCTCATCGCGGCACTGCCCAGGATGACGGGTGCCGCCCGCACCCGTGTGAACGAGCTGTTCGGGACGGAGAATCCGGATCCGCTGCTCGTCGACGATGTGATCGGGATCGTAGCGGATACAGGGGGGATCGAGTATGCTCGGGCACGAGGGGAAGCCTTTGCGCATGACGCCGAGCAGGCGTTGCGCGTCCTTCCCGAAAGCCCGGTCCGTGTTGCCCTCACGGACGCCATCGCCTACGTCATGGACAGGCGGTCCTGAATGCCACCACGTGGATCTTCCAAGCACCGGCCGGGGTTTCACGCCCTGGTTCTCGCCATCGGCTTCATCGTCGGCGGCGCCGTGCAACAGCTCGCTCGACTGTTCTTCCCGGGCGGAGCTGCCAAACAATTTCTGACCGCGGGCGTCACACCATCGATTGGGCCTTTACCGATCGATCTCGTCCTGATCAAGTTTGTGCTGGGGCCCATCGCACTCGACGTGTCGCTGCTGAGTCTCGTCGGCGTGCTCGTGGCCTACCTCATTGCTCGTTCGCTTTTCTAGGAGATCACCATGGGTATCGGGAATCTGGGCTTCGGGGAGCTGATGATCATTCTGGTCATCGTGCTCGTGCTGTTTGGCGCCAAGCGGGTGCCGGAGATCGGGGCGTCCATCGGGAAGGGCATTCGTGAATTCAAGAAAGCGACGAGCGATGTCGATCGTGACGTGCGCGGCGCCTTGAGCGACACGCCGCGGACGGCGGACCGGCTGCCTCCGGGCGAGTCGATCCCGACGCGGGCGGACGAGGCGGAGCCGGCGCGCCCGGAGCCGAAGCGCCTGCTGTAGTCGATCAGCAAACTCGCATGATGGAATGCACAATGGGCGGGCCACCGAGTGGCCCGCCCATTTGTGTCGGAGCGCCGGTGTGCCCTACGCTTCGGCGTGGCGCGTCGCGGCGTTGATCTGCTTGCGCCGGTCGTCGATCTTGGCCGCGCTGCGCATGTCCTCCAGGAAATTCTGAACCTTCTGCTGGCGGAGCTGCTGCAGCCGGGCGGTCCGCTGCTGCGCCTTCTGCGCCAGCCAGGCCGAGCTGTCTGCGAGCACGCGCCGATCGACGCGCTCGACGTAGACGCCGGCGTCGGTCTTGATCGGGGCGCTCACCGCACCCACCGGCAGGGCGAACGCGGCGCCAATCGGCTCGGTGAACTGGCCGAGGCCCGGCACGAGCGAGGCGCGATTGAACATCGGCGAATGCTGCACCTGTTTGTGCGCCTGTTGCGCGGCGGCCTCCAGCGAGGTCCCCGCCGCCCGCTCCGCGAACTGCTGCGCGACCGCCACGAGCTTGTCGACCTGCCGCGCCGTGGTGAGGCGCTCGCGCACTTCGTTCTTGACGTCGTCGAACGATGGCGTGCCGCCCTGGTGCAGCGTATCGAGGCGAGCGAGATAGTAGCCGTCGTCGTCCTGAAACAGCTCGCTCGTCTCGCCCACCGTCGCGCCGCCGAACGCCCAGGCACTGACGCTCGGGATGACCTGGCCATTCAAGACCGCGGGCTGATTCTCGATCGCGTCGACGTGGTGTTCGGGCAGCCCGAGCTCGCGCGCCGCCGAATCGATCTTCGCACCGTCCTCGCTCGAGGCGGCGAGCTTGGCGAGTTCGTCGGCCTCGCGATCCATCCGGGCCGATTCGGAATCACTCGGCTGAATCGGAATCAGAATGTGACGGAGCGAGAGCGTGTCGCCCTTGCGCTTGTCGACGCGAATCAGGTGGAAGCCGAACTGGGTGAGCACCGGCTGCGAGACCTCGCCGACCTTGAGCGCGTAGGCCGCGTTCTCGAACGCCGGTACGAAACGCCCGCGGCCTCCGGTGCCCAGATCGCCCCCATTCGCGCCGGACGCCGTGTCGGCGGACGCGGTTTTCGCGATGTCCTCGAACTTCGCGCCTTTCTCGATCTGATCGCGCAATGACAGCGCGCGCTGGCGCGCCGCCGCCGTATCCGCGGCCGTGATGTGGCGCCGGATCATCACGACAGTCATCGCCGCCTGACCCGGGCCGCCGAACTCCGACTTGTGCTGATCGAAGTACGCGCGGAGGTCGTCGTCCGAAATCGCTCCGGCGGCGACCGAATCGCTGCTCGGAGTGAACGCGACGAAACTCACTTGCGCGCTGTCGTGCTGGTCGCGCCACGACCGCCACAGCTCCGCGTCGGTCACGTACACGCCGGATGCAACCTGATCGAAGAGCTTTTCCCGCGGAATCTCCGACCGGTAATACTGCTCGAGGGAAACGAGCAGTCCGCCCTCGCGGGCTTCCGGGCTGGCCAGCAGGCGACGGTACTTGTCGGCGTCAAACTGGCCGTCGGTCTGCAACTCCGGCGCGCTCGTGATCCAGGGCGGCGGGGCGTACTGGGCGAATTCACGCAGTTCGTCGTCGGTCACGCCGATGCCGCGGCGGGCGTACTCCTGCTGGAGCAGGATATCGGTGACCATCTGGTCGAACACGTCGTTTTCAATACGACGGTTGTCGTCTTGCGACAGTGAGCGGCCGTCTCGCTGCTGCTCGGACTGGGTCTCGTTCTGGACGCGGTTCAGATAGGTCTGATACGGAATCTCATGGCCGTTGACGACTGCCACGGCCGTTGAGGGCGTAACAGGGCTTCGGCCAATGAGCCCTGACGTTTCATACAGGAGAAAGCCGCCGACGAACGCGAGGGCAACGAGCACCCAGACGTATTTCGCCAGGCTCCGCATCTGTGACAACACAGTACGAAACTCCGGAGTGCGGAAGGAGAGGAAGGAACCAGCGGGACAAGCTGGTGAAGTTAGAGGTTGAAGCGGGCTAAAATCAAGTGAGGATGGGACTTCTGATTGACTCCCCATGCTCGCGCGATGTATAATCCGCATTCGTTGGCTCCGGGCTTCGGCCCTCCGTCGCGTGTCCGCCTCGAGGGCAATACATGGTCAGTTCCGCCCGCATCGACGAACTCCGAAAGAAATTCGACGAGAACCCGCGTCGATATTTCGCGCCGCTCGCCAACGAGTACCGCAAAGGCGGCGACCTCGAGCAGGCGATCTTCATTTGCCAGGAGTACCTGCCGCAGCAGCCCGGCCACATGAGTGGTCACATCGTGTACGGCCAGGCGCTGTTCGAGCTGGGTCGGCACGATGATGCGAAAGTGGTTTTCGAGACTGCGCTGTCCCTCGATCCGGAAAACCTCATTGCGCTCAGGCATCTCGGTGACATTGCCCGAGCCGCCAGCGACCTGCCCACCGCGCACGCCTGGTATCAGCGCGTGCTCGAGGCTGATCCGCGCAACGAGGAGATCGCGGCGATTCTGAGCGAGCTCGCGTCGATGCCGATGGCTCCGCCGCCGGCCGCGGCGCTGGAGTCGACGTCCACCACGGACGTGTCGGTGAGCTCCACGGCGCCGACGCCTTTGTCGACGCCCGCCTTGCGAGAGGCGGCGGCCGAGTCGGAACTGGGTTCCACGCCCGCACCCGTTCTCGACATGATCGAGCCGCCGACGAGTGCACCGGCAGCTGAACCGTTCGGACAAATCGAGCAGAGCACCGGCGCGGCGCCCATCCAGGCGAGCGCCGCGAGTCCCGCGGACGAGGAGCTGCTCGATCTCGATGACTTCGATCTCGGCGGCGCACCCGGCCCGTCGACCGATCTCGGTGAGACACCGCCCGAGCCCCACATCGAACGCGCGACGGACATCGAGCTGGGCCTGCCGGACGACGGAATGTCGAGTCCCACCTTCACCGAACAGGCCGCGGAAATTCCCAGCTTGCCGGGGCTGGAGAACTTCGAGTCCGGCATCGGCACGGCTGGAACTCGCAGCGTCGCGGCCACCGAGACCGAGTCGTTCTTCGATCTACCCACGGGCGAGCGAGAGATCCTGCCCGGCGAATCGACCGGCGAATCGCCGGCGACGGGCGGTGAGTTTGCGACGGAGACGATGGCGGAGCTGTATCTGCAGCAAGGTCATCTCGAGTCCGCACTGGCCATTTACCGGACGCTCGTGGCGCAGCGGCCGGCCGACGAGGCGCTCCGCGCTCGCATGAGCGAAGTCGAACAGCGGGCACGCCGCACAACGGCGCCCGCCGCGTCGACGACCGCGCCGGTGTACGCCGGCCCGACGATTCGTGAGTTCCTCGCCGGCATCGTCAACCGGCCGGTGCCCGCTTCGCGCTCGGGTGCGGCGGAGATTCCGCCGCCGCCGCCGATGGAGGCAGAACAAGCGCCGCCGCCGGCGATGGAGACAGAACTGGTGTCACCGCCTGCAGTCGAGGCGGAGCACGCGCCGCCAGCGGCGCGTTCCGCCCCGCGTCCCACGCCGTCATCGCCGAGCGATACGGTGAGTGGTTCGATCGACGCGCTGTTCTCGGGAGCGACATCGGATCGCGGCGACGCGTTGGCGGCGAGCACGCTCGCCGATGCGTTCGCCCCCGATTCGCCGGAGACCGCGCCACTTCGCGGAATGCCGGCGCACCGCGCGGCGAGCGAGTTGTCGCTCGACCACGTGTTCAAGAATACATCCGCGCAGCGGTCGAGTGGCGAAGTCGATCGCAAATCATTCGACGAATTCTTTTCGGAAGAGCCGCCCCCGCTCCCGGCGAACGGCGAGTCCGCACCGACTGGCGAGGCGGACGACGACGTGCAGCACTTCAACTCGTGGCTGAGTGGACTCAAGAAGCCGTGAAGATCGCCGTGCTGAATGGTCCCAACCTGAACCTGCTCGGCACACGCGAGCCGGCGCTGTACGGTCGCGAAACGCTCGCTGACGTCGAGCAGTCGTTGCGCGCCGTCGGCAAGGAAGTCGGCGCGGAATTGCGGTTCGCGCAGTACAACGGCGAGGGGGCGATGATCGACGCGATCCAGGCGCTCCGCGGGCAGGTGGACGGTATCGTGATCAACGCCGGCGCGTACACGCACACCAGTCTGGCCATCCGCGACGCGCTCACCGGGATCGCGGTGCCGTTCGTGGAAGTACACGTCACCAACGTGTATGCGCGCGAGCCGGAGCGGCGCCACTCCATGCTGGCGCCCGCGGCGATCGGCGTCGTGTGCGGTCTCGGAACGTTCGGATACGAGTTGGCGATTCGCGGCCTGAGCCGGTCATTGGCAGCTCGTGGCTGATTCGCGCCCGCGGCGCCTTGCCGCGTTGACCGAGGCGCTCGTCGCCTCGCATCTCGACGGTCTGCTCGTTACGAGCCTGCCGAACATCAGGTATCTCACCGGGTTCTCCGGCTCGAGCGCGCTGTTGTTCGTGACGTCGCGCGACGTTCTGTTCATCACGGATTTCCGATATCAGACGCAGGTGGTCGACGAGGTCGGCGATCTCGCGCGCGTGACGATCGAGCCGCAGAGTTTGTGGACCGGGCTGTGGCATCAGTTGAGTCAGATGCCGTACGTCGAGGTGGCGGGCTTCGAGTCCGCGCACCTCTTGCATCGCGAGTTTCAGCGGCTCCTCGAGGCGGGTTCCCGCTGGCAGTGGCGGCCGACGGTCGATCTCGTCGAAACGCTCCGCGAGCGAAAGGACGAGGGTGAGCGTGCGCTCATCGAGCAGGCGAATGGAATCGCGACGCGAGCGCTCGAGCGCACGCTGCCGCAGCTCAGCGCCGGCATGACGGAGATGGAAGTCGCCGGCGTTCTGGAGAAATCATTGCGCGACGAGGGCAGCGAGGGCTTTCCGTTTCCGTCGATCGTCGCATCGGGACCGCGCTCCGCGCTGCCGCACGCGCGCTCGACGGCGCGTCGCGTGGAGCAGGGCGAATTCCTGTTGCTCGACTTCGGCGCCGAAACGCAGGGCTACTGCGCGGATGTCACGCGCACGTTCGTCATGGGGCGCGCAGTCTCGGAGCAGCGCGAGGTCTATGAGGTGGTGCGATCGGCGAACGAGCAGGCCGCGCGTCGCGTGCGGGCGGGTATGACCGGACGGGATGCCGATGCCATCGCGCGCGACTACATTGAGCAGCGCGGATTTGGTGAACTGTTTGGCCACAGTCTGGGTCACGGACTGGGTCTGGAGGTTCACGAAGCGCCGCGATTGGCACGGACGGCAGACGCCACGCTGGCCGAAGGGGCAGTGGTGACCATCGAGCCGGGCATCTATCGGCCGGGGTGGGGCGGGGTTCGGATCGAGGACGACGTCTTCCTCGGACCGGACGGTCCCAGCATTCTCACGCAGTTCACGCACGAGTTGCTGGAGCTCGGGTGAGCGCCGCCGGGCGACTCTTTAGAGGCCTATGATCGATTTACGATACGTGAAAAAGCTGATCGAGATGATCGACGAATCCAGCGTCGACTCGATCGAGATCACATCGGACAAGGGGATCAAGATCCGGATCTCCAAGAGCCCGCAGCAGCGTGGTGCGGTACAGGTCGCGGCGCCAATGCCGCTGGCGCCGCTCGCGGCTCCCGCGGTACAGCGCCTCTCGCCGGCTCAGGGCGTGCCGGCGGTTGGCGAAGGCGAAGCGGCGGCCGCCCCGTCGCCCAAGCCGGCCGGCCTCGAAGTGAAGTCCCCGATGGTCGGGACTTTCTACAAGTCACCCGAGCCTGGGGCCAAGGCGTACGTCTCGGTCGGCGACCGCGTCAGCAAGGGACAGATCGTCTGCATCATCGAGGCGATGAAGATCATGAACGAGATCGAATCCGAGTACGCTGGCGTCGTTCGCGAAGTCCTCGCGCAGGACGCCCAGCCGGTCGAATACGGCCAGGTTCTCTTCACGATCGATCCGAATGGCTAAGCCTTCCGCTCCCGCCGCTCCCAGCGCGCCAACGCCGGCCGCGGCACCGCCCTCGGGCGGCATCAACTTCAAGGGTGTGCTGCAGGAGCTCATTCGCCGCAACGCGTCCGATCTCCATCTCAAGGTCGGGCGCCCCCCCACACTGCGCGTCGATGGCGAGCTCGAACCCGTCGATCATCCGCCGCTGCGGCCGGAGGACCTCAAGACGCTGGCCGAGCAGCTGATGACGCCGCGTCAGGTCAAGCAGTTCGCCGA
>JAICKA010000216.1 GCA_025928185.1 Gemmatimonadaceae bacterium
ATGAAGATCAGCGAGCGCTTCGGCTTCACGTGGCCCTGCGCGAACGCCTGCGCGATCTCGAGGATCGACACCGAGCCCGAGCCGTCGTCGTCGGCGCCGTTGCTGATCGAGTCGAGCCGCGCCGGGTAGATCCGGCGCAGCGAGTCCTTGATCGCGTTGATGCGGGCCCACTGCTCGGCCGTCGGCTCAGGCGCGTTGCGCGTGTCGGCGCCCTCGGTGCGGGCCACTTCGTTGTACGCCTTGAGCGAATCGTGCTCTGCGATCGGGCGCGCCGATGACAGACCGATGTGGTCGGCGTGCGCGCCGATCACGACGTACTCCTTGCTGAGCTTCGGATCGGTGCCCGGCAGAATCGCGACCACGCTCCGGGTCTGCTCGGGATCGGTGACGACGCGGATGTTGATCGTCGCGCTGCGGCCGGCTTCGCCGAGGGTGGCGGCGTCGACCGACTTGCCGAGCAGCGCCTGGGCGACGCGCGGGGTCACGTCGAGCGTCGGCGACCCGCCACCGAATCCGCGTCCACGACCGCCGCGGCC
This sequence comes from Gemmatimonadaceae bacterium, assembly GCA_025928185.1. Taxonomy (GTDB): domain Bacteria; phylum Gemmatimonadota; class Gemmatimonadetes; order Gemmatimonadales; family Gemmatimonadaceae; genus JAQBQB01. The sequence goes on from JAICKA010000216.1 coordinate 537, forward strand.
ATTGGCCGCCTCCGGATGGCTCGCGCGATACGCGGCGCTGCCTTCCATTTGCACGGTGTCATTGAGCGTCGGCGCGAAGCGCGGCTTGGGCAGGTTCGGCGAAACCGTGAGAATCGCCGCGGCACCGGCGAGCGGGTTGGGACCGCGGCCGCGACCGAAGCCACGACCGCCGCCCGCGGGCGCGGTGACGACGACGATCTTGCCCTTCACCTGATCGGGCGCAAGCGCGTGGGTCGTATCGCCGAACGTGCCGCCGAAGATCACCGGGCCGGAGATCTTCGTCGCCGCGGCGCCGAACGGCTCGACGAAGTCGCGGCCGGCGTGGAACGTCGTTCCGCCCACGGTGATCGTCGACGCCGGCGTGACGCTGCGCGCCGTTACCGGCATGTACTGGAAGTAGGTCCCATGATCGCCCGCCGGCTTCAGTCCGAGCATCCGCACCTGATGTTCGATGTACGCCGTCGCATGAATGGCGTCGGGCGTTCCGGCCTCGCGGCCGCGGAGTGAGTCGTCGGCGTAGATGTAGAGCCGCGTCATGAGGTCGCACGGCGTGATCGCCGGAACCGTCGGCCGCGGCCGGTACTTGAGCGGCATGGTCGCGCCCGGTTGCACGGCCGGGCAGGTCTGCTGCGCGCCGGCAGCGGGCGCGCCAAGTGTCAACACCGCCGCGATCACGGCAGCGCTGTCGAGAATGAAACGGTAGCTCACGGAGTCTCTCACCAGGTCGGAGTTTCGGGGCGGGGAGATGTGGATGTTACTGCGGGGGGAGAGGGTCGGAAAGATCATTTGGTCCGTGGTCCATCGTCCATGGTCCATGGTCCCCGCCACCCGCCTCCATGGACTATGGACCACGGACCAGCAGCCCTGTTGCTCCCCGTGCTCCCCACCAGTCATGGAACTGTTGCCGCAGCGATGCAGTTGCGGCCGGCGGGCGCGGTGGGCCGCGCCGCGTTCATCTCGCGCAGTTGGCGATGCCGTCCTCCAGCAGTTTCGACACCCACATTCGCGTCTCGGCGCCCGAGCACCAGCACGCGACTGAATTCCTGAACCGGTCCTCCCGGGCGATTGTCGTGCTCCTCGGCGCCATGGTGGCGTCCGTGTGGATCACGCCGTTCGCGCGCGCGGACGGGCACACCGCGATCGCCGGCTGGCTGATCGCGGCGTACGTCGTCGAGGTCATCGGGCTCGTCGCCCTGGTCGCGCTCCTCCAGCGCCGTCTCGCGGCGCAGATCCGCCGCGACGTGCGGCATCAGGATGTGCTCGTCGAGCAGAAGGAGCGGCTCGTTCGGCAGAACGACGAGATGGCCCGACAGACCGCCGCGCTCAAGCTCCTCACCCGCCGGCTCAGCGCCGCGCAACGCGCCGCACAGCTGGGCTATTGGGAGATCGACTGCGAGACCGGTACGCGGTACTGGACGCGCGAGATGTACCAGTTGTGGGGCATTCCGAAGGGCGAGAAGCCGCCCGAATCCGACGAGGTGCTGGAAGCGGTGCACCCGGACGACCGCGAGCGATTCCGCGGCGCCGTCGCCGGCGCCTTGCACGACCACATCCCGTTTCGCGAGCAGGTGCAGATCGTTCTGCCGAGCGGCGAGCCGCGTATCGTCGAGACGCAGGGGCGCGTGGTCGTCGACGCCGACGGCGCCGACAAGTTGATCGGCACCGTGCAGGACGTCACGAATCGCGTGCAGCTCGAGATGCAGCTGCGTCAATCGCAGAAGATGGATGCGATCGGTCAGCTCGCCGGCGGCGTCGCCCACGATTTCAACAACATCCTCACCGTGATCGAAGGCTACGCGAACCTGTTGACGAAGGACGAGGCGCTCGACGAAGGCAACCGCGAGGCGGTGCAGGAGATACTCGACAGCTCGCATCGCGCCGCCGCGTTGACGCGACAGCTGTTGGCGTTCAGCCGCCAACAGGTGCTGCAGCCGCGGCTCCTCGACATGAACGAAGCGATCGGCGGGATCGAGAAGATGCTTCGGCGTTTGATCGGCGAGAACATCGAGTTCGTATCGAACCTCGAAAGCTCGCTCGCCACGGTCATGGCCGATCCCGGACAGATCGAGCAGGTGCTGCTGAACCTTGCGCTCAACTCGCGCGACGCCATGCCGCACGGCGGCGTGCTGGTGGTGGAGACGGCGAACGTGCTGCTCGACGATTCACACGCCGCAAACCATCCGATTCAGCATCCCGGCATGCACGTGATGCTCTCGGTGACGGACACCGGCACCGGCATCGAGCCGGACGTGATGGACCGGATCTTCGAGCCGTTCTTCACGACGAAGGAGAACGGCAAGGGCACAGGCCTGGGCCTCGCGACGGTGCACGGCATCGTCGAGCAATCGGGCGGTCACTGCTGCGTACGCAGCGAGCCGGGCCGCGGTACGTCGTTCAGCGTGTACCTGCCGGCGCACGTCGCCGAGGTCGAGACTCCGCGCGACGCGCACACCGACTCGCGCTCCGGGCAATTGGGCGGCAGCGAAACGATCCTGTTCGTCGAGGACGACGAGTCGCTACGCACGATGGCGAGCACGATTCTGCGGCGCTTCGGGTACACCGTGATCGAAGCCGCCGACGGCCTCGAGGGCTTGCGCGTGAGCGGTGACGCGAGCGTGGCGATCGACATTCTCGTCACCGACATGGTCATGCCAGCGCTGGACGGTCGCAATCTCGCGATGCACGTGCAGCGGCTGCGGCCGGGATTGCCGACGCTGCTGATGTCCGGCTA
>JAICKA010000263.1 GCA_025928185.1 Gemmatimonadaceae bacterium
GGCGTGAGCGCGAGCGCGTAGGCCGGCACCGCCACCCACCACATCGCTTTCGGATCGCGCCGGTGCACCTCGGCCACGATCGCCGAGGCCGCGGCGAACCCCGACGACGAGTGGATCGACGGAAACGCGCGATTCTGGAAATGTCTGAACCCCTGGCCGAAGTGGAAGTCGTACTGATCCTCGTACGGCGGGTTGACGTCCAGCGGCCGCGTGCGGCCGAGTGGGCCGCGAATCACCTGCGCGGTGAGACTCGCCGCGGCCACCGATTCGGCGGTGTGGAACGCCACGTCCGACAGCAGCTCGGAGTGAAACAGCTTGCCAATGCCATAGAGCACGAGACCGCCCACCGTGAGCGTCGTCTCATTGATGTGCGTGAACGCTGCATCCAGTTTTCGTCCTTCGCGAACGTGGAGGTACGACGTGTCCTGAAAGAAGCGCGCGATGCGCGGATCGAAGATCGAGATGCCCGCGCTCACCGCCGCGGCGCCCACCGCCAGTCCGATGTCGTGCTTGACGAAGAACGTCTTGTGCTCGGCGGAGTCGGGACTCTGCGCCGCGAGCGGCGCTGCCAGAAGGCAGCCCGCGAGTATGCCCTTCCAGGAGCGAATCACCCGGTCGTCCAGTCTCGTGTTGCCGGCAGGCAGTGCAGCCGCCGTGCCGTTGTGCGAACGCCGGCGCCCTCACAGCCGTTAAGGAGTCATGACACCCAAGGACCTCACCTCATACCTCGGCCTCGCCGCCGTCTATCTGCTCAGCGTCAACGTGCTGCTCGGATTGTTGATGTCAGCGCGGTACAACCCGTGGAAACGCTGGCCGCACCGGCGCATCAATCTGCTGATGCTGCACAACTGGACGGCGTACATCGCGCTGGGACTGGCCGTGCTCCATCCGGTTCCGCTGCTGTTCGTCGACAAGCCGGTCTTCGGTGTGGGCGACATCCTCTTTCCGATCCACTCGCCCGAGCAGCCGATCATCAACTCGCTCGGCGCCGTGACGCTGTATCTGCTGATCTTCACGGTGATCACGTCGATCTACCGCGCCGAGATCGGGCGCCAGCGCTGGGAGATTCTCCACTATCTGACCTATGCGGTCGCGCTGCTGTTCGTCATCCACGGCGCGGCTACTGACCAGCATCTCGACAACTCGCCGATGGACCTGCTCGACGCCGAAAAGGTGGGCATCATCCTCTGCGGCGTCGTCATGGCCGCCGCCACCGCCGTGCGTTTCCGCTGGACCGCCAGGCACCCCAAGTTCCAGCCGCGGCGCATTCCGAGCTCTACTGGCACCATCAATGCGAACGATTGAAGCGGACAGAGGCAGCGGGGGTGCGCTGGCGTCGGCAGGTCCCGCCGCGCATCCTTGAAAGGGAGGTCACCACATGAGCATGCGAATGTTCGTGGGCGACGACGGACGCGATTGGCAGGCGTTCGACGTCGTGCCGCGTGCGAATGAGCGCCGGCGCTACGATCGCCGGTCGATCAGCGACGACGACGTGGACAACGAGCGGCGTGAAGGCGACCGTCGGCTGAGCGTCGGCCGTACGTCGCTGCCCGCCAAGTCGGGTGCCGGCTGGTTGTGCTTCGAGGCTGGGGCGGAGCGCCGCCGTTTGCGCCCGATTCCCGACGACTGGAACCGGTGCGACGAGGGAACGCTGCGGAACTACTGCCGCGCCGCGGCGCCCGTACAGGTGCCGCGGTCAGCGTCCAATAAAAACGCCGCGGTCAACCCGCGGCGCTGAGGAGCATCGAGACCCGGTCGCGCAACGCGCGTCCCACCGGGCGAGCAACTCGCTCGGCGATGCGATGCATCCGCCGGTCCTGACGCGCCGTATCCGCGGCTGACAACAGGAGCGCGCGCAGCTCGCGGCGGCGGCTGTCCTGGCCGTCCGTCCGGTTCGCGCCGTCCTGCGCCAAGGTCTCATGCGACATACAATCCTCTGCCATCCGGTTGAATCGAGTTCCATCAACTGCCGGTACCCACGCTTAAGGCAAACGGGATGCCGTTCAGAAGTATCGGCGTAAAACCAGGTGGAATTAGCTTTCGATCATGACTTCCGAACCATCGCAGCCCGTCGCGTATCCTCCTGAAACGCTTGA
>JAICKA010000056.1 GCA_025928185.1 Gemmatimonadaceae bacterium
ATCACGACATTACCATCGCCTGTTGCGACGGTAGTCCGCTCGAGTCGCGTGCGCGCGCGGCAAAGCTCGACACGGTTGCCATCGACTCGGGGTCGTCGGCGGCCGGCTGCACGCTCGATCTGCGCAAGGTGCTCCGCGAACGTTCCATCGACGTCGTGGTCGCGACGACGGAGCGCGACCAGCTCATCGTCAGCTCGGCCATGCGGTTGGCGCAACATGGCGGCGTGCTGCGGCGCGTGCCGGCGTTCGACGGCCTCACGCTGCGCCGCGGCGGCAGACTCGCGCTGCGCATCGCACCGTCTGGTCTCGTGTTCACCAGCGATCGCGAGCTGGAGGATGTCAACGCGTCGGGCTGGGCGATTCCGGCCGCCGTCGCGCCGCTCGGTGTGGACGCGCCGAGCTATGACGACGTTCAGCCGGCAGGACGCGACACGCTTGCGGTGCCTCGCTCCGGTGTGCTCATCTCGTGCAGCTATGATGCCTCCGGTCGCTATCGCATCCCAACGATCTTTCGAACGCTGGCGCTGCTCGCCACGAGACGCGTTCCGATCCACGTGCTCGTCGTCGGACCCGGCTCGGACGACGACGATCTTCGCATGCACGCGTCGGCGCTCGGCGTCGGTCATCTCGTGACGTTCCTTGGCGAGCGAGAGGATCACTTGCCGATAATGCGTGCGGGCGACGTCGGCTGGGTTGTATCGGGCGGCGACACCGGTGCATTCGATTGCCTGGACTTCATGGCGCTGCGCATGCCGGTGATTGCCGATCGCACGCCGCTCACGCAGCATTATGTGGCCGACGGAATCACCGGGCTGTTGCTGGCGTCCAGCGATCCGTCGTACACCGCGTCCGGCATTGCCGCCTTTCTATCGTCCGAGGAGAAGCGGACCGCGATGGGCAACGCGGCGCGTGCGCGCGTGCAGCGCGAGTTCACCGACGGTGCGATGCTCGACGGGTTCGAGCACGCCGTCACCGTCGCCGGGGATCGCGAGTCGTGGGCGACGACGTGACCACGCCTGCCGTCATCCAGCCATCGTTCGCCCATCGCGCCGAATATGCGGCGCTGCGCGGCGCGGTGGCCGCGATGCAGCGACTGAGCTTCACCCATGCCAGCAAGCTTGGCGCACGTATCGGCGCGCTGGGATATGCCCCACTCGAGATCCGGCGCGCGGTCGTGGAGCGGCAGCTCGCGGCCGCGCTGCCGGAGCGTTCGCCGGAAGACGTCGCGCGCATCGCGCGCGCGTCGTACGCGCATCTTGGCCGAACGAGCATCGAGACCGCGATCCTGCCGTCGTACACGCCGGCGGAGATCGTGAATCTGTTCGAGGAGGTGCACGGCTGGAGCATCGTCGAGGAGCGCCTCGCGCGAGGAAACGGCTTGATCATGGTGACCGGACATCTCGGCAACTGGGAGCTCGGTGGTGCGTACATCGCCGCTCGCGGTGTGCCGATCGATGCGGTGGCGCGCCACATGGCCAATCCGCTGTTCGATCGCTATCTCACGCGCACGCGCCAGCGCATCGGCATGACGGTGGTGCACGACAACGACGCGGTCCGCCGCGTGCCACGCTCGCTGCGCTCGGGCCGCGCCGTGGCATTCCTCGTCGACCAGGGCGCGGTCGGACTCGCGTCGTCGTGGGTGCCGTTCTTCGGCCGCTTTGCCAAGACACCGCGCGGGCCGGCGGTCTTCGCGCTGCGACTGGGCACGCCGATCGTGTTCGGCGTCGCACTGCGGCGCCCGTCGGGGCGGTTCGCTCTGTACTTCGAGCCCATCGAGGCCGAGGACACCGGCGACCGTGATGCTGACGTCGAGCGGATCGTCGCCGAGTACACGCGCGTGCTGGAACGATGGGTGCGTCTCGCCCCGGAGCAATATCTTTGGCAGCATCGGCGGTGGAAGCATCAGCGGCCTGGCACGCCGCCCGAGTTGGGGGATCCGTTATGAGTCGTGCGACGTCGCAACTGTTCTCCGATAAGCGCGCCTGGTTCGGTGGCGGCACGATCGTGCTGCTCATCGTGCTGGCGATCGGCGCACCGTTGTTCGCGCGACACGATCCATTCGGCATCGATCTGATCAACTCGCTCCAGGCGCCGTCCGCGGCGCACTGGTTCGGCACCGACATCCAGGGCCGGGACGTGTGGGCGCGGCTCGTCTACGGCGCGCGCGTATCGCTGTCGGTCGGCATCTTTTCGCAGGGCATCGCCCTCGTGCTCGGCGTGCTGCTCGGACTGATCGCCGGCTATTACGCCGGCTGGCTCGACGAGCTGGTCATGCGACTCGCCGACGTGACGCTCGCGTTTCCGACGCTGCTGCTGCTCATCGCGCTCGTCGCGGCGCTGCAGCCCTCGCTGAGCATCGTGTTCATCACGATCGGCGTTGTCGGCTGGGCGGGCATGGCGCGACTGGTTCGCGGCCAGGTGCTCGTGGTGCGCGAGCTGGAATTCGTGCAGGCGGAAAAGACCCTCGGTGCGAGCGATACGAGAATTCTCGCGAAGCACATTCTGCCGAGCGTCGTTGCACCGGTGGTGATTGCAGCCACGCTCGGCGTGGCCGGCGCGATCATGGCCGAGTCCTCGCTGTCGTTCCTCGGGCTCGGCGTGCAGCCGCCGACGCCGAGCTGGGGATCGATGATCGCCAGCGGCCGCGATCTCTATCAGTTGCGACATGCGCCGTGGACGTCCGTGTTCCCCGGACTCGCCATTGGCGCGGCGGTGCTCGGGTTCAACCTGCTGGGCGACGCGCTACGCGATGCGCTCGATCCGCGGGCCGTGCGGGCGGGTGTTCCGCGCGGGGCCGGGCTTCCCGACATCTCGCGCCCGTGAGCTACGACGTCGACGCGGTACGGCGCGAACAGTTTGCGTGGGCCGCGGACGGCGAGACGATCTACCTCAACAATGCGTCGACCGGGCCGCTGCCGCAGCGTACCGTCGACGCGCTCGCCGAGTGGGGCCGACTCCGCGCCAATCCGGATCGCATCAGCCACGACCGTCAGTTCGGCGAGCTGACGCAAGCGCGCGAGCGGATTGCTGACCTGATCGGCGCCACGCCGTCGGAGATCGCGCTGGCGACCAACACGAGCTTCGGACTCAATCTCGCCGCGTTTTCGCTGCCGTTGCAGGAGGGCGATGTGGTCGTGTCGCCCGACGGCGAGTTTCCCGCGAACGTGTATCCGTGGATGCAGCTCGGCAGGCAACGAGGCATCGAGCATCGCCTCCTGCGCTGCGATGGCGGTGTGCTCCAGGCGGATCAGCTTTCTGAAATACTGAACGACGATCGTGTGCGCGTCCTGGCGCTGTCGTGGGTGCAGTTCTCGACCGGTGCGCGGGCCGACCTCCGCGCCCTCGGCGCCCTGTGCCGCGAACGTGGCGTGTATTTCGTGGTCGACGCCATTCAGGGCCTCGGGCCGTTGATGCTCGATCTGCGCGACGTACACGTCGACATCCTGTCGTGCGGCGCGCAGAAGTGGCTGCTGTCCCCGTGGGGCACGGGCTTCACGTACGTACGACGCGAGCTGATCGACGTGCTGGAGCCGCATGACGTGAGCTGGATGGGCGTGCGCGGCGCCGACGATTTCTCACGCCTCGTCGACTACGACCTCACCTGGCGGCGCGATGCCAGGCGCTTCGAGTTCGTGACGCTGCCGTTCCAGGATTTCGCCGCGATGAACGCCAGCCTCGAGCTGCTCGAGGAGATTGGGCCGGCGGAGGCGTCGGCGCACGCGTGTCGGCTTGCCGACGTGCTCGTGGACTGGGCGCTAAGCCGCGAGGAAGTCGAGCTGGTCACCCCATGCGCGTCTGAGCAGCGCGCGGCGATCGTATCGATTCGCCCGCGCGATGCGACGCGAACGAGCGAGCGCCTGCGGCAGGCGAACGTCGCGCATTCCGTGCGCGAGGGTGCCATCCGGCTCTCACCACACTGGTACAACACACCCGACGAGATCGAACGCGCGCTCGAAGCGTTCGCCGGGTGATTTGCCTCAGCCGCCCGCGACCTTCACGAGCGCGTAGTTCCGCGCGCCTTTCCGCACGAGTACGAATTCGCCGCCGAGCAGATCGTCGTCGCGCAGCGGCTCGGGCTCCGAGCCGAGGCGGCGGCCGTTCAGGTATACGCCGCCCTGCTGCAGCATGCGCCGGAGGTCGCCCTTGCTCTTGAACAGCGCATCCGGCCCGCTGCACACCGCTTCGAGCACGTGCTGCGACGTGAGCGGCCCGCGATCGGGATCCGGCTCGAGCCGAAACACCGGAATCTCCATCTGCAGCGCCAGCAGTGCGTCGCGCGAGAGCGACCGCGGATCGGCGCCGCCGAACAGCAGCGTCGACACTTCGCGCGCGGCGGCGAACGCCGGCTCGCCGTGCACCATCCGCGTGACCTCGCCAGCGAGCGTGTGCTGCGCCTCGCGCGCATCGGGGCGCTCGGCCGTCGCCGTATCGAGCGACTCGATCGTGGTCCGATCCAGCAGCGTGAAGAAGCGTAGATACCGGCCCACGTCGCGGTCGTCGACGTTGATCCAGAATTGATAGAACTTGTACGGCGACGTCATGCTCGCGTCGAGCCACACGGCGCCAGCCTCCGTCTTGCCGAACTTGGTTCCGGCCGAGTTCGTGACGAGCGGCGACGTGATCGCGTGCGCGTCTGCGCCGAGGGTGCGCCGGATCAGCTCGATGCCGGCGGTGATGTTGCCCCACTGGTCGCTGCCGCCCATCTGCAGGCGCACGTCGTGGCGCCGCCGCAGCTCGAGAAAATCGTACGCCTGCAACAGCATGTACGAGAATTCGGTGTAGGAGATGCCGGCTTCCATCCGGGCATTCACCGAATCCTTCTGCAACATGTAATTCACCGTGAAGTGCTTGCCGACATCGCGCATGAACTCCACCGCGCGGAGCTCGACGAGCCACTCGGCGTTATCGATCATCCGCGCGGCGTTGGCCCCGCCGAAGTCGAGAAAGCGCTCGAGTTGCTTGCGGATGGCGGCGGCATTGGCCGACACGACCTCAGGCGTCGCCAGGGCGCGCTCAGTCGCGCGGCCGCTTGGGTCGCCGATCAGGCCGGTGCCGCCGCCAACGAGCGCGACCGGCCGGTGTCCGTGCCGCTGCAGGTGGACCAGGTCCATGATCGGCAGCAGACTGCCGATGTGGAGGCTCGGCGCCGTCGGATCGAACCCCACGTAACCGCCGATCGGCCCTCCAGCGAGTGCCGCGGCCGTCTCGTCGGTATGTTGATAGAGGAGACCACGCCACTGGAGCTCGTCGAGCAGCGCATGAGATTGCATGGCACAAAAATAGACGAACGGGGAATGAGATCATATGGTCCCAATTCCGTTCAGTAGGCGCTTTCGCCAGCGTTTTCCGCGCTTCTCGCGCACGCTGGCGCTCACGATCTGCTTTCTCTTTGCGTTCGGCGCCGGCTTCGCGTATGCGAGCTGGGCGCTGGTGTGTCGTGCCGGCCGCTGTCCATCGGCCAACGCGCTGGAGGGCTACGAACCGCGGCAGACCTCGAAGCTTTATGCGGCCGACGGGCGGTTCATCGCCGAGATCGGGCTCGAGCGTCGCACGATTCTCAAGATCGGCGACATTCCTCCGCTGGTGCGGAACGCGTTCATCGTCGTGGAAGACAAGCGCTTTTATCAGCATTCCGGCATCGATTGGCAAAGCATTCCGCGCGCATTGCTCGTCGACATCAAGAATCGCAATTGGAGCGAAGGCTTCTCGACCATCACGATGCAGCTCGCGCGCAACATCTTTCCCGAGCGCATCTCTCGCGACAAGACGCTGATTCGCAAGCTCAAGGAGGCGAAGGTCGCGCGCGCGATCGAGGCCCGCTACTCCAAGGACAAGATCCTCGAGCTGTACCTGAATCAGATCTATCTCGGCAACGGCGCGTACGGCGTCGAGACCGCGGCCGAACGGTACTTCGGCAAGACGGTGAAGCAGCTGAATGTCGCGGAGGCGGCAACGCTCGCCGCGCTGCCGAAGGGACCGGAGCGCTACAATCCGCGCCGTTTTCCGGATCGCGCCGTGCAGCGGCGCAACACGATCATCGGGATGATGCGCGATGCGAGCGTGATCAGCCCCACCGAAGCCAGTCTCGCGCAAGCGTACCCGTTGCGGCTCGCGACGCGCGTCGAGTCTGGCGAAGTGGCCCCCTACTTCGTCGAATGGGTGCGCCAGCTGCTCGACGACCGGTTCGGCGCGCAGCTTTATGAGCAGGGACTGAAGGTCTACACGTCGCTCGACATCGATCTGCAGACGGCCGCCGAGCGCGCGCTGGACAAGCAGCTGCGCGCGATCGAAGCCGGGCACTATGGCCCGTACAACCACACCACGTACGATCGGTACATGGCGCGGTCGAGCGGCGACGAGGACAACGCGAGCGCGTCGTCGCCCTACCTGCAGGGCGCGTTCGTGGCGATGGATCCGCGCACGGGCGCGGTGCGCGCGCTCGTCGGCGGTCGCGACTTCGACGATAGCAAGTTCGATCGAGCGGTGCAGGCGGTGCGGCAACCCGGTTCCGCGTTCAAGCCGATCGTCTATACCGACGCCATCCAGAACGGACGTCCGCTGTCCTATCTGCTCGACAACTCGCCCCTCACCGTCCAGATGTCGAACAACTCGACCTGGACGCCTCAGAATTACGAGGGCACGTATGGCGGCAAGCTTCCGATGCGGCAGGCGCTCTACGAGTCGCTCAATGTGCCGACGGTGCGGCTCGGCATGGAGCTGGGCGAGCAGAGCGTGATCGACGAGGCGCGACGGTTCGGCATCACCACGCCGATTCCGGCGTATCCGTCCATCTTCATTGGCGCGGCGGACGTGTACCCGATCGAGATGGTCGCGGCCTACACCGCGTTCGCCACGCTCGGCACGCGCGCCGAGCCGATGCCGATTCTCAAGGTCGAGGACAGCCACGGCAACGTGCTCTGGGCGCCGCAGCCGACCACCGTTCCGGTGATGTCGCCGGAGGAAGCGTGGCTGATGGTGAGCGTGCTCAAGGACGTGGTACGGCGCGGCACTGCCGCGGGCGCAGTCGGCTCCGTGTTCCATTACCCCGCGGGCGGCAAGACCGGCACGACGAACGACGGCACCGATGCCTGGTTCATCGGCTTCACGAGCGATCTCGTGGCCGGCGTGTGGGTCGGGTTCGACAAGCCGCAAAAGATCAAACCGGGCGCGCAGGGTGCGACGATGGCCGCGCCGGCGTGGACGACGTTCATGTCCGAGGCATATCACCGCAAACCGGCGCCGCGCGATTGGCCAATGCCGAGCGACATCGTCACGCGGCAGATCGACGTGACGACGAACATGCTCGCGACGCAGTGGTGCCCGCGCAACGTGGTGGCGGACGAGTTCTACATTCCAGGCACCGATCCGTATCAGACGTGCGACGTGCACACCGGCCCGATGGGCCTGTATCCGGACACGCTCGGTTACGGCTCGTATCCGTATCCCGGTACCAATCCGCCGCCAACGTATCCGGCGTCTCCCTATCCGCTCGGCGGACCGCCGCGTCCGGGCGCGACCGTGCCCGGTTCCGGCGTCTCGCCGATTCGTCCGGCGCAGCGGCCGCCGGTCGACACCGCGCGCCGGTTGCCCGACACGTCGATCTTCATTCTGCCGGGCCGGGACACCACGCGCCGCCCGACGCCGTATCCGCGAGACACGACGCGCCGCAAGCCGCCTTTCCCAGGCGACACGGCGCGGCCGCCCGACACCTCGCGCGTGTTTCCGCCGCCGCCACCCGACACGAGCGCGCACCGACGACGGAACTTTGATTAGCACATCATGAACTGGCGGCCCGTCGACTGCCACGCGCACTCGCTGTTCTCCGACGGGGCGCTCACCGTCGAGCAGGTGGCGGACCGCGTCCGTTCCCTCGGCGTCGTGCCGTCCGTGGCCGACCACATCTCGCGCGACGTGTCGCGCAGCGTGTCGGACATCGACGGCGTCCGCGCCTACCTCGACGCGCTCGACGGGTTTCCCGTGCTGCGCGGCGGAGAGTTCTGCTGGCACGACTCGCTCTGGCGCGAGCTGCCGCCCGATCTCGTCCTGCGCTTCACGCATCGACTGGGATCGTTGCACGCGATTCGGCTCGGCGACGACACGCTCGTCCGGGCATTCGCGCGCCGGCTTCCTCGGCCGATCACGATTCGTGAATACATGGCCGGCCACCTCGCGTCGCTCGAGCGGCTCGCGCGCGAGATGCCGGTCGACGTTCTGTCGCATCCGACGCTGGTCGCGCTGCCGTTCAAGAACGTGGACGCGAACGAGCTGTGGACCGACGCGCACGAGCGTCGCATGGTCGACGTGCTGTTCGACGCGAACATCGCCTTCGAGATCTCGACGCGCTATCCGCCGCACGAACGCATCGTGCGATGCGCCGTCGAGCGCGGCGTACGCCTATCGCTCGGATCGGATGGTCACACGCTCGCGCAGGTCGGCGACATCCGCCGTCCGCTCGCGCTCGCGCGCTCGCTCGGCGTGCGCGACGAGGATTTGTACGATCCGGTTCGACACGGTTCGAAAACGCGCTCCGGCCAGGCGGTCCTCGCGTGATTCGATATCGGGCGCGCTGGATCGTTCCCATCTCCTCGCCGCCCGTTGCGAACGGTGTCGTTGCCGTGGACGGAGAGCGCATCGCGTACGTCGGTCCGGCGGACGGAGGTCCGCCCGGCGACGAGCAGGATCTCGGAGCCGTGGTGCTCCTGCCCGGCCTCGTCAACGCACACTGTCATCTCGAGCTCACCGCGATGCGCGGCTTTCTCGAGGATCTGGATTTTCGCCGCTGGATTCTCCGGCTCACCAATGCCCGGCGCGCGGTGCTCGACCGCGACGCGCTGCTCGATTCCGCGCGGCACGGTCTGGAAGAGGGCGTGCGGTTTGGCATAACCGCGTACGCCGACACCTGCGCCTCGGGCGTCGTGCTGCAGGCGATGCGCGAAGCGGGTGTGCGCGGCGTGATGTATCAGGAAGTGTTCGGCCCGGACGCCGCGCAGTGCGCCGAATCGATTGCCACACTGCGCGAGCAGATCGCCGGCCTGCGATATCTCGAAACGCCGCTCGTGCGCGTCGGGATCTCGCCGCATGCGCCGTACACCGTCTGCGACGATCTCTTTCGAGCCGCCGCGGCGCTCGCGCGCGAGCTGAATCTGCCCATGGCCACGCACGTGGCCGAGAGCGAGGTGGAGCACCAATTGGTGATCGACGCCGCCGGCGTGTTCGCCGACGGATTGCGACGGCGCGGCATCGCGGTGGAGCGTCGTGCGGATTCGCCAATTCAGTTGCTCGCGACGCTCGGCGTCCTCGACGTTCGGCCGCTGCTGATCCATTGCGTCCGCGTCGATGCGCGCGACATCGAGACAATCGCGACGTCGGGCTCACCGGTCGCGCATTGTCCGGTGTCGAACGCCAAGCTCGGACATGGCGTGGCGCCCCTCGACGAGATGCTGGCCGCCGGCGTGACGGTTGGACTCGGATCGGATTCGATGGCCAGCAACAATCGGATGGACATTCTCGCCGAGGCGCGGATGGCATTGCTCGCGCAGCGTGCGCGGACGCGTTCACCGGCGACACCGTCCGCAGAGGATGTGCTGGCCTTGGCGACCATCGGCGGCGCACAGGCCATCGGCATCGATACGGTGGCGGGCACGCTGGAGGCGGGCAAGTCGGCAGACCTGGCGGCGTTCGCGCTGGATCCGCACACGCCGACGCACGATCCGATGGCGGCAGCGGTGTTCTCGATTGCCGGCGCGCCGGCGCGGTTCACCGCTGTCGCCGGCCGCGTGCTCGTTCGCGACGGTGCACTGCTCCGTCCACGGGCTGGATTACCGGAGCGCGTGGACGCGCTCGGTGCCGCGCTGGCCGCGTGGCTGGACGCCGGCGGCGAGATGCAAGGAGTCGTATGAGGGCGCTGTGCTGCGAGTCACGAGCGCGGTTTGATCTTGTCGCTCTCGTGGCCGCAGCATAGCTTGCTGTGGTACCGCGGAGGTCTTGTGGTCGTTGGATGCCTGGCATTGAACGCATCGTACGAGCCCCTGACGATGGTCCCCATGCGTCGGGCGCTCCGTCTCGTGATCGACGGCAAGGCCGAGATCATCGAGGCGGACGTCGACCGTCCGGTGCGGTCGGAGCGGCTGTCGATGCCGCGTCCCGCGGTGATTCGACTGACGAAGTTCATCCACGTGCCGCGGCGCTTTCGTCGGCAGGTGACGAACACGTTCCTCTTCGCCCGCGATCACTATCGCTGCCAGTACTGCGGGCGGCACATCACGGAGCTCAAGCCGCGCGAGGCGCTGACGCGAGATCACCTGATGCCGCTCTCGCGCGGCGGCACCAACGACTGGACGAACGTCGTGGCCGCGTGCAGCCCGTGCAACACGCGCAAGGGCAATCGACTGCCGGAGGAGATCGGCATGCACCCGCTCACGCATCCGGTCGAGCCGCACTTCGTGCATCTGAGCTGGGCCGTCCGCCGGCTCACGCCGACCCAGGCGCGGTACATCCGCACGTTCTACGGCAGCGAGGTGTTGCACCACCTCGAGCAGCTCGAGCAGCTCGAGCACCGCACGCCGCGCGTCGGGCACTGAGCCGCGGCACGCGCCGCGTGCCGCGCGGCGCGTGTCTCAGCGCACGGAGAACACGTTGGTGCGTTCCTCGTAGTGGCGCTTGTCGCCGCCCAGCACGCGCGACAGGAGCACGCCCAGGCCGCTGCGGATCGTCGTCACGGGGTTGGCCTTGCCGGGCGCCGATGGCCCGTGCAGCCACCACTGCTGCAACGCATCGAGGTCGCTCTCGGTCAGCGTCTGCACGTCGACAATCAGATTGTAATAATACTTTCCTGATTTGCTCGGATGCAGCCCAGGCCGATACGGTACGCCGCAGCGGACGTCGGCGCTCGTCACCGTCGCAAATCCGCCAAAGTTCTCGAGCTCGTTGTCGTGCGTTCGCACCACAGTGTACCGCTGTATGGTCGGATCGTACGACACGAGCACGTCCCACTCGGTGCGGCCCTCCGGGTGATCGAACCAGCGGCGCTTCTGCCACAGCTCGAGCCGGTAGTGGATCCGCGCCGGAAACCCGCTGCGCAACAGCTGCCGCGTCTTGTCGTCGGCGAGAAGGTTGGCCGTCGCGATCGCCGGACCATCGGTGCCCAGCGCCGCCGGCGCCGGGAGCGCGATCTGCAGCTTGACTTCATTCCGCTGTGCCGCCAGCCGCGGCGACAGCGGCGCGGCGATACAGAGCGCGACGAGAACGGCGAAACGTCGCACGATCAGAAGCGGTGCCGAAGGCGGACGAAGAAGTTCACCGGCTCCGCCGGTGTCGAGATCGATTTCGCCGCGTACAGCCCCAGGCCGCCGAAGTCGATCCCGAGTCCGAGATCGGTACGGAACGTGGACAGCGGCGGGAGGCTCGAGCTGCCGTACGTGAGCACGCCGTCAGGCGTGCCGACGTCCCACCCGCGGCCGCCGTCGGCGAACAGCACCCAGTAGGCGTCGCCGTGCGGGCCGTGATTGTGCAGCGGCCAATCCGGCAACCAGCTCATCACGTCGAGCCGGAGATCGCCGCGCACCTCGAGCTGGGCGAGCGCAATCCGATCGCACGCCGCCGGTCTGCCGGGCGAGGGCGGCGAATCGTTGCACGTGCCGACGTCTGCGCCGGCTCGCGGACTGCGAAAGTCGAAACCGGGCAGCGCGCCAGGACCGTCGACCGAGAGCCGGCGTTCCAGCGGGAGCTGATCGCCGCCGAGCCAGCCGCCGAGCACGACGCGCAGGTTCACCTGCTCGTCCGGCGACAGCCGATTGTAGCGCCGAATGTCGAGAAAGCCGCGATTGTATTGTGTCTGGTCGCCGGCGACAAAGCTCGGCAGCAAGCCACCGGTCGGTGCCGGCGTTTCGATCGTGCCGCGCCCGTGCTCGACGTCGGCGTCGACGTACCAGCCCGCCCAAGGATCGAACGGATCGTTGCGTGTGTCGACCGCGAACGTTGCCGCGAACACATGAAAGACGCCGTCGTCGGTGAGCGGATTCGGACGCCACGGCCGGTCGCCGTTGAACAACGTGAATGGATCACGGGCAGACACGGACGACCACCGCTCGGCGCCGTACGACGCCGTGAGGTTCAGGTTGCGTGCGCCGTACAGCGTGACGAAGCCGCGCGCGCCGTGGCGGCGGTAGTAGTCGCGATAATCGCGGCGGACGAGGAACGACGCGAGCGCCACCTCGAGATTCGACAGCTGCCAATCTTCGACCGGCTCGACCACGTCCAGCAGCTGACCGCCGATGCCGATGCCGTGCGTGGTGCCGAAGCGGATTTCGGTGCGCAGGTTGTTGCCGGTCGTGTTCGATCCGAAGTCCGCGGTGCGCACCACCGCCCCGGCGTCGACGCGAATGCCGCCCCACGTCGTGCGGCGAAATACCGACGGACCGAGGTTGATCGGCAGTCCTTCGACGCGATTGTACGGCCCGGCCTGCACGACACGCAGGTCGAACGAGCTCGATTCGCGCCGCCGCTCGAGGCGATGCCAGAAGCTTTCGCCCGGCGCGCCCTCGTCCTCCACGAGCACGATGCGGTCGCCCTCCTCTCGATACGCGAGCGGCTCGTGATACACGCGCGTCGCACCGTTGACGTGTGCCGATTCGAGTCCGTCCACCTCGCCGCCGACGACGATCAGATCGCCGTCGATGCGCGCCGTGGGAGCGAGCTCCACGTCCGAGTTCACCGCGAGCACGCTGCCCGCGACGTGCCCTTCAATGAGCAGCGGCCCGTGCTGCACGGCGACGTCGCCTTGTACTTCGTTGCCGGCAGCGATGTCGACGCGATCGGATGCGCGCAACGCCACCGGCCGGTTCCAGCGGTCGACGACGTCGCGCCGCACCTCGGCCGGCAGCGTCTGATGCACGACGTCCGCCTGCGCGACGATCGTGTGCGTCGGCATCGACAGGAGTCCAGCAACGAGTGCCGGCATCAAGGCCAACCTGCGCATGACTGCTCCGGGCTGGGAGTGCCGGCCGCCCGCTGCGGCGCGGCCGGTGAACGGCTGCCCGATCACTCCGGACCCACCGGAATGCCGAGGCGCCGCATGCGGCGGTAGAGATTGGGGCGGTCGGTCAGCAATCGGCGCGCGGCTTCGGAGACGTTCCCGCTCGTCATGGACAGCACGCGTGATATAAGCAAACGCTCATAGTCGTCCACGGCCTCGTTCAACGACCGGTCCGGCACGACCGGATCCGGCAGCGGCGTCGCCGGCCGACCGCGATCGGACCGCGCGAGCGGCAGCACCGCGGCGACGTCGGTGACCGTCACTTCGCGGCCGGCGTGCAGAATGGCGAGCCGCTCGACGATGTTCGCCAGCTCGCGGACGTTGCCGGGCCACGCATAGCGCGTGAACGCGGCGATGGCGTCGTCGCTCCACGTCGGCAGCGGCCGGCCGGTGCGCATGCGGTGCAGGGCGGAGAAGTGGCGTACCAGCGCCGGAATGTCGCCCGGCCGCTCACGCAGCGGCGGAATGGCGATCGGAATCACGTTCAGGCGGAACAGCAGGTCGTCGCGGAAGCTGCCGTCGGTGAGGGCGCGCGCGAGATCCTTGTTCGTCGCCGACACGATTCGCACGTCGATGCGGATCGGCTTGCCGCCGCCGACGCGCTCGATCTCCCGTGCCTCGATGGCGCGGAGCAGCTTCGCCTGTGCCTCGGCGCCCAGATCGCCTACTTCGTCGAGCAGCAGCGTGCCGCGGTGCGCCAGCTCGAAGCGGCCGAGCCGGCGGTCGGTCGCACCGGTGAACGCACCGCGCTCGTGGCCGAACATCTCGCTCTCGACGAGGTCGCGCGGAATGGCGGCGCAGTTCACGCGGACGAACGGCCGGTCGCGCCGTGCGCTCGTCACGTGGATGGCCGCGGCCACGAGCTCCTTTCCGGTGCCGGACTCGCCGGTGATGAGCACGCGCGCATCCGTCGGCGCGACACGCTCGATCATCGCGCGCACCTGCATCATCGCCGGACTGTCGCCGATCATCTCGCCGCTCAGGCCGAGGTCGGCGCGCAGGGTTCGCGCTTCGCGGCGCGCCTGACGCAGTTCCATCGCCGACGCGAGGGCGAGCAGCACGCTCTCGGGGCTCAGCGGTTTTTCGAGAAAGTTGAAAGCGCCGAGCTTCGTTGCCTTGACGGCGTCGCTCAATCCGGCGCGGCCGCTCATCATCACCACCGGCACGTCGGGCAGCGCTTCGCGCAGCTTGCCGAGCGTGGCAAGGCCATCCAGCTCGCCCGGCATCATGAGATCGAGCAGGAGGACGTCCGGCTCCGACTCCATCGCGTGCGCCAATCCCGCCGCGCCATCCGGCGCGTCGCGCACCTCGTAGCCTTCGGCGGCGAGCAACGCGCCGACCATCCGGCGGATGTTCGGTTCGTCGTCGATGATGAGAACGCTCGGCATGTTCCGATGCTAACCGGGCGTATCCGTCGGCGGCAGGCTCCCTTGCCGCTCGGCGAACAGCTTTGTCGTGAAGCGCTGGCCTTCGGAAATCCGCTCGACTTCGATCGCAATCGAATCGATCGCCTGCTTCATGCGCTCGAGGCGCGTGGTGAGATCGGCGGGCATCGAGCGTTGCAGCGGCTCGTTGTCGCGGCGCCGTCCGAAGGCTCTCGCGAACGAGACGCCGATCGTCGTCGCCCCCATCGAGATGAACAACACGATGGGAACGAGAGTGCCGTCAATGTACATCGTTCTCTCCTGTAGTTTTTCCATCGACTGGCAGCACGAAACGAATCTCCGTGCCGCGGCCGACGACGCTCCGCGCGCCGACTTCGCCGTTGTGCGCGAGCACTGTCTGGCGCGCGATGGCGAGTCCGAGCCCGGTGCCCCCGGGCTTCGACGTCACGTACGGCTGCCAGATCCGCTCGAGCTGCTCGGGTGGAATGCCGCATCCCGAGTCGGACACCGCGATCTCCACCGCGTTTCGTCCGTCCTCGTTCGCGCGACGCACACGAACGCCGACGCGACCGGTGCCGCGACAGGCGTCCACGGCGTTGAGCATCACGTTCGACAGCGCGCGCGCCAGCGCGTCGTGATGTCCGTGGATCATCGGCAACTCGTTTTCGATGTCCACGTCAACGTGAAGCTCCGGGGGAATCGTCGCGCGCGCCGTGTAGCGAGCCAGCTCGCCCAGGTCGACTTCGGCACGCGGACCCTCGGGCAGCTTGCCGAACTGCGAGAAGCTGCGCGCCATCTCCTCGAGCCGCTGCGACTCGATGCCGAGCACCTCGACCGTTTCGGCCAGCTCGGGCGGCGCGTCGCGGCGCAACCGGTCGACGGCGAAGCGAATCGGCGTGAGCGGATTCTTGAGCTCGTGCGCCACCTGTCGGGCCGTTTCGCGCATCGCCGCGGCGCGCTCGGCTTCGAGCGCGCGTGCCCGGCCGAGCTCGAGCTCGGCCGCCATTTCGCGCATGCGGAGTCGCAATACATGGAACTCCGGCGCACCTCGCCGCGGCGGCGTCGTCGGCAACGGATCGCCGCGTCCGAGGTGCTCGGTCCATCCCACCAGCTCCTGCAACGGTCGACTCAGATTCCGGCTCAGGTGTCCCGCGACGCGTGACGCGACGATGCCGACGAGAATGACCGCCAGCAGCGCCGCGATGACCAGCTTGCGGGCGGCTTCACGAAATACGAATTCCGCTTGCCGCGCACGAACGGCGCTCTGTCGAAGCGTGGCTTCGTGCACGTCCAGCGCGCGTCGTTCCGCCCTCGTCAGCGGTGCGTGACGCACCGCCGCGGCGGCACGTTCGCCAGTCGCCGCCACGCTGTCCCACGCCGCCGTGGCGCCGGCGAGGGGCAACAAATACGACCCCGTTCCGCTCCAGGCGAGCGAGATCAGAATGGAGGGGATGAGAGCGAAGGCCAGCAGGATGAGGAAGAGGCGGCCGCGGAACCCGACACGCTTCACAGGAACTCCGTACGAGAGGCGCGTGACAGCGGTTTCGCTGTCAAACATACCGAACGGCTCACGTGCCTACTACCCTCGTATGGCTGGCTTTACGCGGTGGGTCACCCTAAATTCCCTTCCCGACGTCGCTTGCGAGACCGGTATTGTCCACGTGCGCGTGGAACAGCCGATGGCGCGCGCGGCGTTACGGTGATAACGCACCATCCGGCCCAGTGGCCGAGCGGCTGGCGCTCACGGAGCGCTTCGCCGCCATCACGGATCTCTGATCCGCAGAGCTCTACATGAATTCGCGATATCCACGCACCCCAGCACGCGCGCAAACCGCGCTCATCCACCGCGGGCCGCAGGCCATGGCCGCCGCCCCCCACGTCGTGACCCCGCTGCACGCTCCCAATGCCGCGCTGCTCATCGACTTCGACAACGTCACCATGGGCATCCGCTCCGACCTGGGCAAGGAGCTGCGAAGCCTCCTCTCGTCGGAGATCATCAAGGGCAAGGTGGCGGTGCAACGCGCCTACGCCGACTGGCGACGCTACCCGCAATACATCGTGCCGCTCTCCGAAGCGTCGATCGATCTGATCTTCGCTCCGGCCTACGGTTCGTCGAAGAAGAACGCGACCGACATTCGCCTGGCCATCGACGCCCTCGAGCTCGTCTTCACGCGCCCGGAGATCGGCACCTTCATTCTGCTCTCCGGCGATTCCGACTTTTCGAGTCTTGTCATCAAGCTCAAAGAGTACGGCAAATACGTCATCGGCGTCGGCATCCGCGAATCATCGAGCGATCTGCTCGTCCAGAACTGCGACGAGTACTACAGCTACAACGCGCTCGCTGGTCTCGTGAAGGCGTCGGAAGACGAGCCCGCGCAGAAGTACGATCCGTGGGAGCTCGTCACCGAAGCCGTGCAGCGCATGAGGCGGAAC
>JAICKA010000251.1 GCA_025928185.1 Gemmatimonadaceae bacterium
CGCTTCGAGCGCCTCGACGATCGCCGGCAGCTCCGACAGCTGCTCCCGATACGCCTTCGGCAGCGCTTCAAAGAGTTCTGAAGCCGCAACGCCGAGCGCCGCCTCCGTCGGCCGGAACACACCGGCCCCCACCGCGCGCGACTGCGCCGGCGCTCCGAGCCGCCGCGCAATCCATGCACCCGCGCGGCTGTTCCAGAGCCGTTCGCGAATTCCCGTCTGCCACCAGTCGCGCACTCGGGTGGGTATGAATTGCACGCCGAGCGCGTTGCTCGCCGCGCCGAGCAGCATCGTCGTGAGGAGCGGAACCAGAAACCACGCGATCGACACAGTGTGCTCGCTGATCGTGCCCTCGGCGATCAGGCCGGCTGTCACGGCGAACCATGTCGCCGACCCGACCGTTCCGACTCGCAGCAGTCGATGGCTGCTCGGCTCTGCCTCCGTGCGCACCACGGCCTCCGTTTCCGCGCGCTCGCGGCGTGCGACGTCCAGCGCGGTTCGCAGGTCGGCGAGCGTATGTCCGGCTCGGAACTGCCGCCGCGCCTGATCGAGGTGATAGCCGATGATCGGCACCAGCGGCGCAGCGGTGAGTGCGACGAGCAGCGCAACGTCGCGAACGCTGCTCCCCGGATTGCCCGTCGCGAGCGCGACCGCGTTGCCGATCGTGAGCACGCCGAACGCGCTCGACCAGCCGAGGTACGGAACGAGCAGCGGATTCCTGGCAACGACCCAGGCGCGGAGCGTCGCTGGCAGCGCGGGTCGCGATTCCGGCGCCGGCGCGAGTGCAGCGGCCAACGCCTCGCCATCGTCGAAGCGCTCGGCCGGATCGCGTGCGAGGCATTTGTCGATTGCAGTTGCGAGCATCGGCGAAAGGCCTGGCGCAGCACGAGCGATCGACGGCGCGGATTGCATTGACTGGTGGGCGAGCAATGCCGGCAGCGTCGATGCCTCGAACGGCAACCGACCGCTCACGGCGAGATACCCGACCACCCCGAGTGAGTACAGATCGCTGCGGCCATCGACCGCGTCGCCCAGCGCCTGCTCGGGACTCATAAAATGTGCAGTCCCCATGATCTTGCCGGGATCGGTCTGCGGACCAATTCCGCTCCCACCGCGTGCGATGCCGAAGTCCGTGACGAGCGCGCGGCCGGTGCCTGCTTCGAGAAGAATGTTGTCCGGCTTGATGTCGCGATGCACGATGCCGCGCCCGTGCGCGTACGCCAGCGCCCACGCCACCTCGCGCATGATGCGCGAGGCTTCCGCCGGCGGCAGCGGCCCTTTCGTACGCAGCCGATCGCCGAGGGTTTCGCCTTCGACGTAGGTCATGACGAAAAAGACGACGTGCCCGGCATCACCGCCGCTTCCGCCCGGCGCGCGCACGTCGCCGACCCGGTGGATCGGCACGATGTGCGGATGCGAGAGACCGGCGGCGGTCCGCGCTTCACGGAGGAAGCGCTCGCGTGACTCGGCGTCCCGCGCGAGATGCGCCGGAAGAACCTTGATCGCCACGTCGCGGTCGAGCTGCACGTCGCGCGCGAGATAGACGATTCCCATGCCGCCGCGGCCGAGCTCGCGTTGCAACGAGTACTCGCCGGCGAGCGCGGCCTGGAGGTCGAGGAATTCGGGGGCGGGCTGCGTCATCCGAGTACTACGATCCGCCGGCTGCGGCGTTTCGCCGTCCGCTCAGACGATGGCGGGCTCGTCCTGCCGGGCGAGCTCCGGATTCGGGCGAGCCGCGGCGCCATCGAGATTGGCCAGCATGGTCTGCGCGTTCCGCTGCAGTCCGCGCGGCTTGGCACGTTTCATTGGCGAATGCGCACCGCGCTGAACTCCTCTTGCGACATTTCTAATAGCTCGCGCGCGAGCGTGCGGGCGCCCTTGCCCGCGACGGCGGCGCGCGGCCGGAACGCCTCCTCCCGCATCGGCAGCGCGAATTTCTGGTTCCACGGACACACCTCCCGGGAGATGTGTCGGCACAACCATTTTGAGATCCCGCTGGGAACCGGGTCGCGGCCATTGGCGAAGACGATGCGCACATAGGGAGATGGCGTAGGTGGCAGCGGCCCAGCCGGCAGGCATGGCGTCGGATGTTTGCCCGCTCCTGCCGGACGCTATATGTTGGCGCCGGTTCGTGCGACTACGCTCCCTGTCCCCTACCACGTGCCCGACCCGCTCCGCGACCAGCTTCAGGCATCGCTCGGTACAGCATACACCTTGGAGCGGGAGATCGGCGGCGGAGGGATGAGCCGCGTGTTCGTCGCTCGTGAGGAGGCGCTTGGCCGCGACGTCGTGGTGAAG
>JAICKA010000164.1 GCA_025928185.1 Gemmatimonadaceae bacterium
CGGCATTAGTGAAATACGTGCGCTGTGAGCGATGAGATATGAATATTGTGCGAGAGCGAGCGGGGCGCAATTGTGAAAATGGTGCGGGGTTGGGGAAATACGGGCGCGGACTGGGGTTGGGCGTGAAAAGGGCGCGGGGGGTGAGCGGCGAGCAACTGCTCTCGGGCTCGCGTGTGTTGGCGTGGACGCTCCGAGCCTGCGCAGGGCGAGCTGCAGTGAAGAGCGGGATAGCTTGGAGCTGGTGAGGGGCCAGCATACCTACCGGCGAGAAGAGGAGCGCTGAGCGCTGAGTGCTCCGCCGGTCAGACCACGCAGTGCTGAGAGCTCAGACGCTGAGGTCTCAGACGCTCTTCACTGGGGCTCGAGGTGCGCAGGCTCGGGACGTCCAAGCCGCCAGACGCCAGCCCGTGAGCCGTTGCTCGGAGCTCCCGCCGACGGCTGCCGAAGCCATCATCCCATCAGCTGTGACGCGGCGAAAGAATCCGATGTTAGCGGCGATACAATGGTGCGGGAGAACCCCACGGGCGATCTCACTGTTCTCGCATGCGAGAGTTCCGCAAGCTGTTCGTCTGGCGCCGCGCCCATGCGCTGCACATCGCGATCGATGAAGCGTGCCGGCGCGTGCGCCGGCGGGATTTCGCCAACCTAAAGACGCAATTGACGCGGGCGGCCGAGTCGATCCCGGCCAACATCGTCGAAGGCTGCGCGGCCGACACCCCGCGCGATTTCGCCCGCTATCTCGGCATTTCGATCAAGTCGGCGAACGAGACCGAGTACCATCTCCTCTCGGCCGGCGAACGCGGGGCCCTGCGCGCGGCGGACGCCAGTGCGCTCATGGCCGAAACCGTGGAAGTTCGCAAGATGATGTACGGGCTCCGCAAGCGGCTGCTCGAGGACGGGCCATAGCGCGACGATACGGGAGCTGCGAGCGACGGCTCTCGGGCTGGCCACTATCGCCCGGTAGGCTCCGAGCCGGCGCGGCGCGAGCCCCAGTGAAGAGCGTCTGAGACCTGAGCGTCTGAGCTCTCAGCACTGCGTCATTTGACCGGCGGAGCACTCAGCGCTCAGCGCTCCTCTTCTCGCCGGTAGGTATGCTGGCCCCTCACCAGCTCCAGGCTATCCCGCTCTTCACTGGGGCTCGCGTTGCGCAGGCTCGGAGCGTCCACACCAACTCCGCCAGCCCGAGCGCAGTTGAGAGCCCAACAAAGACTCCACGCTAATACACGCCAGCCCGAGCGCAGTTGACCCGAACGAAAGACTCCACAAATCCCCTTCACCCCAAGTCCAGTTCGTCCCCTCACCCTTGCGGCCCCCCTCTCCCAACCTTAACCTTGCCGCGCCATCGCTGGTCCGCGCTCGCCGACGTCGGCACTGCGCTCTCGTGGTTCTCCGCTCCTCCCCACTGTTGCTGGACCAATGCGAATTTCGCGACTCCCTGATCGGAGCCGCCGCGCTATTGCGGCCGGCTCACTCCTGCCGTTTCCACCTATTCCGCTAGCCGCAGCCTCCCCTCAGCGCCTTCCACCCAGGACCGGCCCGTGATCCTGCCCACTTCAACCAACTCAATGCCCGACTACTCGATGCGGAGGTCTTATATGAAAACGCTCGTCGCCCGAGGGGCGATCGCGTGCGCCGTTGCGGCGCTGGCGCTGTTGTCAGGCGCCGGCACGTTGCGAGCGCAGAACACCGGCGTGATTCACGGCACGGTGAAGGACGAAGGCACCGGCATGCCGATCCCCGATGCGCAGATCTCGGTGGTCGGCACGGTGCAGGGCGCACGCACCGACGCGAGCGGCACGTACCGCATCGCCAACGTCGACGCCGGCGCGCACCAGGTGCGCGTGACGCACATCGGCGAAGCGGCGCAGACGCGCGGCGTCGTCGTGCCGGCGCGCGACAGCGTGGTCGTCGACTTCCAGCTCAAGCAGGCGGCGCTGTCGCTCGACGCGGTGGTCGTCACCGGCACCGCGGCGGCATCGCGCCAGAAGGAAGTGGGCAACGCCATGGCGACGATCGACACCAAGGCGTTCGCGACCGAACCGGTCACCAACACCCAGGACATTCTCGACGCGCGCGCGCCGGGCATCACGGTGCTGGGCAACTCGGGCCAGCCGGGCACCGGCGGTACGATCCGCCTGCGTGGCGTGAACAGCATCACCCAGGGCAACAACCCGATCATCTACGTCGACGGCGTGCGCATCTACAGCGACCCGGGCCCGACGGTGCCGAGTGCCCGCCAGAGCACCAACGCCTTCAACGACATCAAGGCGGACGACATCGATCACATCGAGATCGTGAAGGGCGCCGCGGCGACGACGTTGTACGGCACGGAAGCGTCGGGCGGCGTGATCCAGATCTTCACCAAGCGCGGCACCTCCGGCGCGCCGCAGTGGAACTTCTCGGCATCCGGCGGCGTGAATTCCGAAGGCCACGTGGGACCGAAGTCGGATCCGAACGGCCTGAATTTCAACAACTGCGCGGGCATCAAGACGGCCGGCAACGGCACGCAGTACATGGACCCGACCTGCCCGGCGAGCGGCACCTGGCTGCAGAACGGTCCGGTCGAGCGGTACGACATGAACGTGCGCGGCGGCGCCGACGCGTTGAACTACTACCTGTCCGGCAACTACTCGCAGGAGAACGGCGTCATTCGCACCGGCGCGGATCGGAGCGGCGGCTTCCGCGGCAACTTCGGGTTTACCCCGGCCAAGGACCTGCTGCTCACGCTCAACACCGCGTACGACCGCAACCACATCGGCTGGGTGGGCGACGGCAACCTCGCGAACGGATTCGCGCTGAACGTGATGCGCGGGTCGAGCAACAACTTCAAGGGCGGCGAAGGCGACGACTGCGCCAACGTGCCGGCGGGCGTCACGTGCGTGACGAACGCCTACATCCTCGATCAGCAAATCCAAACGAACTCCGACCACTTCATCACCGGCTTCACCGCGAACTGGGCGCCGCTCACCGGCCTCACGAACCGGTTCAACGTCGGCTACGACTACAACAATCAGGACAACAACTCGCTCGAGCCGTTCGGGTTCCTTGCGCTGCCGTCCGGGGCGATGAACGATGCGCAGTGGTACCACACCAAGCTGTCGCTCGACTACGCCGGCTCGTACCAGAACAACATGCTCGGCATTGCGTCCACGTTCTCGTGGGGTGGCCAGCTGTTCGACGACCGCGAGAAGTACACGGGCCTCTCGGCGTCGCACCTGTCCGGCCCCGGCGAACCGACGCTGGAATCCTTCTCGACGGTCACCCTCGGCACGGCGACGCAACCGCGCGTGGTGAACGGCGGCTTCTTCCTCCAGGAGATGGTGGGCTGGAAGGATCGGCTGTTCGTCACCGGCGGCCTGCGGGTCGACGGCAACAGCGCGTTCGGCTCGAGCTTTGGCCTCCAGACGTACCCGAAGATCAGCGCGTCGTACGTGATCTCTGAAGAGCCGTGGTGGCCGGGCAAGTTCATCGAGACGCTGAAGCTGCGCGGCGCGATCGGCACGTCGGGCAAGGCGCCGGGCGCGTTCGACGCGGTGCGCACGTGGGATCCGGTCCCCGGCGACAACGGCCAGCCGGGCGTATCGATCGCCCAGCGCGGCAATCCGAACCTCGGGCCGGAAGTGACGCGCGAGAACGAGGTCGGCTTCGACGCCGGCGCGTTCGACCAGCGCATCGCGCTGGAGATGACGGGCTTCTGGGCGACGACGCGCGACGCGTTGATCGGCGTGGTGTACCCGGCGTCGGAGGGCTTCGATCGCTCGCAGCTCACCAACGTCGGCACGCTGCACAACAGCGGTCTCGAGGCGCAGCTCACGGGCACGGTGATCCGCAACAGCCAGTTGCAGTGGGACGTCCGCTTCAACCTCACGTCGCTGGCCAGCAAGGCCGGCAACGTCGGCGGCGTGCCGATCTCCACGGGCCTGAGCAGCTACGTGACCGAAGGCTTCCCGGTGCCGAGCTACTTCGGCGACGTGGTGACGAATCCGAACGACTTCGCCGATCCAACCTTCGCGCCGACGTCGAACAACTTCATCGGGAACGAGTACCCGAACCACCTGCTCAGCTACGGCACGACGATCACGTTCCACAACAACCTGACGCTGGACGGGCTGCTCGAGGAGCAGCACGGTGGCATGCTCGACAACTACGTCGGCTATCAGAACGAGCGGCGGTTCGTATGGCAGCCGTGCTTCGCGACGCAGGCGGCGATCCGCGCCTCGTACGGGCCGGACGGCAAAGCGAACACCGCCGATGACGACGCCTCGCAGCTCGCCGGCTTCACGGCGATGCAGCGTGCGCGCTGCGCGATCAGCAGCGCTATTCAGAACAGCGACTTCTGGTTCTCGAAGACGGACTTCGTGAAGCTCCGCTCGGTGTCGCTGTCGTACCGGCTGCCGGAGAAGTTCTCGTTCGCCCGCGGCGGCTCGACGACGCTGGTGCTCGCCGGCCGCAACCTGTTCACGTGGACGAAGTACGACGGCGTCGACCCGGAGTCGAGCGACGCCTCCGACGCCGGCAACGGCCTCGGACGCCGCGAGTACTACCAGCTTCCGCCGTATCGGACGTTCCTGGCGACTGTTCGACTGACTTTCTGACGCTGACAGAGGATTCTCATACAATGATTCGAATTCGAACCATGCGTCTGGTGTCGCTCGCGGCGGCGATGGGGATGGTCTCATCGCTCGGTGCCTGCAAGGGCTACCTGGACGTGACGAACCCCGGACCGATTCTGGACGCGGCTCTGTTCACCCCGGACGCCGTGCCGCCGCTGGTGGTGGGCATGTCGGCGGATCTGTCCAACCAGTACGACGAGCTGACGCGTTTCTCGTCGATCACCGCCGACGAGAGTGGCCATGGCGGCAGCTACGCGCCTGAAGCGCTGTGGACGGACGGCATCATCAGGCCGGAGGACGTGAACGGCCTCTGGGCCAACATGCAGAGCACGCGCTTCGAGACGGAGTCGGGCGTCGACCGCATGAAGACCATCCAGGGCTTCGACTACGAGCACAGCCCGTACGCGGCGCGGGCGAACATGCTGGCCGGCTTCGCCGACCGGACGCTCGGCGAGTTCGCGTGTTACAGCGTGATCGACGACGGTCCCGCCGAGGACCGCGTGAAGTATTTCCAGCGGGCGGAGGGCTACTTCACGGAGGCGATCCGGCTCGCGCAGCAGGCGACTGCGGC
>JAICKA010000264.1 GCA_025928185.1 Gemmatimonadaceae bacterium
GAGGGAAATGAGTATCTGAGTTCTCAGGCCGCCCCATCTCGACCTTTCACGGCCCCCACGGACCACGGACCACGAACGGTCCAGCTACCTCGGCAGCCTCACCGTAAACTCCGCCCCCTCCCCCGGCGTGCTGCGCAAACTGACGTCTCCCCCGAGCAGCCGCGCCAGCGATCGGCTCACCGACAGTCCCAATCCGCTTCCCCTCTGCGCGCGGCCGGCGCCCTGCGCGCCCTGCACGAACGAGTCGAAGATTCGCCGCTGATCGTCCTCGGTGATTCCCGGCCCAGTGTCCGCAACCACGAACGCCACCGATGCCGGATCGCTGCCGTCGACCTCCACCGTGATGCGCCCCCGTTCCGTGAACTTGACTGCGTTGCCGAGCAGGTTCACGAGAATCTGCCTCACCTTCATCACGTCCGTCTCGATCGGGACCGGCCGCTCCGGATAGCGGCACACCAGCTCGAGCTGTTTGCTGGCGGCGAGCGGTTCCACCGAGAGCACGGCATCGCGCACGAGCTGCGAGGCGTCGAACGGCTCGCGGTGCACCGGTTCGCGGCCCGCCTCGATGCGCGCGAACGTCAGGATCTCGTCGACGATCGACAGCAGGTGCGCGCCGACCTGCTTGATGCGCAGCAGCTTGTCGCGCTGCACCTCGGTCACCGTTCCGAACATGTCCTGCGCCAGCAGATCGGCATACGCCAGCATCGCCCCGATCGGTGTGCGCAGATCGTGGCTCATCGCCGCGAGAAAGTCCGACTTGGCGCGATTGGCTTCCTGCGCCGCCTCCATCGCCGACCGCAATTCGGCTTCCTGCGCCACGCGCTCGGTGACGTCGCGAATCAAAGCCAGCGCGCCAACGGGCTGTCCGTTCGCGTCGGCGACGGGAAGAATGCGCACGCTCTGCTGCATGCGACGAAAGCCTTCGTGGCCGCTCGGCGCCGGAATCTCGATGAGATAGCCGTGCAATCGTTGCGACAGCACGACCATGGTCCCGCTCACGGCGCGTTCGAGTGCTGCGCGCGATGCCGCCGTGAGCGTGGGGTCGATTTCGTCGAGACGCCGTCCGACCACATCGGCCGCGCTTCGGCCGGTGGCGGATTCCATCCAGTGGTTCCACATCGTCACGACGAGCTGCCGGTCGACGCCGAGCATGCCGACGTCGAGCGCGTCGCCAATCTGGTCGAGATTCACCAATGGAGCGCCAGTCGACAGCGCATCCCGCTCGATCATATCAAGCGATGCGGCGGGCCAGGGCCTGAGAAACCCGCGTGAGCGACTTCGCTCCCACGGCGACGACGAGGTACCCGTCGACGGCCAGAGTGCTCAATCGGAACTGCGTGGCGGCGATCACCGCGTATTGCACTTCGTTCGTGCTGACGCGCAACGAACGAAGGATCTGTTTGAGCGACTCGATATGGATGCGCGGCACCTGGAACGACACCGGCAGATCCAGCATGTCGCCGAACCCGCTCAGACAGGCGCCGAGCACGATGTTGCCGATCTCGGCCAACACTTCGCGCGCCGACTGATCGAGTCGTCCGCCGAGAGCCGCTTCACCGTCGGTCATCAGCTTGGTCAGCTCGGCGGCCTTGTCGTGTTCGAGCAGCAGCACGGCGTCGCCGGCTACCGCGCCGCCAAAGATCTGATGCACCGTCGCCACCTCTCCACCCACCAGCTCGGCCAGCGGTTTTTCGATTTCTTCAATAGGACAGATGATCAGCCGCGGCATGTCGACGTCGATCCGCTGTCCGGTGATCTCCGACAGCGACGCCGCCGCGCGATGAAGCCCGACGTTGAACAGCTCGCCCAACGCGTCGAGCGCGAAATCGTCGAGATTCATGGGGTGGAGTCTCGCAGGACTTCGGCCACGGCGCTGAGGAGTTGATCGGCGCTCGCCGGCTTGGACATGAAACGGTCGGCCCCGCCGGCCAGCATGGCCTGTTCGGTGGTGCGCTGCACGTCCGCGCTCACGACGATCACCCGCGCCTCGGCGTTCATCTCGCGAAGCGTGCGCAGCACGTCCGCTCCGCTGATGTCCTCCATGGAGAGATCGAGCAGCACGAC
>JAICKA010000261.1 GCA_025928185.1 Gemmatimonadaceae bacterium
GACGCTTCATCACGTGCTGGTTTCCGACGGTACCATGATGTTGCGGTATCTGCGCGCGCCGGGCGAGAACAGCGGGGATCGCCGATGACGCAGACGGTGCGTGCCCGGCTCTTGTCGGTGAACGTCGGCCTTTCTTGCGCCCGGCCGACCGAATCGAGAATGCCCGACTCGCTTAGTCAAAACTTGCCGATGGTGCCGTTGCCGGCGTCCCTGTAGATTCGAGCCAGATACATAATCCAGGAGTACAGACATGGCAAAGCCCGCGATAGCTTTCGAAACCATTCCCCCCGGCACGAACGTGACCTGGCACTATCGGAGCGCCATCGGCCACGGCACCGTTGTCGGGGTGCACAAACTGGGAACCACGGCCGACAACACGATGTACGACGTACGCCAGCATGACCATCATCCCGGCGAACCGGCGATCCTGCATCACAGTGGCAAGGCGTTGAGCGTGGTCGCGTCCTGAGCGAGCGCTTTCACAGGAGTACGCCCAAGTCGTCACCGGGAGCCTTGGCTCCGCCTTCGCGGCCGGATGCGCAGGTCCGTGCATGGGCGTCGTCTGACGATTTATTCCAGTACCGCGAGCGCTCGCTTGCACACGTTCTCCACCGTCAAGCCATACTCGCGCAACAGCACGTCGCCCGGTGCCGACGCGCCGAACCGATCGACGCCCAGCACATCGCCATGATCGCCGACGTAGCGATGCCAGCCTTGTGACGCGCCGGCTTCGACGGCAAGGCGCGCGCGGGTCGACGGCGACAGGACCGCGTCGCGGTACTCCACGGGCTGCGCATCGAACAGTTCCCAACTCGGCATCGAAACGATGCGCGCGTGGACGTTCCGTGCGCGCAACTCGCGCGCTGCCGCCACGATCAGGCCCACTTCGGATCCCGCCGCGATCAGGATGAGATCGGGTTTCGCGTCCGGCGCATCGGCCAGCACGTACGCGCCGCGCCGCAAGCCCCCGGCGGCCGCAAATTCACGGCGATCGAGCGTCGGCACATGCTGCCGCGTCAATATCAGCGCGACCGGGCGGTCGCGTGTTTCCAGTGCGACGCGCCAGGCGACGGCGGTCTCGTTGGCGTCGCACGGCCGGATGACGACGAGCCGGGGCACCGATCGCAAGCCGGCGAGCTGTTCGACGGGTTGGTGCGTCGATCCATCCTCGCCCAGTGCGATGCTGTCGTGCGTGAATACGTAGAGCACGTGCAATCCCATCAGCGCGGCGAGGCGCATCGGCGGACGCATGTAATCCGAGAAGACGAGGAAGGTGGCGCCGAACGGCACGGTTCCACCGTGAGCGGCGAGACCATTCAGGATTGCGCCCATCGCATGCTCGCGCACGCCGAAGTGCAGGTTGCGGCCGGTGAGGCTCCAGCCACCGCCGTCCGACCCCTGACGATCGCGAGCGCTCGCGCCGGCGGCCTCGAAGTCGCCGAATCCCGCGAGTGCCGTGAACGTGGACGGATCGAGATCGGCCGAACCGCCGATCAACGCCGGCACGCGTGGCGCGATCGCGTTCATCACCTTTCCCGAGGCGACGCGCGTGGCCATGCCTTTCGCGTCCGCCGGGAAGATCGGAACGTCCGCATCCCAGTTCGCCGGCAACTCAGCGCGCAGCACCTGCTCGAGCTCGCGAGCGAGGTCGGGAAACGCTTGCGCGTACGCGGCCCATCGACCGTTCCACGCCGCTTCGTCGCGTGCGCCCCGTTCGATCGCGCGGCGAAAGTGCGCGAGCGCATGTTCAGGGATGAAAAACGGCGGTTCCTCTGGCCAGCCGAGATTGCGCTTGGTCGCGCGCACTTCATCGACGCCGAGCGGCGAGCCATGCGCCTCGAACGTGTCCTGCTTGGCGGGCGAGCCGTAACCGAGGTGCGTTTGGACGAGAATCAGCGACGGGCGCGTCGTTTTGGCGCGGGCCGCGCGCAGCGCGCCGTCGATCGCAGCGAGATCGTTGCCGTCGCCGATCGATTGCGTGTGCCAGCCGTACGCATCGAAGCGCCGCGCGCGATCCTCGCTGAACGTGATGTCGGTTCCCGCCGACAGCGTGACGCGATTGTCGTCGTAGAGGTAGATCAATTTGCCGAGCTTGAGATGCCCGGCCAGCGACGC
>JAICKA010000109.1 GCA_025928185.1 Gemmatimonadaceae bacterium
CGCGACATCGGCGGCAAGTCGACACCGGGCGTGATCAATCGGACCGTGTGGGATCTGCGGCACGATCCGCCACCGGCAACGCCGCGCCGCGGCGGCGGCGGTGATGAAGGTGGCGACGAGGCGAGCGGTGGTCGCGCGCTACCGGTGCCGATGCACGAGATCGGGAATCGTGGACCGTACGTTTCGCCGGGCAGATATACGGTGACGCTGGTCGTCGACGGCGATTCGACGAGCCGCACGTTCGAGGTGCGGGGCGATCCGGGGCTCAATCTCAGCGACAAGCAGTACCGGGCGAATGAGGAATTTCTGATGGACGTGCAGGCGCAGCAGGTGAAGGTGGAGCAGCTGGCGGCGGAGCTGCGCACGCGGCGCAGCGCGGCGACGACGAAAGCGGATTCGGCGCGCTATGCGGCGCTCGAGCGGCGGCTCGGGACTGGGCGCGAGGGACCGAGGGCGACGTTGACGACGATTGCGCGGGCGTACAACGGGAATGGAGCGCAGCAAGGGAGCTTGATGCCGATCACGCCGCAGCATAAGGCAGCGTTGGCGGAGGCGAAGGGGGAAATTGCAGACATTGTGAAGGAGATTGGAGGGGCGTGAAGGCATGGCCAAGCTCGTCTTCGGCATGATGCAGTCGCTCGATGGCTACGTCGACGGCATCACGGATCAGTTGGAATTCCCGCCGCCGGGCGTCGAGCTTGGCCGTCATTTCAGCGATCACGTCCGAGGACTCGCCGGCTCGCTGTATGGCCGACGGATGTACGAGATCATGCGCTACTGGGACGAGGATCGACCGGAGTGGGATGCGGCCGACCACGACTTCGCGGCGGCATGGCGGGCGCAGCCGAAATGGGTCGTGTCACGTACGCTGAAATCAGTCGGCACGAACGCCACGCTGGTCACCGAGGACGTGGACGCACTTGTTCGCAGACTGAAGCAGGACGTCGATGGCGAGATCGACGTCGCGGGGCCAACGCTGGCGGCGAGCCTCACCGATCTCGGTCTGATCGACGAATATCGTCTCTACTTCCGCCCGTTCGTGCTCGGCCGCGGCAAGCCGTACTTTGCGGGCGCGCGGCCACCGCTTCGGATTGTTGCCAGCGATCGCGTTGGCGAGGATGCGGTTCGGGTGACGTGTATTCCAGCGTGAGCGCCAGGAGCGTCAGCGCTACGCCGCCGGGTCGCCCAGCGGATTCGCCGGCGCCTTGACGCCCGCCGGCGGCGGGCTGAGTCGGATCAACGACCACGGATTCGGCATCGGCCCCACCGGCGCCTCGATGAGTGTCGGGCCGCCTTGCGCGAACGCGCGCTTCAACACCGACGGCAGCGACTCCGGTCCGTCGCAGCGCGCGTAGCGTACGTCGAACGCCGCGGCGAGCGTGTCGAACTTCGGATTGTACACGTCGTCGGCGAACGACGCGCCGAACTGCTGTTGCTGCAGCATGCGCACGTTGCCGAATGCGCCGTCACTGAACACGACGATGGCGACATTCAATCGATAGCGCGCGGCCGTCGCCAGCTCCTGCATCGCCCAGCCGAAGCCGCCGTCGCCCGTGATGCTCACCACGACGCGGTCCGGATTGCCGACGGCGACGCCGAGCGACGTGGGAAAGCCGTAGCCGAGCGTGCCCTGATAGCCGTGACCGATGCAGGTCTGCGGCTCGTACACTGGATAATGCACGCCAGCGACGTAGCCCACCTGCGTGAGCTCGCTCACCAGCACGCCGTCGTCCGGAATGCTCGCGCGCAGCGCGCGCACCCACGCCATCTGCGGCGCGATGCGCGCCGTCTGCTCGTCGACCCATGCGCGGACGCGCGCGATATCCGCCGCGCGCTTTGCCGGACGTCGACGCACCGCGTCGGCGAGCGCGGCGAGGCCGAGCTTCGCGTCGGCGTGAATCGTCGCGCCCGACGGGCGCGGCGCCGACCACGCTGAATCGTCGACGTTGAGGTAGATGTACTCGATGTGATTCGGCGGCAGCAGGACGTTGCCGGTGCTCATGTTCATGAAGCGGCTGCCGACGATGAGCGCGACGTCGGCGTGCGCGAAGACCGCGCGGCCTCCGACGGCGTTGAGCGACAGCGGATGATGATCCGACAAACCGCCGCGGCCGTTCTCACTGGCGACGACCGGCGCATCGAGCTTCTCGGCGAGCGCGCGGAGCTCCGGCGACGCGTTCGCGGCGAGCACACCGCCGCCGACGTAGATCACCGGAAAGCGCGCGGCGTCGAGCAGCGCCGCAGCGGCCTCGATGTCGCGCGCGTCCGGCCGCAGGCGCCCGTCTTCGTTTGGCGGTGGAGCGATCGGCGCGACGTCGGCGCGGGCGGCGAGGACTTCGGGCGGAATCTCGATCGCCACGGGACGCGGACGTCCGCTCGCGATCTCGCGCATCGCGGCGCGCACGAGCGCACGAATCCCCGCGACCGATTTCGCCTGTCCGCTCCACTTCGTGAGTCCGGCGAGGACGCCTGATTGATCGGGGATCTCGTGCAGAAAGCCGTAGCTGTGTCCGATGCCGTGCGCGCGGATCTGGCCGGCGATGCACAGTACGCGCGAGTTGCAGGCGAACGCCGTCGCCAGTCCCGCGCTCGCGTTCAACACGCCGGGTCCGGGAACGACCATGCACACGCCGACCTTTCCGGTGGTGCGCGCGTAGCCGTCGGCCATGTACGACGCGGTCTGTTCGTGACGCGGCACGTAGTAGCGGATCTTGTCCTGCGCGCGGCGAAGCGCGTCGGTTGCCCAGTCGAGCTGGACGCCGGGAATGCCGAAGACGTCAGTGACGCCTTCGCACACGAGCTGCGCGACGAGAGCTTCGCCGCCGGTCATTTCCACAGGTGGAATCTCCGTGTCGTCGATGGCACTCGTGCAACGAGAGCGAGCTGGCCAGTCTCAATCCGGTGACGGCGCTTGCCCGTGATTGATCGAGCGAGCGGGCGCCGTCGCTATTCGGTCCTGAGCGTGGTGGCCGGATCGACGCGGCCAGCGCGGCGTGCAGGAAGATAGCTCGCTAAGGCTGCAACGATGAGCAGCGAGAACGTCGCCGCGCCAAGCGACACGGCGTCGCGCGGCGCAACGCCGTAGAGGATCGTGCGCACGATGCCCGCCGCGACGACGGCGAGCACGAGCCCAGCCGCTGCCCCGACGAGTGCCATCGCGGTGCCGCTTCGTACGATGAGCCGCACGATGTCCGATGGCGTCGCGCCAAGCGCGAGGCGGATGCCCAGCTCGCGGAGCCGATGCGCGACGTCGAATGCGACGACCCCGTACAGCCCAACCGCGGCCAGCACCAACGCGAAGCCCGCAAAGCCGGCGATGAGGATCGTCGTGAGCCACCGCTGCGCGAGCGCATGGTCGACGAGGGTTGCCATCGTATTCACATCGTAGACGCTCTGTTCCGGATCCACGGAATGGATCGCGCGCGTGACCGCCGGCAGCAACGACTGCTGATCGGCCGCGCTACGAACGGCGAGCACCATCTCATCCTGCGTCCACTGGCGATAGCTCCAGTAGACTTGAGACAGTGGATCGGTCTCAAAGCTCGCCGTGTGGACGTGTGCCACGACGCCGATGACCGTCACCCATTCTCCACCGCGCCACGGCGGCTCTCGAAAGCGCTTGCCGACTGGTGACTCGCCACGCCACATGCGCCGCGCCACGCGCTCGTCGACGATCGCCACACGGGGCGCGTGAGCGTCGTCTCGGTCGGTAAAGTCCCGGCCGGCAATCAGAGCGATTCCCAGCGTCGCGAAGTAGCCGGTACCCACCGTCCGCGAGTCGACGTTCGATTGCTCGAGCACCCTGGTCGTCGGATCCTGGAAGTAGACCGGGTTCGTCTGCATGTCCGAGAGTGGAATCCGGTTCACGAGGCTCGCGGCCTGAACGCCCGGGAGCGCCCTCACGCGCTCGAGCAACTGTGTATAGTAGGCGGCGACGTCCCGGTCGGTTGGATGCCGCACCCGTGACGCTTCGAACTTCAACGTGGTCAAGCGCTCCGTGGAGAAACCGAGATCGACGTGCATGACGTTGATCGCGCTCCGAATGAGGAGCGATGCGCCGGCGAGCAGCGGGAGCGCGAGCGCAATCTGCGCCGCGACGCCGGCGCGCTGGCTCATCGCGCGGCGGCGTCCTCGCGTCGCGCCGCGGCCACCGTCCTTCGACGCGGCAATGAAGTCCGTTTTCCAGGCGTGAATCGCCGGGGCAACGCTCGCGGCCAGACCTGAGATCACGAGCACGGAAAAGGAAAAGACGAGCACCGGGAGACTCACCGCAATGCTCTCGACACGCGGCACACCCGGCGGTGCAGTCGCGACGAACCATCGAACCGTCGCCTCGGCCGCCACCAGTCCCAGAAACCCGCCGATGGCAAGAATCGGCACGGCCTCCGCGACGATCTGGGCGAGCAATCGTGGACGCGACGCACCAAGCGCAAGCCGAACGGCAAACTCGGCCAATCGCGTGCGCGCCCGCGCGGCAAACAGGCTGGAGAGATTGAGCGACGCGATCAGGAGGAAGAGCGACACGCCCGCCATGAGCAGCACCAGGGCCGGACGAACGTCACGCACGACGTCGTCGAGCATCGGGAGCACGGTGATTCGGACGTCCTTGTAACCCTTGTAGGATGCGGTGAACCGTTTCGCCAGCGCGTCGGCCTCGGCGCGCGCTTGCTGGATGGTGACCGAGCGCGCAAGCCGGGCGAGGGCGACGTAATTGTCTTGCGAGGTTCGCGTCAGCTCGTCGGGCGGAACGACGTGAGGCACCCACGCGTCGTAGGCGGCCGATGGAAATTGAAAGTCGCCTGGCATGACGCCGACGACCGTGTAGGCGAGGTCATTGAGCCGAATCGTCCTGCCAACGATGGTCGGGTCTGCGGCGAAGCGGCCGCGCCAGAGCGCGTCGCTGAGCACCACGACATGATCGTGTCCGGCGGCGTCTTCACCCGGGAGAAACGTGCGGCCGATCGCCGCACGCGCGCGCAGGACCGAGAACAGATTCGCCGAAGCCGCCGCGCCCTGCAGGTATTGCGGCTCGGCGCCTCCGACGAGATTGAGATTGATGTCCTGATAGTCCGCGACCTCGTCGAACGAGCGCAACGAGCGAAAGTCGACGACATCAGCCGCGGCGGGGTAGTTCCGGTTGTCGTGTCTCAGCAACCAGATGCGGACCAGTCGGTCAGGCTGCGTGTACGGCAGCGGCCGCAACATCGTTCCATAAAGCACGCTGAAAATGGCGGTCGCGGCGCCGATGCCGAGGGTGACGATGGTGATCGTGGTGACGGCGAATACGGGCGATTTCCGCAACAGTCTTGCGCCGAAGCGTACGTCGCGCATGAAACGGCGCGCCGTGGCGCCCGGTCGCTCATCACTCGACACCTCGCGGAAGTCATCGACGCTGCCGAACGCCAATCGCGCCGACCGGCGCGCGTCGTCGGGCGACATGCCCCGCGCGATGTTCGCTTCGGTCTCGCGCTCGATGTGAAAGCGCATTTCGCCGGCAAGGTCCGCATCGATTTTGCTACTTCGAAACAAGGCGCGCGCGAGAGCAACAGTGCGGTGGAACAGACGCATCGATCCTCCGACGAGGTCAGGCGGTTCGCATGACGAGGGAGATGGCCGCGGAAAGGCGCTCCCAATCGGCCCGTTCGCGCGCGAGCCGCGTGCGTCCGGACGCCGTCAAGCGGTAGAAGCGCGCGCGCCGATTGGTTTCCGAGACGCCCCAGTCGGCAACGATCCACCCCTGGCGCTCGAGGCGTTGGAGCGCCGGGTACAGCGATCCCTGGTTGACGCGCAGCTCGTCCTTCGAGAGCTGTTGAATGCGCTGCGCGATTGCCCAACCATGCAGCGGTTCGCTTTGGATCGTGCGGAGGATCAGGAGATCGAGTGTGCCTTGGACGAGATCGGACGGCCGGGTCATGGCTTACCTCGGTTATCTACAAGAGAAGATGCAGAGCGTCGTGTCGATAAGCAAGGGGAGCGCGCGTCCGCGCCCGTATCTTCCTCTGGGTTGGACGCTCTGTTGCCTCCGAAGCGAGGCAGTGGCCTGTTCGCCGCGGAGAATCCGGCGGACGTGCGCGAGCGCGCCGCGAAGGTGGAAATCGTTCCGACATCGCGCGGTGCCGACCCGTTACGATTCCTCGACGATGAAGGCCGTCAGACCCACGCGTTCTGGATCAGGAAGCACTCCTACCGCGCCGTGGACGGCGATCGCATTCAATTCACCGCGCTCGACGCGATCCTCTC
Organism: Gemmatimonadaceae bacterium; assembly: GCA_025928185.1. Taxonomy (GTDB): domain Bacteria; phylum Gemmatimonadota; class Gemmatimonadetes; order Gemmatimonadales; family Gemmatimonadaceae; genus JAQBQB01. Next base: position 6,241 of record JAICKA010000109.1, read on the forward strand.
GGCATGGCGCGGGTTGTATCCCTGGAAGCAACTGACCGAGCGGCGCATGAATCGCAAGTCCGCCGCGATCCTGAAGCGGCTTGGGATGAGCATCACCAGGAAGGAGTGCGGCACAGGACCCGCTGATTGAATTGATCTCTTCCCTCTGGCCGCCTTCAGGACCCGCCCGAGGCGCGCATGGTCGTCGGAGCGCGCACTGCCACGACGCGCGCCTTGACGCATTCGAGACCGTCGACAAATACGCTGAGACCGACGACGACCTTCCGCTCGCCGATTTCGGTCGCGCGTGATCGCAGCAGGAGCTCGGGGCCGAGCGGCGTAGGCCGAAGAAAATCCACGTTGAGCGATGCGGTCACGAATCGTGGCGTTGGATCGCGTCCAGGAACCTGACCTGTCGCCACCATGGTCGCACCCGCCGCGGTCGCGATCGCATGACAGTCGGCCAGCGAGGCGAGCAACCCTCCGTAAACGAATCCCGGAAGCGTGATGTGATGCGGCGCCGGTTGGAAGTGCGCGACGCCTTCGCCATCCTGCCATTCCGTCTTCACGTGCAGCCCGTGCGTGTTGAGACGGCCACACCCGTAGCAGTGCGCGAAGTCGTCGGGATAGAGATCCTGGAGTGCAGTCATGGTTTGACGATATATTGGGCCACCGACATGGCGCGCCGTCAGAACGCTCCGAGATCCAACTGCACGAGGAGATCAAGGAGACCGACCGCCTCCCATGCCATGTTCCGGCGGTTGTTGGACAGCGGCCGTAGCACGCCAGCGGCGACGAGCTGCTCGATCGCGAGCAAGACCTGCGGGCGCGATCTGCTGGTTGCTTCGGCAGCGACCGCGGTGGTGACCGTCGGATGGCCCGGGAGCGCTTCAATCAAGCGCCAGGCCGCAGCGTCCGATCGCGGAGCAGGCAAGGCACGAAGCTGTTCCTTCCAACGCTCGCCCAGCGCTCGTACGGCATGCAGATAGCGCGTCGCAAGACGCGCCGAGCTCAGCGCGGCGTCGGCGAAGTACTGGATCCAGCCCTGCACGTCGTCGGCTCGAAACGCGGTGAGTCCGGCGACGTAGCGCTGCCTGGCCATCCCCAGTGCGACGCTGATTGGCGGCACATAGTGCGCAGCAAGTTTTCGGCGGCGCAGAACGACGTGGATCAGCGCGCGGCCGGTGCGGCCATTCCCATCATGGAATGGATGCACGGTCTCGAATTGCGCATGGACGAGCGCGGCCTGAACGATGGGTGGCAGCAGGTCGTCGTTGATCGCGTGACAGAGGTCCTCGAGCAGTCGCGGCACGTCGTCCGGCGGTGGCGGGACGAACTCGGCACCGCACGGATTGTAGTCGTTCCCGCCAATCCAGTTTTGCTCGGTCCGAAACCGACCAGCGACGTGCCGGTTCGTCGCGCGCTCCATGAGTCGCTGGTGAATCTCGAGAACGTCTCGCTGCGCGAAGCGCTCGACGGACGCCGCGGTGTCGACCGCCAGGATCATCGCATCGATATTGGCGATCACGTCGCGCGCGGTATCACTGATGCGTCCGCCGGTATCCAGCTTGGCTTCGGCACGGGCGAGCTCTCGAGCGTCCAATTGCATTCCTTCGATTTTCGACGACGCAATGGACTCGCTGCGAAGCAGCAGCCGACCCATCGCCCGAAGATCGTTCGCAGGCACCGCGTTCAAATCGCGTATCGCCTGCTCCGCTTCCGAGACGGCGCCGACGATCGTCGCGTCGAGCTTCAGTTCGAGCGCCGAAAGCGCGACAGGAATGAAGGCCTCGTACCGACATGCGCGACGATAGCGCGCCGGTGCGTCGAGCACCGGATTGTGCTCCCAGGTCTTTGTGACGAGTGTCCCTGGCACGCGGAATGAGCCTACTCGAGCCTTATCAGTAATTAGGGATAGTCGATAAACCTAATTTGCGATCGACTCGTAATTAGGGAAAGCCATCAACCCTAATGAAGCGTTCTGCTGGACAGCAAAAAAACACCGCAGCCAGAAATGGTTGCGGTGCTTGGCGTTACGAATCGGGACGGCGGGATTTGAACCCGCGACCCCCTGAACCCCATTCAGGTGCGCTACCGGACTGCGCTACGTCCCGTC
>JAICKA010000190.1 GCA_025928185.1 Gemmatimonadaceae bacterium
GCCGGCATCGGCGATGCGTCGGTGGCGCAGCGGCTGGTGCCGCTGCTCGACGACGAGATGCTGCGGCCCGCCGTCGCCGCCTGCCTCGGCGCCATTGGCAGCGAAGACGTAGTGACGCCGCTCGCGTCGGTGCCGCTCGAGCAGGGTGCCCTCGCCGCCACGATCGCCGTGGCGTTGGCCAACATTTACAATCGCATCGAGGAAACTGTCGGCGAGGGAGCGCTCGTCTCCGACCTCGCGCCTCGCGCATTGACGCGCGCCTCGGCGGATGCGCTGATGCGCTCGATCGGTACCGCGAGCGCCGAAGACTTGCGCGGCATCGTGCTCGTGCTGTCCTGGCTGCCGTTCGACGACATCGATGCGGCGTTGTGCGAGCTGCTGCGCCGCGAGGACATCCGTGCGCTCGCCGCCGATCGACTCGTCGCCCGCGGCAGTCGCGCCATCGACTGCGTCGAGGCCGTCGCCAGCTCCGATGTCGAGGGAGTTCGCCGAGCGGCAGCATATGTGCTCGGACGCACCGGCAGCGCGCGCTCGGTACCGATTCTCGTCGGCATGCTCGAGGAGGCAGCGAGCAGCGACGTCGCCGCCGAAGTGTGCCGCGCACTCGGTGCGATTGGCGACGAACGCGCGCTGGCTCCGCTGCTCGAGGTTCTCGATCACGACGATCCGGGCGTGCGCCAGGCGGCGGTGTCGGCGATCAACTCGCTCGGCCACCCGCGCACGGAGGCGAGCATCGCGTTGCGGCTGCACGACGATTCGCCGCGGGTGCGCGAATCCGCCGCGCGGGTGGCTGGCTACTTCGGCTACGGCTCGTGTCTGCGGCAGATGGTCGAGCTGTGCGAGGACGACGAAGCGCTGGTGCGCCGCGCGGCGATCGAATCGCTGGCCAGCTACGACCAGCGTGCCGCCTGGTCGAAGGTCCGCGAGCTGGTGAGAGGGGACGAAGACGCCACCGTGCGCGCTGCCGCGGCGCGGGCGCTCGGGCGTTCCGCGTCGGTCGAGTCGCTCCACGCGCTGCTCGAGGCATCGCACGACTCGAACCTGTGGGTGCGCTACTACGTGGCGCGCGCGTTCGGCGCGGCGGATCGTCCGCACGCCGACGCCATCGCCGCGCTGGCCGTGGGCGCGATGCGCGATTCCGCGACGCCGGTGCGGATTGCCTGCATCGAAAGCCTCGGTGCGCTGGGTTCGGCGAGCATGACAGATCTCGTCGTTTCGCTGACGCGCGACGCCGATGCCGACGTGGCGCTTGCCGCGGTGACCGCGCTCGCCGGCTTCGGTGGCGAAGCGACCGCCGACGCGCTGATCGGCACGCTTCGTCACGCCGATCCAGCGCGACAATCGGCTGCCATCGACGCATTGGCTCGGCAGCGGCGGCCGGCAGCTCGCGCCGTTGCCGCGCTCGGCGCTCTGGCGCGAGATGCCGCCGAGTTGACCGTCAAGCAGCAGGCTGTTCGCGCGCTCGGCGCGATCGGCAACGAGGTGGCTGTCGCCGAGCTGGTCTCGCTGGCCGCGGAACCCCACCTCGGCGCGGCCGTCACGGAGGCGCTTGCCCGGCTGGGCGAGGAACAACTCTCGAAGTTGGCGTCCGCCATGGAGACCGCGCCGGAAACGCCGCGCGAGCTGGTCGTCGAAGCCGTCGCTCGCACGAAGCACCCCGTTGCCGCGCGATTGCTCGCTCAGGCGCTCACCGATGCGTCGCCACGCGTGCGTCTCGCCGCCGCTCGTGGATTGGGCCGCCTCGATCTGCGCAACGCGCGCGGTCAGCTCGACATCATGGCACGAACCGACGAGAGTCCGGCCGTTCGACAGGCTGCACAGGGAGCGCTGAGTCGGGGATGACGCCGGGCGACAATCGACGGCCCAGCGATTCCCTGATGTACGGGAATGTCGTGTTCAGTCTGCCGGACAGCCTGTACCTGCTGCTGCGCGATCTGATCGTCGAGCGTACCGGCGTGCTGTTCGACGAGCCGAAGCGCTCATTGCTCGCCGACAAGCTCTCCGGCCTCGTGACGTCGAACGGCCTCACGTCGCTGCTCGACTACTATTATTTATTGCGCTACGACGATCCGGCCGGCAATCATCTGGCCGAGCTCATGGACCGGTTGGCGGTGCCGGAGACGTTCTTCTGGCGCCAGTCGGAGCAGTTGCAAGCCATTGCGAACATCGTGGCTCCGGCGCATTTCGCGCGGCATCCTGATCGCCCGCTCCGTATCTGGAGCGCCGCCTGCTGCAGCGGCGAGGAGCCGATCAGCGTGGCGATCGCGCTCGCCGAAACGGGCCAGTTGCAACCGGGAGCGGTGGAAATCGTGGCGACCGACGGCAGCCGCGCGATGATCGAGCGCGCCCTTCGCGGCGAATACGCCGAGCGTTCGTTCCGCCAACTGCCCGAGAAGTTGAAAGAACGCTACTTCGAGCCTGTCGGCGACCGGTGGCGGCCGCTCGACCGCCTTCGACGGGTGATCAGGTATGACATCGCGAATCTCGCTCGACCGGCCGACGTGCACCGGTTTGCCGCGGCCGACGTCATCCTCTGCCGCAACGTCTTCATCTACTTCGCCGACGACGTCATCCGCGACGTGGTGCGAGTGTTTCACAACTCCATGCCGCCGGACGCCTATCTGTTTCTCGGCGCCGCCGAGTCGCTGACGCGATTGGGCGTCGACCTCCAGCTTGCTGAAGTCGGCGGCGCCTTTGCGTACGTCAAGGCCCGCGCGCGCGCCCAGGCCGAGCGCAAGTCGATCGCCGCACCTTCCGCGTCAGCCGCGGTCGACGTTCCGGAACCCTCGCATGAATGGAGAGCATGAGCAGACTGACGCGGGTGCTGGTCGTCGACGATTCCGCATTCGTGCGCAAGGTGATCGCGCAGATGCTCGGCCGCAGCCCATTTATAGAAGTGGTGGGCACGGCGCGCGACGGCGGCGAAGCACTGGAGATGGTCGAGCGCCTTTCGCCGGATGTCGTCACGCTGGATCTGATGATGCCGCACGTGGACGGCATCGAGTTCCTGCGGCGGCAGATGGCGACCCGGCCGCTGCCGGTCGTCGTCTGCAGCATCACCCACGAGTCGGGCGCCTCGGCGCTCGAAGCGCTGGAGCTCGGAGCGGTGGAGTTCGTCCAGAAGCCGACGGCGCTCGCCACCGACCGCATTTTCGAGATTGCTGATGAGCTGCTCGGCAAGGTGAAAGCGGCGTCATCGGCCACGCACCTTCAGCCGGCGCGTCCCGTCGAGTTGCCGGACGAGCCTGCATCCAGGCCGGTCGCGCTCGCCACCCATCGGGCGGATATCGTCGTGATCGGAATTTCCACCGGCGGCCCGCAGGCACTGCGTTATCTTGTACCACGGCTCCCCGCGAACTTTCCCGCGCCAATCGCCATCGTGCTTCACATGCCGGTCGGCTACACGTCGATGTACGCGGCGCGGCTCGATCAGATCTCACCGCTCAAGGTTGTGGAAGCGCAGGAGCGCGACACGATCGAAGCCGGCCGGGTCTACCTCGCGCCGGCGGGGCGGCATCTCACCTTCGTGCGTGACGATAGTGGAAAAACCCTGGCCCATCTTGACCTGCGGCCGCTCGACATGCAGCATCGTCCGTCCGTCGACGTGCTCTTTCAGTCGGCGGCAGACGTGTACGGCGGCCGCACGCTGGGCGTGGTGATGACGGGCATGGGCAGTGACGGTTTGGCCGGCTCGGCGCAGATTCAGGCGCGCGGCGGGCATATCATTACGGAGGCGGAATCCTCCTGCGTCGTCTACGGCATGCCGCGAGCGGTTGTGGAAGCCGGGATCTCCGACCGTGTTGCGACACTGGGCGAGCTGGCGTCGTGCATCAGTGAGATGGTTTGATTCACTCGAGATGGCGAAGATCATGGTGGTCGACGATTCGGGGTACGCGCGGCGGGTTCATCGCGGCATTCTGGAGCGCGCCGGTCACTCGGTGATCGAGGCCTCCACGGGCACGAGCGCCATCGAATCGTTCGCGCTGGAGCATCCCGAAGTCGTGCTGCTCGATCTCTCCATGGAGGACATCAGCGGAGCGGACGTGCTGCGCACGCTTCGCGAGATGAACGCCGAGGCGCGGGTGATCGTCGTGAGCGCGGACGTGCAGCGCACCACCGAACAGGCCATGCTGGCCGGC
>JAICKA010000208.1 GCA_025928185.1 Gemmatimonadaceae bacterium
CGCCCAGCCGGTCGAATACGGCCAGGTTCTCTTCACGATCGATCCGAATGGCTAAGCCTTCCGCTCCCGCCGCTCCCAGCGCGCCAACGCCGGCCGCGGCACCGCCCGCGGGCGGCATCAACTTCAAGGGTGTGCTGCAGGAGCTCATTCGCCGCAACGCGTCCGATTTACATCTCAAGGTCGGCCGCCCGCCCACACTGCGCGTCGATGGCGAGCTCGAACCCGTCGATCATCCGCCGCTGCGGCCGGAGGACCTCAAGACGCTGGCCGAGCAGCTGATGACGCCGCGTCAGGTCAAGCAGTTCGCCGACGAGAAGGAATCCGACTTCGCCATCGGTGTACCGGGGATCGGGCGATTCCGCGTCAACGTGTACCAGCAGCGGGGCTCGCTCTGCTACGCCATGCGCGCCATTCCGTATCAGGCGCGCACCATCGCCGAGTTGAATCTGCCGCCGGTGCTGGAGGAGATCGCGATGAAGCCGCGCGGTCTGGTGCTCGTCACCGGCGTGACCGGCTCCGGCAAATCGACGGCGCTCGCGGCGATGATCCAGCACGTGAACGAGAACCGCCGGGCGAACGTGATCACGATCGAGGATCCGATCGAGTTCCTGCACCGCGACATCAACTGTCACATCAACCAGCGCGAAGTCGGCATCGACACGGCGACGTTCGAGCAGGCGCTGCGCCGCGTGCTGCGACAGGATCCGGACGTGATCCTCATCGGCGAGATCCGCGACCTCGACACGCTCGACACGGCGCTCAAGGCTGCCGACACCGGCCACCTCGTATTTTCGACGCTCCACACGACGGACGCGACGCAGACGATCAACCGGGTGCTGTCGTTCTATCCGCCGCACCAGCAGGCGGAGGTCCGGTTCTCGCTGGCCAGCGCGCTGCAGGCGGTCGTGTCGCTGCGCCTCGTGCCGCGGTCCGACAAGGCGGGTCGCATTCCCGCCTGCGAAGTGCTGGTCAACACCGCCGCGGTTCGCGATCAGATCCGCGACATGGAGAAGACGCTGAACATCCCCGATCTCATTCGCGAAGGTGCGGTGCAGTACGGCATGCAGAGCTTCGATCAGTCGCTCATGCAACATTACTCGCGCGGCGTCATCTCGTACGAGAGCGCGGTGTTCTACGCGACGAGCCCAGCGGAGTTCGCGCTGCGCGTGCAGGGCGTTGCCGGAACGAGCGACAATTCGTGGTCGGCGTTCGAGGGCGAAAACCCCGCCTGACGCCGACCCCCTACGAATGTTCAAGAAAATCCTGATCGCCAATCGCGGAGAGATCGCCCTCCGGGTGATCCGCGCCTGCCGCGAGCTCGGAATCGAAACGGTCGCCGTCTACTCGGAGGCCGATCGCGAATCGCTGCACGTGCGCTTCGCCGATGACGACGTGTGCATCGGCCCCGCGCCGGCGCGCGAGTCGTACCTCAACATTCCGCGCATCATCGCCGCGGCCGAGATCACGGGCGCCGACGCGATTCATCCCGGCTACGGCTTTCTCGCCGAGAACGCCGAATTCGCCGACATCTGCCTTGCGTCGAAGATCGACTTCATCGGCCCGACCGGCGAGCAGATTCGTGTGATGGGCGACAAGGCCGCGGCTCGCACGGCGATGACCGCGGTCGGTGTCCCGATCGTGCCGGGCACGCCTGGTCCCGTCGAGGATGTCGACGAAGCATTGGAGTTCGCGCGCGAGATCGGCTTCCCGGTCATCATCAAGGCGGCGGCCGGCGGCGGCGGCAAGGGCATGCGCGTTGCGCGCGATCCCGATGATTTCGCCCGCTCCTTCCAGCTCGCGCGCTCGGAAGCGCTGTCCGCGTTCGGGAATGGCGACGTGTACGTCGAGAAGTATCTGGCGCGACCGCGCCACGTCGAGTTCCAGATCATGGGCGACCGACACGGCCACGTGATCCATCTCGGCGAGCGCGATTGTTCGGTGCAGCGGCGGCATCAGAAGCTGATCGAAGAAGCGCCGAGTCCCGCCATGACGCCGGCGCTCCGCAAGTCGATGGGTGATGCGGCCGTCGCCGGCGCAAAGGCGATCGAGTACGTCGGCGCCGGCACGATCGAGATGCTGCTCGACGAGGACGGTTCGTTCTACTTCATGGAGATGAACACGCGCATCCAGGTGGAGCATCCCGTCACGGAGATGCTCACCGGCATCGATCTCGTGAAGGAGCAGATTCGCGTCTGCGCCGGCGAGCCGCTGAGCGTCAGCGAGCTGCCGCCGCTGCGCGGGCACGTCATCGAGGTACGCGTGAACGCCGAGGATCCGGCGCGCAATTTCCAGCCGTCGCCCGGCAAGATCCTGGCGTTTCATCCACCCGGCGGCCCGGGGGTCCGACTCGACACGCACGTCTACGACGGCTACACGGTGCCGCCGTACTACGATTCGCTGCTCGCGAAGCTGATCTGTCAGGGACGGGACCGCGCCGAGGCGATCGCGCGGATGCACGTGGCGCTCGATGGATTCATCATCGAAGGCGTGACGACGACGATCCCGTTTCTCGCCCGCGTGATGCAAAACCCGCGATTCGCGGCGGGCGAGGTCGACACGAAGTTCCTGGAGCGGGAAACCGATTTGATGAAGGAGCCCTCGTAGTGCGCATCGACGTTGCGTTCGGCGTCGGCTCGGTGACACCGGCCGAAACGTCCGGCCGGCTCGTCGTCATGATCGACGTGCTGCGGGCCTCGACCTCGATCACCGTGGCGCTCGCCAATGACGCTCGGGCGGTGATTCCCATCGAGACGCCGGACGACGTCGTGATGCGGTCGAAGGCGTTCGAGCGGCGCGACGTGCGCCTCGCCGGCGAACGCCGCATGAACCGCATCGAAGGCTTCGACCTCGGCAACTCGCCGCTCGAGTTCACGCGCGAGCACGTCGAGGGCAAGACGATCCTGATGACGACCACGAACGGCACTCCGGCCATCAGCACCACTCAGGGCGCGCGTGACGTGATCATCGGCTCGTACGTCAACTACACGGCGGTCCTCACGATGCTGCGGGCCGCCCTGCGTGGCGGAACGGACATCATGATCGTGTGCGCGGGTCGCGAACGTCAGTTCGCTCTCGAGGACGCCGGATGCGCCGGCCGATACGTGGCCAACGTGACGAAGCGCATCACCGGCGTCGAGCTGAACGATGCGGCGCAGTCGAGTCTGCTGATCGACCGCAAGTATGGCGACCAGTTCATTCGGCTCTTCGACGCGTCGGAGCATGGTCGTGCGTTGCGTGAAGCGGGCTTCGAGCAGGACCTGATCGCCTGTGCCGCGCTGGATTCCTACCCCATCATTCCGATCTACCAGGATCGGCAGATCACCAAGCTCGGACCAGACCGCGAGCGGTAACCCGTGGGCAGTTCCTCCTTGAAGCGCGAGATCCTCGGGATCGCGCTGTTGCTGTTTGCCGTCTTCCTGGGCGGCGCGCTCTGCGCACTCGCGCTGGCCACCTGGCGCGTCGGAAGCGGTGTGGAGTCGAGCTTCGGCTGGGTAGGCAGCGTGCTCGCG
>JAICKA010000162.1 GCA_025928185.1 Gemmatimonadaceae bacterium
TACGGCCGCACCGCCTGTGCGCCGCTCGCGTGCGTCAGTCCGATCGCGATCGCGCCCGCCAGCCAGAGGCCGCGCGCGCCGTGCGGGCGCATGCTAGTGGCCAAACAACTTGCCCAGCAGCCCGTCCGTCGCCGCGCTGTCGCCGTTCCCGCTGTTGCCGCCCAACGGTCCGACACCCGCCGCGAGCGCCAGCTCCTCGGCGAACTGCATCGTCGTCTGGTAGCGTTCCTCGCGGTTGCGGCTCAGACCCGTGCGCAGCACGCGCTCCACGCCATCGGGAAAGCGCAGATCGGGACGCATGGTGTCGAGCGGGATCGGATCGCCGCGCAGCCGCGCCATCATGATCTCCTGCTGCGTATTCCCCTCGAACGGCAGCTTGCCCGTGAGCATCTCGTACGTCATCAACGCCAGCGAGTACAGATCGGAGCGCCGATCGAGCACCTGGCCGCGCAGCTGCTCCGGGCTCATGAACTCCGGCGTGCCGAGGATGATGCCGGTGGCCGTGAGCTTCTCGAGCTCCGCCCCGGCGCGGCGTTCCTTGGCGAGGCCAAAGTCCAGCACCACCGCGTGCTCCGAGCCGTCGGCCGCGCCGCACACCATCACGTTCTCCGGCTTGAGATCGCGATGGATGATCGCGAGATCGTGCGCCACGTCGAGGCCCACCGCCACGTCGCGCACGATCGGCACCGCCTGGGCGAGCGGAATCTGGCGCATGCGGTTCGTGCGGTCGGACAGAATCTCGCCTTCGAGATACGGCATGACGACGAACACCAGCCCGTCGTCAGTCTCGCCGAGTCGCATGATGTGACAGATGTTGGGATGCACGAGCCGCATGCCCATGCTCGCCTCGCGCTTGAGCCGCGCCATCGCGTTCTCGTCCTTCGACAGCGCGGCGCTCAGCACCTTGATCGCGCACCGCTCGCCGCGCGCCTTGTCCGTGGCGCGGTAGACGAACGACATGCCGCCTTCGCCGATCTTCTCCTCGATCGCATAGCGATTCTGCAGCGTCTGGCCGGCGAGATTCACCGCGGTCTCCAGGCCCGGCGCCGGCGTGCGCGCGCGCGACACGCGCTCGACGAGCCGGGTGCCGTCGCGGGTGCAGAAATTGGCCTCATCGTCGAACGTGCGGCCGCAGGTGGTGCACTTCTTCATCAGACGTGCACCTGGTTGCGGCCGGCGGACTTGGCGCGATAGAGCGCGCCGTCGGCGCGGGCGAACAGGTCGTCGGTCGACTCCACGCCCGGCGACGGAAAGCTCGCGATGCCGATGCTCACCGTGAGATGCACCGGCTCGTCGCCGCCCACCTCGAACGCGTGCGCCGCGATGCGCTCGCGCAACCGTTCGGCGAACGCGGTGGCACCTTCGTCGGACGTTTCGGGCAGCAGCGTCACGAACTCCTCGCCGCCGTAGCGCGCGACCACGTCCACCGTGCGCACCGCTTCCTGAAGCAGCGCGCCGATCTGCCGCAGCACGCTGTCGCCCGCGAGGTGGCCGGCGGTGTCGTTGATCTGCTTGAAGTGGTCCACGTCGAGCAGCAGCAGGCTCAACGTCGACTGATACCGGCGCACGCGATCCAGCTCGGTCGCCAACCGGTCCAGCAGCGCGCGGCGATTGAGCACGCGCGTCAGCGGATCCGTCGTCGCCAGCGCCTCGAGCCGGCGATTGTCGGCCCGCGTCGTCTCCAGCGCCTGCGCGCGGCGCACCGCGGCCACGGCGGCGCGCAGCGCGACGTCGGCGAAGTCCACATCGTCCGGCGTGAGCGCACGCTCGGCGCGGTTGGTGCGCAGGAACAGCACGCCCGACCGCCAGCGATCGATGCTGAACGGAATCGACACGACGGACCGCATGTCCATCGGCGTCTTCTCCTCCGCCCACACCGCCCGCATGCCGGCGAACAACGGATGCACGCGCGCGTCCTGCACGAGCACCGGCCGGCCCGACTCCAACGCCGCGTTGATCTCCGGATAGCGATCGAGCCGCACCGACACGTCGCGAATCGAGGCATCCTCCGCCGCCGCGGCAATGGTGCCCGTGGGATCGCCCACCCGCGCCAGCACGATCGAGCAGTGCGAGATCTGCAGCACGCGCGCCAGGCGCCTCGTGAGCAATCTGTAAATCTCCGTCGCCGACATCTCGCCCGTGACTTCGTGCAGGATGTCGATCAGCCGCCGGTTGCTGATCGCGTCCTCGCGCGCCCGCTCGAGCTCCGCGGCCGCTTCGCGCAGCGCGGCGCGCGCCGTCCTGAGCTGATCGCTCGCCCGCAGCTGCGTGCGCACGCGGCCGAGCAGCTCGGGCACGCGGAACGGCTTGTTGACGTAATCGTCGGCGCCGGCGGGCAGCACGGGCACTTCCTTGTCGGACGCGGCGGCCGGCGCGGCGACGATCACCCGCACGTCGCGCCAGCGATCGTCGCCGCGCAGCCGCGTGAGCAGCGCGTTGTCCTGCTCGATCATGTCGGCGTCGAGCAGCACGAGGTCCGCCACCGCGCGCTCCATGTTGGCGAACAGCGACTCGCCCCCGTCCACCGAGACCACCGAGTAGCCCTGCTCGCGCAACAGCCACGACAGCGCGCCGGCAATGCCCGGATCGTCTTCGGCAATGACGATGCAGCCGCCCTCCGACAACTCAGCCGGCGAGGAGCTCACGCAATCCGTCCCACTCGATGTTGCCACCGCTCAGCACTGCCACCGTCGGACCGCGCGGCTTGAACTTGCCCTCCAGTAGCGCGGCGACGGTGATCGCTCCACTCGGCTCGACGACGATCTTCATTCGATCGAGCAGAATACGCATCGCGCGCACCAGCGCGTCGTCGTCCACCGTCACCACTTCGTCGACGAATCGCTGATGGTGCGCGAACGGAAGCGCTCCGACTTCCACGGCGAGCAGCCCGTCGGCCAGTCCGGCGGTGTGGTCGAGCTTTACCGGGTGGCCTGCTTCGCGCGCGCGGCTCAACTTGGGCGCGTTCGTCGGCTCGACGCCGATCACGCGCGCCCGCGGACAGCGCGCCTTGACCGCCGTGGCCACGCCGGCGGAAAATCCGCCCCCACCCACCGGCACGAGCACCGCGTCGACCTCCTCGAGGTCTTCGGCGATCTCGAGACCGACCGTGCCCTGCCCGGCGATGATCACCGGATGATCGTACGGCGGCACGAGCGTGAAGCCTTCACTCTCCACCAGCTCCTCGGCCTTGGCCATGCGATCGGCCGTCGTCTTGCCGGCGAGCACCACGCGCGCGCCGAGTCGTTCGGCGCCGCCGCGCTTGGCGGCCGTTACGGTCGTGGGCATCACGACCGTGGCCGGCACGCCGAACAGCTTGGCCGCGAGCGCCACCGCCTGGGCATGATTGCCCGACGACGGCGCGATCACGCCGCGCCGGCGGAGCTCGGGATCCATGCGAGCGAGAAAGTTGTACGCGCCGCGGAACTTGAACGCGCCGCTCCGCTGGAGCATCTCCGGCTTGAGGTACACCGGCGCGCCCACGCGCTCGGACACGGTGTCGGCCGGCAGCAGCGGCGTGCGCACGGCCACCGAGTCCAGCACTTCCGCGGCGGCTTCGATGTCGTCGATGGTCACCAACTGAGTATCGGTCACAAGAGCACTCGGTTTCGTCCGGCAGTTTTTGCCTTGTACAGGGCGGCGTCCGCCTCCTTGAGCAGCAGCTCGGAGGAGATCGAATCCCGGCCGCGCCCCAGGGCGAGCCCCACGGAGACGGTCACCTCGATCGGCGTGCCGGCAAAGCCGAACTGGTGCTCGTCGACGCGCCGGCGCAGCCGCTCGGCGAACGCCACCGCACCCTGCCAGGCCGCGTCGGGCAGCACGATGAGGAACTCGTCGCCGCCGATGCGGGCGACGACGTCGGTGTCGCGCACCGTCACTTTCATGATGGCGGCCACCTGCTGCAACACCACGTCGCCGGCCGGATGGCCGTGGGTGTCGTTGATCGTTTTGAAATTATCGATGTCCAACGCGACGACGGCGACGGTGGAGTTCCGCCGCCGCGCGTGCCGCAGCTCCGACCGCAGCCGCGATTCCAGCGACCGGCGGTTCATGCAGCCGGTGAGCGGATCGCTCCCGATCTGCTCGGCCAGCCGGGCGTGCATCGTGCGGAAGCTGCGGCCGAGCAGCGTCAGCTCGTCCGGCCAGCGCTCGGTGCCGAGCCGCGGGAGCGCGACGTTCTCGCCCAGCTCGATCACCTTGCAGTAGGTGCGCAGCTCGACCATCCGCTGCCGGAAGCTGCCAAAGGTGTAGATGAGCACCGCGCTCACCACCGCGAACAGCGCGACGTCGAACACCAGCCCGCGCCGCGTGGCTGCCGGCCCGTCGACGAACGGCGCCGCGAACAGGGCGAGCACCAGAAACGCGACGATCGCCAGCGCCGCGGCAAACGCGCCGTGTCGCCGGCCGAAGTAGAAGGCGGCCACCTGCACCGGCAGCAATCCGAGCAGCAGAATGCGATCGAGCTGCTGCGGCGCGCTGCTCAGGTAGCAGCAGCCGGCGATCGCGGCGACGTCGGCCAGCGCGAGCACCCAGGGAAACGACGCATGCAACGCCGTCGAGCGCATGTGGCGCAGCATCCACGCGGTCGAGGTCACGATCGCGAGGTACACTCCGACGATCACGACGAGCGGCAGCACGGCGCCTTCCACGTTCGTCGTGAACACGATCGACACCAGCGCCAGCATGCCGATGCCGAGGTATCGCACCCAGCGCTGCCAGAGCAGCACCTCGCGGCGCAGCTCCGTCTGCTCGAGCAGCATCGCCCGCTCGAGCTTTGGCGTGACGAGCGGCAGCTCCTGCGTGACCGGCGCCGCGCTCGGCAACGGAGCCTTCAACGAAGTATTCGTATCAGTGCTGACCGGTGTCGGCATGCGATGCGGTGCAGTGCGGCGTGGGTGCGGAAGTGCCGGAGTCAGGCAAAGCTACATGCCGGCCACTGCCATCGAAAGATTTTGGCCCCGCGGATTACGGTGAATCGCGCGGGGTGAGTCCGGTGCGCCGAGGTGGGTTGGATTGAAGGAGGCGCGCCGAGGTGGGTTGGACTGAATTGGGGACGCGGACGAGGACGGAAACTGGAACGGCGACGAGGGGCGGATTCGTTCCGCTTGGCGCAAAGAGCTCTGCACGCCAGGTCAAAAAAATGGGAATTTTGTGGTTGTGGCGTCCCGGCCTCCGTTGAATCCGTCCCCTCCGTGAGATCGGTGTTCCAATCGTTACGGCCTGCGGGGCGCGAGAGCCCGTTCCGCCAAGCA
>JAICKA010000228.1 GCA_025928185.1 Gemmatimonadaceae bacterium
GACGCCGCATGGCACGATCGTGTTTACCGGCGACACCGGACCGAACGATGCGGTCGCCCGACTCGCCCGGGGCGCCGACGTGCTCGTGTCGGAAGTGGAAGACGCCGCGGCCATCCGGGAGTTTGTCGACAGCATGGCGCAACGGAATCACTGGCCGCCGGCGCGCCGCGACAAATTCGAGGCGCACATGACGAAGGAGCACCTCGACATCAGCGACGTGGGTCGCATGGCGACCAACGCCGGCGTGACGGCCGTCCTGCTGTACCACTGGGATCCAAGCGATCCCGCTGCGTATTTGACGGGTATGGCGAAGTATTTCTCGGGACCCGTGTTCGGCACGGAGGACTTGCAGCGGTACTGCCTGGACGGCTCCTCGCCGTCTCGTGAATCCGGCCGATCACAGTTGCATCGCTGCGACTGACCATGGTGGTTCACGACTGGCCATCGCGTCGGAACGGCTTTCTATTGCACTCATCGCAAACTGTTCGGGCGATCGCACGCACCCGAGCAGCCTTCCTGGCCGGAGCCGTTCATGTGTCGAAACATTCGAACCCTCGCGAACTTCGAACCGCCCGCGACTGACGCCGAGGTACGGGCGTCGGCCCTGCAGTTCGTCCGGAAGCTGAGCGGCATGCACCAACCATCGCGCGCCAACGCCGAGGTCTTCGACCGCGCGGTCGACGATGTGGCGGCAGTCGCCGCGCGGCTCCTTCATTCGCTGCAGACGAGCGGGCCGCCGAAGGACCGCGAGACCGAGGCGGCAAAGGCACGCGCGCGTGCAGCGAAGCGGTTCGGCAAACAGGACGTTGGCGCCCCGACTACTCCCCGCGCCCGCGCGGCAGGATCAGCGTGAACGTCGACCCGTGTCCTTGCACGCTCGTCGCCGTCACGTCGCCACCCATCCCGCGCGCCAGCTGCCGGCTGATCGCCAGTCCCAGCCCCGTGCCTTTCACCGTGCGCGTGAATTCCTGATCCGCCTGCACGAACGGCTCGAAGATCCGCTCGAGCAGCTCCGGTGATACGCCGCGCCCGGTGTCGATCACGTCGATCGCCACCGTCGGACCGGTCGCGCGGCAGCGCACTCTCACCGAGCCGCAGTCCGTGAACTTCACCGCGTTCGACAGGAGATTGAGCAGGATCTGCTCGACCTTGTCGCGATCGGCGTACGCCACGATGTCGTCGTCGCACACCTCCACGCGGAGCTCCACGTTCTTCAGCGCCACGTTCGGTCCGATGAACGTCTCGAGCGTGCGCAGCACGTCGTCGACGCGCAGATCGGACGAGCGGAACTCGAACCGCCCGGACTCGAGCTTGGCGATGTCGAGCAGATCGTCGATCAACCGCAGGAGCGCCCGCTGATTGTGCCGGACCCGCGCGAGATCCTGCCGCTGATGCTCGGTGAGCGGACCGCGCATGCCGAGCTCCATCAGGTCGACGTAGCCGGCGATCGCGTTGAGCGGCGTGCGCAGCTCGTGGCTGATCGTCGCCAGAAACTGGCTCTTCATGCGATTCGCCAGCGCCGCATCCTGCTGCGCGACGCGCGACAGCTCGAGCGCTCGGCGCAGCTCCTCGTTGGTGTGCTCCAGCTCCAGTTGCAGCGATCGCGACTGTTCGATCTGCTGCTCCAGCTCGACCGCCTGTTCCTGGAGCTCCGAGCTCAAGGTGTACTCTGCCGCCTGCAGGCGCTGCGCTTCGCTGACGTCGCGCGCGATCTTCGCGGCGCCGACCACCGTGCCGTCCCCCGTGCGAATCGGCGACACGCTGAGCGAAACGGGGATCCGTTGTCCGTCCTTGCGGAGCCGGATGGTATCGAAGCACTCGACGCGGTGACCGCGCTTGAGCCGCGACACGATCTCGTCTTCCTGGCGATGCAGCTCCGGCGGGATCAGCATCAGCACCGAATGGCCGACGGCCTCCTCGGCCGAATATCCGAAGATTCGCGTGGCGCTCGCATTCCAGCTTCGGATGACGCTGTCGAGCGTCTTGCCGATGATCGCGTCCGTCGAGGATTCGACGATGGCGGCGAGCCAGGCGTCCGAGTGAGCAAAGGCGGGCGAAGGGCCGGAATCGTGTGGCAGGCGCATGCGACGGGTGCATCGGTGTCCGCCGGCGACCGCCGCCGGCGGACCGGAGAATGGTCATGCGCACCCGCCCCGGCAAGGGGACGCCGGCGCTAAGGGTTGTTGGTGCCGAGTCCTGAGACGAGCCTTCTATACTCTAAGCCGACACCAAACGCGAAATGACTGTATCGATTCTGCTTTTTTCTTCGACGTCGCGCCCGCCAAACTCCGATACGGTCATTTCGCGTTTGGCTCCGGCTTAGTAAGTAGGACTCCGCGCGCCGTGAGATGCGCGACGGTCGATTCCGAATCGTTGCACGGAGCATCGAATCGCCGAGCGCTCGGGCCGAGATCGCACTCGCTCGAGGCGAGATCGCGCTCGCTCGAGGCGAGATCGATGCATTCCGATCCTGAATCGCACGATTGCATTGTAGAACGATGCGTGCTTCGCTCGAGCGCGGGCGCTCCCGCGGCGAGATGGCGTGCTGCCGATCCGAGATCGCCGCCGTCGCCGCCGACTCGACCTCGGGCCGGCACGAGATCGCCGCGCGACGGGCCGAGGAAGCTGCATGGCGCGGCCCATGCGGTGCATGACATCGAACGATCGCCGCGCGCCGAGCTGGAATCGCGCCCTGTCGCGGTGAAATGGCGGGTTGCCGGCGCGAGATCGCGCCGTGTCGCGGTGAAATTGCGGTGCGCCGGCATGAAGTGGCGTCGCGTCGTGCTGAAATTGCCGCGTGCCGGCGTGAAATCGCGCTGCGCCGGGGCGATATTCCATGGTGTCGGCGTGAGGTGGCACCGCGCCGCCGTGAGATCGCGACGACGCAGCTTCATGAAC
>JAICKA010000072.1 GCA_025928185.1 Gemmatimonadaceae bacterium
CGCGCCTCGATGGCGAAGTCGATCATCATGATCGCGTTCTTCTCGACGATGCCGATCAGCATGATGATGCCGACGAAGCCGTAGATGTCGAGATCGAGCCCGCAGAGAATCAGCGTGACGAGCGCGCCGAACGCGGCGAACGGCAGGCCGGTGAGAATCGTGATCGGATGAATGAAACTCTCATAGAGCACGCCGAGGATCACGTAGATCACGAACACCGCAAGCAGCATGAGCACGAGCAATCCCTGCTGCGTCGTGACGAAGGCGTCCGCGATGCCCGAGAAGCTCGCCGCCACCGTGCCCGGCAGCACCTGCGCGGCGACGGACTGCACCGACTTGAGGGCCGTACCGAGCGACACGCCGGGCGCGAGGTTGAACGACACCGTCACCGACGGCAACTGTCCCGAGTGATTCACCGTCACCGGTCCCACCGTGTAGCGGAACTTGGCGACGGTGCTGAGCGGCACGAGCGGTCCGCGCGTCGACCGCACCCACAGCTTGCCGAGCGCGCTCACGTCGGACTGATACTGCGGCAGCAGCTCCATCACCACCCAGTATTCGTTCGTCGAGGTGTAGATCGTGGACACCTGCCGCTGGCCGAAGGCATCGTACAGCGTGTTCTCGATCTCGCTCGCCGACACGCCGAGCTGCCCCGATTGTTCGCGGTCGATGTCGACCGTCACTTGCGGGTTTTCGATGAGCAGGTCGCTCGTGACATCGGTGAGCGACGGCAGCTGGCGCAACCGGCGCTCCAGCTCTCGGGCCGACGTGTTGAGCGCATTCACGTCTCCGCTCTGGAGCGTGTACTGATACAAGCTCTTCGACGCGAGACCGCCGATCGAGATGGCCGGTGGATTCTGCACGAACACCGAGATGTCCGGCACCGACGCCGCGGCCTTGGTCAGATCGCGGCCGATCTCGTCGGCGCTCCGCTTGCGGTCGACGATCGGCTTGAGATCGATCGTGAGCTGTCCCTGATTAGCCGCCGGCGTCGTGCCGACCGACGATGTCACGGAGCGCACGTCGGGATCCTTCGCCATCACCGCGGCCACTTCCTGCTGGTGCTGCACGAGCGCGTCGAATGACACGCCCTCGGCCGCTTCCGTGGTCGCGAGGAGCTGGCCGGTGTCGTCAGTCGGGAACAGGCCCTTGGGCGTCGACCAGAAGAGATAGCCCGTTGCCGCCAGCACGATGGCCGAGAACCCGAGCGCCAGCGAACGCCGCCGCATCACCCACGCGAGCGTTCGCTCGTAGAGTCCGAGCCAGCCGTCGTAGAAGCGCTCGCTCGCCTGGTACAGTCGCCCGTGCTGCTGCCCGTGGTGCGAGCGCAGGAAGCGGCTCGACAGCATCGGCGTCAATGTCAGCGACACGAAGCCGGAGACGAGAATCGCCACGCCGATCGTCACCGCGAACTCGTGGAACAGCTTGCCGATGATGCCGCCCATGAACAGGAACGGGATGAACACCGCGGCGAGCGAGAACGTCATTGAGAGAATCGTGAAGCCGACTTCGGCCGCGCCGTCGATCGCGGCCTGCATCTTCGACTTCCCCATCTCCATGTGGCGCACGATGTTCTCGAGCATCACGATCGCGTCGTCGACCACGAAGCCCACGGCGAGCGTGAGCGCCATCAGCGACAGATTGTCGAGCGAATAGTCGAGCAGGTACATCACCGAGAACGTGCCGATGATCGACATCGGCAGCGCCAGACTCGGGATGATCGTCGCCGAGAAGTTGCGCAGGAACAGGAATATGACGACGACCACGAGCACGAGCGTCAGCTCGAGCGTGAACGTCACGTCCTTCACCGACGCTTCGATCGTGGCCGACCGGTCGTACAGCGTCGACACCTGCACGGAGGGCGGGATCTCCGTCTTGAGCCGCTCGAGCGCCTGCTTCACGCGGCCGGCGACTTCCACGGTGTTCGTGCCCGGCTGCCGCTGGATGGCCAGCACGATCGACCGCTCGCCGTTGTACCAGCTCGCGGTCTTGTTGTTCTGCACGTCGTCGGTGACGCGGCCCACCTCGTCGAGATGCACCGGCGCGCCGTTCCGGTACGCGACGATCACGTCGCCGAACTCCTGCGCGTTGTCGAGCTGCCCGGTGGCCTGCACGGTGAGCGCGGTCTTGGGCCCGTACAGCACGCCCGTGGGCATGTTGACGTTCTGATTCGTCACCGCGGCCGCGACGTCCTCGAGCGCGATGCCCCGCGTCGCGAGCTGGCCGGGATCGAGCTGGAGCCGCACGGCATACTTCTGCGCGCCGTACACCAGCACCTGCGATACGCCGCCGACCATCGACAACCGCTGCGCGAGGGTCGTCTCGCCGAACTCGTCGAGCTGCGAGAGCGGCACCTGGTCCGATGTCAGCGCCACGGTGAGGATCGGCGCGTCGGCGGGATTCGTCTTTTGATACGACGGCGGCACGATGCCTTGCGGCAGGCTGCGGCTCGTCTGCGCGATCGCCGCCTGCACGTCCTGCGCGGCCGCGTCGATGTTGCGATCGAGCGCGAACTGGATGACGATCTGCGTCTGCCCCAGGCTCGACGTCGACGTCATGTTGTCGATGCCGGCGATCGTCGAGAAGCTCTTCTCGAGCGGCGTGGCAACCGTGGCCGCCATCGTCTGCGGGCTCGTGCCCGGCAGGCTGGCGCTCACCGTCACGGTGGGGAAATCGACGTTCGGCAGGTCGCTCACCGGCAACTGCCGATAGGCGACGATGCCGAAGACGAGAATGCCGATCATGACGAGCGTCGTCATGACCGGGCGTTTGATGAACAGCGTCGTCACATTCATTGAATCAGTCGCCGGCAACCGGTGCAGCCGAGCCGATGCCAGGGACCGCAGCGGCGCGATGCGACACACGGCGACCGAACCAGGCCTGGAGCTCGTCGAAGTAGGTGTAGAACACGGGCGTCACGAACAGCGTGACGATTTGCGAGAAGGCCAGACCGCCGACGACCGCGATGCCCAGCGGCCGGCGCGACGCGGCGCTCGCGCCCACGCCAATGGCAATCGGCAGCGTGCCGGCGATCGCCGACACGGTCGTCATCATGATCGGCCGGAAGCGAACGCTGGCCGCCTCGACGATCGCCTGCGAGGGCGTGATGCCCTCGCGACGCTGACGGTCGAGCGCGAAGTCGATCATCATGATCGCGTTCTTCTCGACGATGCCGATCAGCATGATGATCCCCACATAGCCGTACACGCCGAGCTCCACGTGCGTCACGTACAGCGCGAGCAGCGCGCCGAACGCGGCGAACGGCAGGCCGGTGAGAATCGTCACGGGGTGGATGAAGCTCTCGTACAACACCCCGAGGATGAGATAGATGATGAACACGGTGATCAGCAGCAGGATGCCCATGCCCTGCTGCGACGACTCGAACGCCTGCGCGGTGCCGGAGAATCCGCTCGTGATCGACGCCGGCAGGTACTGTCGCGCCAGTCGATTCACCGCGTCCGTCGCGGCGCCGAGCGAGACGCCGGGCGCGAGATTGAACGAGATCGTCACCGACGCGAGCTGGCCGGAGTGCGCCACGCTCAACGGCCCGGTCGTCATCTCGAAGTACGCGACGTCCGACAGCGGAATCTGCCGGTTGCCCGACGCGGGCACGTAGAACTTCTCCAGCGCCGACGCATCCACCTGCGCGCTCGGCACGGTCTCCATGACGACGTAGTACTCGTTCGTCGGCGTGAAGATCGTCGACACCTGCTGCTGGTTGTACGCGTTCGCCAGCGCCTGCTCGATCGACTGCGGCGACACGCCGAGTGCCAGCGCGCGCTGCCGATCGATGTGCACCTTGAGAATCGGGCTCGTGTTGAGCAGATCCGACGTGACGCTGCTCAGAATCGGCAGCTGCTGGAGCCGCGTCATGAACGACGCGGCCTGCGCGTAGAGCTGGGTGATGTCGGGCCCGCGCAACGTGTACTGATACGACGACTTCGAGCCGCGGCCGCCGATGTGAATGCTCGGCGGGTTGCTGATGAACACCTGCAATCCGGGAATGCCGGACATCAGCCTCGTGAGCTCGTGCACCATGTCGTCCGCGGGCGGACGGTGGCCCGCGGGCTTGAGTGTGATGCCGAAGTTCACCTGATTGCCGCCGCCCACGCGACTCGTGAACGACGCGATGTTGGTGTCCTTCTCCAGCCTGGCCGTCGCGAGCGCGCGGTAGCGCAGCATCTCGGCGAACGAGGTCCCCTCCGCCGCCTCCGCCGTGCCGTTCAGCGATCCGGTGTCATCCGGCGGGAACAGGCCCTTGGGAATGACCGTGAACAGCGCGATCGTCGCGACGAGAATGACCGCGGAGAACACGAGCGTGACCGGCCGATGGCGCATCACCCAGCCGAGCGCACGCTCGTACCGGTGAAGGGCGCGCTGGAACAGCGCCTCGGTGGCTTCGAACCAGCGGCCGTGGTGCTTGTCCTGTTGGTCGCGCGACTTGAGGAGCCGGCTGCACAGCATCGGCGTGAGCGTGAGCGCCACCAGACCCGACACGAGAATCGCGACGCTGATCGTGATCGCGAACTCGCGGAACAGCCGGCCGATGATGCCGCCCATGAACATGAGTGGCAGGAACACCGCCGAAAGCGAGAGCATCATCGACACGACGGTGAATCCGACTTCCGCCGACCCGTCGAGCGCCGCCTGTCGCGGCGGTTTTCCCATCTCGATGTGCCGCACGATGTTCTCGAGCATCACGATGGCGTCGTCGACCACGAAGCCTACCGCGAGCGTGAGCGCCATCAGCGACAGGTTGTCGATGCTGAAGTGCAGCGCGTACATCACCGAGAACGTGCCGATGATCGCCATCGGCAGCGTCAGACTCGGGATCATCGTGGCGACGCCGCTGCGCAGGAAGAAGAAGATCACCGCAATGACGAGCACCAGCGCCACGACGAGCGAGAACTTGACGTCGCTCACCGCGTGCTCGATCGATACCGAGCGGTCGTACTGGATGTACATGTTGAGCGTCGGCGGCAGCCCGCGCTCGACTTCCGCCAGCGCTTCCTTGACGCGATTGGCCACGAGCACGGTGTTCGTGCCCGGCTGGCGCATCACCATCAGGTTGACCGAGCGCTCGTCGTTGTACCAGCTCGCGCCCTTGTTGTTCTCGATGTCGTCCATCACGTTCGCGACGTCGCCAAGTCGGACGGCGGCCCCGTTGCGATAGGCGAGAATCAGCCGACGAAACTGCGCGGCGTTGTTGAGCTGTCCGTTCGCCTGGATCGTGAGCGTCTGCTTGTCGCCGTACAGCACGCCGGTGGGCAGCATGACGTTGTTGCTGCGGATCGCCTGCGCCACCTGGCTCACGCCGATGTTGCGCGACGCGAGCGCCGACGGATCGAGCTGCACGCGCACGGCGTACTTCGCCGATCCCCACACACCGACCTCGGACACGCCTTCGACCATCGACAGTCGCTGCGCGATGGTCGTTTCGGCGTATTCGTCCACCTGCGTCATCGGCATCACCTTGGACGTCAGGGCGATGCTGAGGATCGGCGACGAGGCCGGGTTCGACTTGTGGTATGACGGCGGCTTGATGGTCGACGGCAGGAACGGCAGCGTCTTGCCGATCGCGGCGTTCACGTCCTGCGCTGCCGCCTCCACGCTGCGATCCAGCGAGAACTGCAGCGTCACGTGCGTGCTGCCCACGTCGCTGCTCGACGTGATCTCGTCGATGCCGGGAATTGCGGAGAATGCCTTCTCGAGCGGTGTCGCGACCGTGGCCGCCATCGTCTCCGGGCTCGCACCGGGCAGGCTCGCCTGCACGCCGATCGTCGGATAGTCCACCGTCGGCAAGTCGCTCACCGGCAGCTGCCGGTACGACACGATCCCGAACACCAGAATGCCGATCATGAGCAAACACGTCATGACCGGCCTGCGAATGAACAGACCCGTGAGGCTCATGTCACCACTCCCAGGATCGGGTGAGGCGCTGCTCAGCTGCCACGAACGCCGGCGGCCGTCCCATTCGCGGTCGCCGTTCCGCCGTCGCCGCCGGCGCTCTTGCGGCCCGGTCCACGATGTCCGCCGCGACCGCGCCGGCCGGCTGTGCCAGGCGTAGCAGCACCCGCCGTCCCGGCCACCGCGCCCGCGTCGTCGCCGCGCAAGCGTACCGGCGAGTCCGGCGTGAGGCGGGACTGACCGTCGATCACCACGCGGTCACCCTCGTTCACGCCGCTCGCGATGATCGTGAGATTGTCCGCCGTGCGCTCGACCGTCACCGGCCGTTGGCGTGCCGTATCGGCCGCGTCGACGATGTACACGTACGTGCCGCGCTGGCCCGTCACGACTGCTTCGCTCGGTACCACGAGCGCGTTGTGTTCGTCGAACAGGTGCAGCGACGTCGACGCGTACTGGCCCGCCCACAGACGGCCGTTCGCATTGTCGAACGTGGCCTTGAGCTGCACGGTTCCAGTCGCCGTATCCACCGCGTTGTCGATGAACGACAACTGTCCGAGTACGCGCTCGCCGAGCGGCACTCCCTGGCCTCCCCCCTGCTGCAGCACGCCGGCCGCGCTGGAGCCGTTCGGTCCCTGCATCGACGGATCCTGCACCGGATCGCTCACCGCCGCCGCGAGCGAATCGATCGACGGCGAAGCGGGAGCAACCCCGCCCGGCACGGCGGTCACCGGCAGGCCACCGCGTGAGCCGTACTGGAGCAGCAACGAGAGCTGCGACGATGGAATGGCGAACCGCACGAGAATCGGCCGCACCTGATTGATCTGCACGAGCGGCGTGCCACCGCCGGCGCGCACGAGATTGCCGCGCTTCACCAGCAGTGCGCCCGTCTTGCCGGAGATCGGCGCCCGAATGACGGTGTTGTCGAGATTGAACTTGGCGTTCGCCACCGCGGCGCGATCGGCGCGTACGGTGGCGTCCGTGGCTGCGGCGGTCGTCCGCTGCACGTCACCCTCTTCAGCCGTGATGACGTGCGCCGCGAGCAGCTTGTTGGTGCGATCCAGTTGCGCCTGGGCGTTCGCCGCCGTAGCGCTGTCGCGCGCGAGCACCGCGAGCGCCTGATCGTACGCCGCGCGATACGGGCGGGAGTCGATGCGGAACAGCACCTGCCCCTCCGACACCTCCTGACCCTCCTGGAAGTCCACGTCGGTGACGATCCCGTCCACCTGCGAGGCCACGGCGACGCTCTGCATCGGGGTCACGACGCCGTTCGCTTCGATCATGTACGGCACGGAGGCGCGACGCGCGGTGGCGACGGCGACGGTTGCGGGCGGACGCGGAGGACGATCCTGCTTCTTGGCGCAGGCGCCGAGCGCCAGCAGAATGAGCGGCGCGATCACGATCGCGGCCGGCCGGGCGCGGTGATCGTGCGAAGGGAATCCAATCATTGGAACGAGATCAGCGGTGATGTGCAAGAGTGCGCGTCTGGACGCGCACGGCGGCGGGCGCGACCATTGTCGACGATGGCCACGCGAGTCACTCCCGAATGTAGTACGCCCAAGACGCCCAATGTGTTCGGTGCGTCCGAAACTTCATGCTGAGGCCGCGCCCGCATTTTGCAAAACGCCCTCGATAACCGACGCCGGCCCACCCGAGCACGCCGCTCGCGCACGCCGGCGGCTTACCACCCTTCATCGATGAATCGGACGTGAGCCTCGCACGACGGGGCATCCTCGCGCTCGTGGCCGGATGCCTCGCCCGCGGGGCTGCCGCGCAAGGATCTCCTGCCGACACCGTCGGCCGGGCGTCCATCCCATGCAACGGCCAGCGGGTCGTCGCCGTCGTCATCAACCCGGGGCGGCCGCCTTTCAGCGGGAACGCCCAGCGGTGGCGCGCGTTGGCGCGGTCGTTCGGGTTGCACCATGCCACGACGGACGCGTCGGTGCTCGAGCCGTTCCTGCTGCTGCAGCCGGGCGACGTGTGCAACGAGCAACGACGCTCGGACTCGGAGCGCATGCTCCGCGACCTTCCATTCATCGCCCGCGCGTCGATTCTGGTCCTGCCGGACAGCGACGGCGTGGAGCTCGAGGTCAACACCATCGACGAAATTCCGGCGCTCGGGTCGGTGGCGTTTCGCGGACTCGGGCCGCGCGCGCTCTCGCTCGGCAGCGACAACATCGGCGGCGAGGGTGTTCGACTGCTCGCCGGCGCGGAGCGCGGCTATGCCTACCGAACGGGTTTTCGCGCCGCGTTCGCCAGCTACGCCGCCTTCGGAATGCCGCTCACCACCGAAATCGACGCGGCGCGAGATCCGATCGGCTCGCATGTCGAGGCAGACGCCACGCACCCGTTTCTCACGAACTTTCAGCGCGGCGCGTGGAACGCGATCTACCGAATGGAAGACGTGTACCCGCGCTTCCGCCGCTCGACCGGAGACGACCTCGGTCTCGAGATCAAACAGCAGCGCTGGTCGGCGGGCGCGGTGTCGCGAGCGAACGTCGGGTCGACCGTCTTTCTGCTCGGCGCCGAAGTCGTCGGTCTGCACGCCGATCCAGCCGCCGCGCCGGTCGTGATCACCGACTCCGGATTCGTCGGCACCACCGACAGTACGCTCGTTGGCCGATACGCTCCCGTCCACTCGGTGCGCGCCGGCGCGCTGATCGGTGTGCGACACGTGAACTACGCGCCGGTGGATGGTCTCGACGCGTTGTTCGCCCGCCAGGACGTGATGACCGGCGTGCAGTCCGGCACGCTCATCGCGCCTGGCCGCACGGGCTCGGACGATGACCTGCTGATCTCGAACAGCTCGTACCTCGGCGCCGTGTTCGGTCGTTCGGTGATGATGGCCGACGCAGAGAGCGAAGCGCGGCGCACGCTCACCCACGGTGGCCCAATCTCCATCATCAGCAGCGGCCGCGCGGCCTGGTATTACCGCGTCGGTTCCGGGCAACTGTTCATGCTCGACGACGAGTTTTCCGGCGGAGCGCGCACGCAGCTCCCGATCCAGCTCACGCTCACGGAGCGACAGGCCGACATTCGCGGCTTCACGGGCTCGAACATGGCCGGCGCCGTGCGCAACGTGGCGCGCGCCGAATACCGCTGGGCGCGGCCCGCCGCAATCCACGGCGCAGACGCGGGCCTCGCGCTGTTCACGGATGTCGCGACGCTCGCCGCCGGCAGCGCACCGTTCGGCACCAACGCCACCGTCCAGAGCGTGGGCATCTCGGTGCTCGGCGCGTACCCTACGCGAAGCAAGCGGCTCTACCGCGTCGACATCGCGTATCCGCTGCGCGGCGACGTGCATCGCCTCGAGGTGCGATTTACCGCTGGCAATCGTACGAACGCGTTCTGGCGCGAGCCGTACGACGTGAAGCGCGCGCGTCTCGGTCCGGTGCCCTCGTCGCTGTTCAGTTGGCCGGTGCGGTAATCACCGAGTCCCGCGTTCTCCGTCACTCCGCGCGCATCACGCGCCCGAGGTGTACTCCGGCAGATCGTTCCACCGGCGACGGGGCGTTCCCGGCACCGGCGTCTTGTCCGCACGCGGCGCCGCGCGGCGCAACATGTCCACGAGCACGTCGTCGCGCGCGTCGGCCCAATCGCGCGGCCAGCTCTTCAGATCGAGCCAGCGCATTCCCGCGGTGAACCGAAGCACTGGCGGTCCGCCGTGCTCTGGGTGCGTGACGACGCAGACCGTCCACAGGCGACCACCGGGATAGCGGAAGCTGCGCACGACTTCGAGATCGGTGATGTCCAGCCGTGCGTCGGCAACGACGGCATCGGCCGGCGCAGCCGGAGCGGCGGATTCACCGGCGGTCTGCCGCTGCGTGTGCAGCTTGTGCGGCGGAACGATCTCGGCGCTGCCGAGCAGCGCACGCAATTCGGACTCGCTCGAATCGGCCCAGCGCACCGGATACGGACACAGGCGCCGCTTCTCTTCACCCGTCGTGCGCTCGAAGACGATCCAGCCGACGGTGTAACAGTCCGCCAGATAGTCCTCGGCTTTGGTCTGCGGGTGAATCGCTTCGGGTTTGATGTCCCAGGCGCGCCACTCGCGCCCGAAATCGTCACTGAATTCCCGAACCGCCATCGGATGGCACCTCGTCGAGAGATCGGTGCGATACATCCGGAATCGTGCGGTCGGCCGTCTTCACCGCGGTCGTCGCCTCGATGCGTCCGAGCGGCGCCGCTCGTTCCAACAGCCCGACCAGTCCCGAATCCGGCAGACTGTCCCAGCCCTCGGGAATCGGAACGAGGCGCCGCCGTTGGTGCTCACATTGAAAGGTGAGCCAGCCGTCGCGGTGCGAGCCGCGCAGCTTGAGCTCGAGGTTCGAGTTGCGGCGGTCCGACAACCGCGGATATCGACGGCGCTCTTCGTTGAGACGTCGCTCGATTGAGATCGGTCGGATCTCCCAGACTTCCCAGAGCTGGCCTTGCTCGTCGGTGAATTCGCGATACGTCATGGGCGAATGGCGAAACGTGGAGCGATCTGGCACGCCAGGGGATCGCAGCAGCCAGAACGTCGAGCGGCGATGACGAGCCCAATGCGTGCACGAAGCGCGCCGTCCCGCGGGCCTCGAATCAGCTATCGAACCATCGCGGAACGGCCGGAACCCCCAGCCACTCGCGAGCCAGACGCTCGCTCGTGAACATGCGCACACGCGCCGTGGCCGTGTCCGAAAACAGTTCCCACGCGCGCCCGAACTCTTCGCCGAGCGGCGTGAGCACGACGATCGCGATCGGGCCGAGTGGCATGCTCACACCGCGGAACAGGCGATCGAGCGCCAACTTTCGAATCTGCTCACGCGTCGGAATCGCCGTGAGCACGCGACAGTCGATGTACAACGACATGCCCGCTTCGTAATCCGGATCGCCGAGGTAGGCATCTTCCGTCGCACACAGCGCGGCAAACGTGAGATCGCCGCGCAGCCGGATGTACACGACGCCATGTTCAGGGTCGATCCGATATCGCACCGGCTCCACGCCGGTCTGCAGCGACTTCAGCTCGTCGATCACGAAAGTTGATCCCAACGGGACGAGAGAAACTTGGCGCGCATGCGGAGTAGGCGGAAGCATTGCACCAATACCAACCGGCGAACCGATGCGCACGTCACGTTGGCGATCTGATATGTCAAACAAACGCTTGATAATTACTGCCAGCCTCGATAGCTCTTTGTGATGAGCAATCAGGGCACACCTTCAGGACCGGATTTCTCGAGCGGCGTTCCGCTGTCGAGCATCGCCGACGGCTCGACCATCGCCGGCCACGTGGCCGACAAGGCGGTGCTCGTCACGCGGCGAGGCGCCGAGATCTTCGCCATCGGCGGCACGTGCACGCATTACAGCGGTCCACTCGGCGAAGGCCTGTTCGCCGGCGACACCGTTCGCTGCCCCTGGCACCACGCGTGTTTCAACTTGCGCACCGGCGAAGCGCTCGCCGCGCCGGCGCTCAATCCCGTCGCGCGCTGGAAGGTGCAGCAACGCGACGGCCGCGTGACGCTCGTCGAGGAAATCGAGCCGGGTGATCCGATCGATGCACAGTGCCACCATGCGGGCGGCACTCCGCCGGACTCGGTCGTGATCGTCGGCGCGGGCGCGGCCGGCAACGCAGCGGCGGAGATGCTACGCCGGCTGAACTACGCCGGCGCGATCACCATGATCGGGCCGGAAGACTCGGTGCCATACGATCGGCCGAATCTGTCGAAGGATTATCTCGCCGGCACGGCATCGGAAGACTGGATTCCGCTGCGTCCGCGCGAGTTCTACGAGCAGCATCGCATCACGCTCACGCTCGGCAAGAGTGTCACCGCAGTCGACGCTGCCGCACGGCGCGTGCAGCTCGACGACGGAACATCGATCCAGTACGGCGCGCTGCTGCTCGCCACCGGCGGTGAGCCGGTGCGGCTCCCGGATTCGTTCGATCATTCGCGGCTGCATTATCTGCGCTCGCTCGCCGACAGCAATGCGATCATCAAGGCGGCGAGCGGCGCCAGGCGCGCCGTCGTGATCGGCGCGAGCTTCATCGGCCTCGAGGTTGCCGCGTCGCTGCGCACGCGCGGACTCGAGGTCGACGTCGTCGCGCCGGAATCGCGGCCGCTCGAGCGCATTCTCGGCCCGCGACTTGGCGACCTCGTTCGCGCAGTGCACGATTCGCACGGCGTGCGCTTTCATCTCGGCCAGATGGCCGCCTCGATCAGCGGCGGCACGGTCACGTTGAAGAGCGGCGAGCGGCTGGAGGGCGATCTGATCGTCGCCGGCATCGGCGTGCGTCCGCGCGACGCGCTCGCGAAGCAATCCGGATTGGCGGTGGATCGCGGCGTGAACGTGAACGAGTATCTCGAGACGTCGGCGCCCGGCGTGTTCGCCGCCGGCGACATCGCGCGCTATCCGGATCCGCGCACCGGCGATCGCATTCGCGTGGAGCATTGGGTGGTGGCCGAGCGTCAGGGACAGGCCGCCGCGCGCAACATGCTCGGACTGCGCAAGCCGTTCGTCGACGTACCGTTCTTCTGGAGTCAGCACTACGACATGGCCATCTCGTATGTTGGCCACGCCGAACAGTGGGACGAGATCCGGATCGACGGCGACGTGGAGCAGAAGGATTGCACGGCGACGTTCGTGCGCGGCGGCAAGACGCTCGCCGTCGTCACGGTCGGCCGTGACCGCGCGAGCCTCGAGGCCGAGCTGGCCATGGAGCGCGAGAGCACAGCGCCATCGGCTGCGTCGCGCTGAGTCATTCGAGAACTAATACGTCAGCCGACCGTCGACGATCGTCGCGACGGGCGTGTACGGATGCTCCTTCGCCGGCGCTGTGCTCTGGATGTGCAGCACGCGCCAGCCGTGCGCCTTGAAGTAGTCGGCGATCATGGAGCGGTGACAGCGCCACCACACCGCCTCCGAGCACATGACCGTAACGCGCCCGCGGTGCGCGAGCTGTGCGAGCTGCTCCGCCGCAGCGCCGAACTCCGGCGTGTCCATGTAATCGGCATAGCCGCGGAACGACGGATGCCGCCACGCGGTGTGCGGCGAGTCCGGCCGGGGCTTGCGGCGGCCACCCAGCTCCGGCATCGGCACGTACTCGATGCCCGACGCGGGCAACGACGCCGCGAGCGCATCCGGGTTGAACTGCGGGTTCTTGCGAGATCCGGCAAAGCGGCGCACATCGGCCACGCACGTGATCTCGTGCGCGCGCAGCACTGCGAGCAGCTCGTCGGTCGAGCGCGTCGAATGGCCGATCGTCCACAGCGTGCCGGGAATGTCGAGCGCCGGTTGCGTCACCGCTGAAAGTCAACACGCGTGCGAGCGCCATCGCAATCGCCAAAGTGCGGCGGGGATGATA
>JAICKA010000213.1 GCA_025928185.1 Gemmatimonadaceae bacterium
GAGAGTGCGCTGGCGACGAAGTACGGCTCGCAGGGCGGCGCGCGTCCCTATTTCCGGCGTACGGTGTTCGTCATCGGCAAGGATGGGCGCATTGCCTGGGAGAACACGCGCTTCAACCCACTCGCGCAGAACGCGTACGACGAGCTGGCGGCCGAAATCCGGAAGGCGAGCGGCGAGTAGCGCTCACGTTGCGCGATCGCGGCGAGCCAGCACCCGTTTGCCGCGAATGGTCGTACCGCGCAGCGCCTGGATGACGTCATCCACCGCGGCGTCCGGCACTTCCACGAGCGAAAAGCGATCGGCGATCTCGATCGCGCCGATGTCGCGCGAGTCGAGTCCGGACTCGTTCGCGATCGCGCCGACGAGATCGGCTGGCCGCACGCCGGCTTTTCGGCCGAGCGCGACGTAGAGGCGCGCCACGTCGCCGTCGTTGCGGCCGCGAGTCGGCCCACGTCTACCGGAACGCTCGCCAGGGGCCGGACGGTCGGCGCGATCGGAGCGATCCGATCGCTCGGCTCGTTCGGGACGTTCTGCCCGTTCCCCGCGACGGAACTTGCCCGCGCCACGCTCCGGCCGTTGGCGGTCGGGGCGCGGCAACGCGGCATTTGGAATTTCCTCATCATCGACGGCCGCGCCATCACCGGCCGCGTCGGCAAGCTTGACGGCCGCCGCCGCAATGTCGACCACATCGTAATCGGATGCGAGCGATTCGATGATCGTGCGGAACGGGTCCAGCTCGCCCGCAATGAGTGTTTCCTCGAGCGAAGCGCGCGTCAGCTCCAGCCGCCGCGCGCGCAGATCGTGGACGGTCGGCACGGATTCGATCGCGATCTTCCGCTTGCTGAAGTGCTCGATGTTGCGCAACAGCCGGTGCTCGCGGACCTCCGCCAGCGTGATCGCCACGCCTTCGCGACCGGCGCGACCGGTGCGGCCGACGCGATGCACGTACGCGTCCGGTGATGACGGCACGTCGAAGTTGACGACGTGCGACACGTGCTCGATGTCGAGACCACGAGCCGCGACGTCGGTGGCGACAAGAATTTCCGAGCCGCCGTCCCGGAATCGGCGCATCACACGGTCGCGCTGCTCCTGCGACAGTCCGCCGTGCAGCGCCTCGGCGCGATACCCGCGAGCGGCGAGCGTTTCGGTGAGCTCGTCCACCTCGGTGCGCGTACGGCAGAACACGATCGCCGACGTCGGCGCCTCCATGTCGAGCACGCGCGCGAGCGCAGCGACCTTGTGCCGCCGCTGCACGATGAACGCGACCTCGCGAACGCGCGGTGCTTCGCCAGCCGCCTGGCGCTCGCGGGCGATCGTGACCGGCACCGGATCGTGGAGATGGCGATTGGCAATCCCGCGAATGGCCGCGGGGATCGTGGCGGAGAACAGTGCGGTCTGCCGAGTCTCGGGTACTGCCTCGAGAATCGCATCGAGATCCTCGGCGAAGCCCATGTCGAGCATCTCGTCGGCTTCGTCGAGCACCACCATTTGCACGGCGGAGAGATCGAGCGTGCGGCGGCGAATGTGATCCAGCGCACGTCCCGGCGTTGCAACGACGACGTCGACGCCGCGCTTGAGCGCGCGAAGCTGCTGCGGCATCGCCTGGCCGCCGTAGATCGGCAGCACACGCACATCGGATCGGCGCCCATACTTGTGCACCGCTTCGGCCACCTGCATTGCCAACTCGCGCGTGGGAACGAGGATCAGCCCACGGACGATGCGGGTGTCGCCGTCGCTCGCGCCGATACGGTGGAGCATCGGCAGCGCGAAGGCGGCCGTCTTGCCGGTGCCCGTCGCGGCCTGCCCGAGCACGTCGCGGCCGGCGAGCAGCGGCGGAATCGCCTCGCGCTGGATGTCCGTCGGTTCTTCATATCCCAGAGCGGCGACGGCCTGCACGAGCGCGGGATCCAGACCCAGAGCACGAAAGGCGGATCCGCCATCCAGGTCGTCGGCGTTTGTACTGGCGTCGGTCATGGGCGGGACATTTGGGCGAATGAATGCTGCATTCCGAATGCTAGTCCGCCACACAAACCGGGCGCGGCGTGGGGCTGGCGACCTGGACGGGAATGCATCATGATCAAACTCTGACGCTGCGGGCGGTTGCGGTGCGGCGCGCAACTCGTCACACTACTCCAGGCCGCAGGCATCACGAGAGGGATCGTGCCACACTACACGCCGCAAACCGATCAATCGACCTGCACGCACGACCGTCGTCCGGGAACGACCGTCTGCCTGCACTGCCGTCACGCCGCGCTCGAAGCAGCCCGCGCGAAACGGCGGCGCTTCCTGCTCCGCGCTGCGTCCATGGGCGCGGTCGGCGCGACGTTTCTCGTCGTCGGTGTGCTGGGCGCGACCGTGATCCGCGGCAAGGGCATTTCGCATTACAAGGTCATCGAGAGCTTCTCGAGCAAGAGCGTCGTGCGGCCGGTGTCGAACGCAAAGTCCGCAGCGGCAAAGCCGGCGCCCGCAGCGGTGACGCAGCAAGGCAACGTCGTCGGTCCGCCGCCGCTGTCGCCGCAACTACCGACTGGCGAGACGCCGTTTCAGGATGGCATCATCGCGACGCGCCAAGGCGACGTCGTGACCGTGGCGTTCGACACGCCGATGACGCGCACGCGCCGGCCGGAAAAGTTCGAGCATTTCCTACGCGCGTCATTGCCGGCGGTGTACGGGCCGTCGATGGACACGCTGCTGTCGAAGCTGCCCGAGGGTTCGATCGCGAGCCAGGGCGACCTGCTCACCGAGCTGCCGACGCGTGGCGTGCGCATTCCGGTTCGCGCCGGCTGGACGCTGGAGCTGTTTCCGGAAACCCGCCCCGGCCAGGATGGCCCGCTGGTGATCCGGTATCGGGCGTCGATCGTCCCCGACACGACCCACTGAGCCGACATACTATCGTCCTAGTTGACAGCCCGGCCTGACGGCGGTACCATTCTACTACCTGCATAGTAGAGAGGCCGCATGGACGACGTGGTGCTGGGCGACCGCGAGCTGGACGTGATGGGTGTGTTGTGGGATCTCGGGTCGGGCACGGTGAACGAAGTGCGCGACCGACTCCCGGTGGATCTCGCCTACACCACCGTGCTCACGATCCTGCGCAACCTCGAGGCCAAGGAGCTGTTGTCGCACACGGCCGAGGGCAAGGCGCACCGCTATTTCCCGAAGGTGGCGCGGAAGACCGCGCGCCGCAGCGCGCTCACGCGGATGGTCGACAAGCTGTTTCACGGCTCGCCCGAGCAGCTCGTGGCGCAGCTCGTCGAAGACGAGCACCTGTCGGCGGACGACCTGCGGCGCATTCGCGCGCTGCTCAAGACGCCGGCGAAGCCGCAGCCGAAAAAAGGAGGC
>JAICKA010000026.1 GCA_025928185.1 Gemmatimonadaceae bacterium
ACCACATTCTGAGCGAAGCGTCAGAACTCGCCGATGAATCCGATCTCCGGATCGAGGTGAACGCCGCATTTCGTTTCGACGGCCTGCTGCGCGATCGTGATGAGCTCACGGACGTCCTTCGCCGTGGCGTGCCCGAGATTCACCATGATGTTCGCGTGCATGTGCGAGATCTGCGCATCGCCGTGGCGGAATCCTTTGAGCCCGCACTGGTCGACGAGGCGCCCAGCCCCGACGCCCTCGATCTTCTTGAAGATCGATCCGGCGCTCGGATGCCAATCCAGCCACGGATGCTTGGCCCCGCGCCAACTCAGATTTTCCTGCAGGATGCGATGTAACACCGCGGGATCCTTCCTCGTCAACCTGAACGTGGCGGAGAGCACGATGTCCCGCCGATGGTGAAATACCGTATCGTCATAGCCGAACTGGACATACCCGGCATCGACGCGCTTCCGCTCGTTCTCCTGCGACAGGATCTCGCACGATTGAAAGACTTCGGCGATGAACATCGTGCGCTCACGTTCGGGCGCGGGCGAGAGAAAGTGCAGATTCTGCCAAACCGCACCGCCCACCGTGCTCGGAATTCCAACGTAGTGCTCGAGACCCGACCAGCCGCGAGCCACACTTTCCTGGATCAGCGACTTGACCGTCGCACCGCTTTCCGTCCAGAGCTCGCACGCGTCGCCGTTCTCGCGGAACTCATGTGCACTCGCGGTGTTCCGGATCACCAGACCGCGGAAGCCGCGGTCGCCAATCAGCACGTTCGCGCCGAGTCCCAGCACGAAATAAGGCACCCCCAGCTCGCGCGCCGCGAGCACGCCATTCGCAAGCTCGTCGGCCGACATCGCTTCGAGCAGCAGGTCAGCCGGTCCGCCAATGCGGAACGTCGTATACGGTGCCAGGCGCTCATGGCGCTTGACGTGCGCGGCGTTCAGGCGGCCGGCCAATCGTTCGAGAATCTCTGGATCGGAGTTGGACATTGTGAGGAAGAAAGAAACAATGGATGACGTCGCTGTGCCAACGCAGGTCCGTCGGGGATCTCGCACGTTTCGCGCGCGCGCGCTGGCCGGCCTTCTGGCCGGCCTCCTTGCCACGCCGGCCATCCTGTGTGCACAACGCGCAGAGTTGGAGCGCCACGTCCAACGGATGACCCTTCCGAACGGATTGGACGTGATCGTCGTGGAAAACCACGGCGTGCCATTGGTGACGATCGAAGCCGACGTGAAAAACGGCTCGTTCACCCAAGGCCCGGAATACGAGGGCCTTTCGCACCTGTACGAACACATGTTCTTCAAGGCGAACGCGGCATATCCCGATCCGGACGACTTCGTCGCCCGCGCTTCGCAGCTCGGCGCCGAGTTCAATGGAACGACCAGCGAGGAGCGCGTGAATTACTACCTCACGCTGCCATCGGACAGCATCGAAGGCGGCATGCGCTTTCTCGCCAGTGCACTCATCACCCCACTTTTTCGACAGGACGAGCTGGAACGTGAGCGCGAGGTCGTCATCGGCGAATACGACCGCAATGAATCGAGCCCGTTCTTCAAATTCACGACGGCGATGGGCAAGGCGCTTTGGACCACGGCCTGGAGTCGCAAGAATCCACTCGGCGAGCGCGCGGTCATCGAGAGCACGACGCCGGACAAGATGCGCTCGATCCAGAATCGCTATTACATCCCGAACAACACCGCGATCATCATTACCGGGGACGTTGCTCCGGATTCGGCGTTCGGACTAGCCAAGCGCATTTTCGGAGGCTGGCAGCGCGGTCCTGACCCATTCGTAGCCGATCCGATTCCGCCCATTCCGCCTCTGCAACACGACACCGCCCTGATCGTCGAGGAGCCGATTGGCGCGGTGATCGTGATGATGCAGTGGCAGGGTCCGAGCGCACGGCAGGATCCAGCCTCCACCTACGCGGCCGACGTCTTTTCGGACGTCTTGAACCAGCCCGGATCACGTTTCCAGCAGCGTCTCGTCGACAGTGGACTCTTCCAGTCGATTGGGATCAGCTACTACACGCTGAATCACGTCGGTCCGATCACGATCGAAGGTGAAACAACGCCCGAGCATCTGACGGCAGCGATCGCCGCTCTTCGCGACGAGATTCGACAAGTGGTCGACTCCGACTACATCTCTCCGGCGGAATTGAGCGCGCCCAAGCAACAGCGAATCGCCGGAACCATATTCGGTCTCGAGCGCGCCTCGGGGTTCGCGCACCAACTCGGCTTCTGGTGGGCAGTCACGGGGCTGGATTATTTCTTCGATTACGTCGACAACATGGCGCGCCAGACGCCGGCCGACCTCCGAGCCTACGCCACGAAGTACATCGTTGGGCAGCCGCATGTGATCGGCGTGTTGCTGTCGCCGCAGGCACGGCAGGGATTGAAGCTCACGCCAGCGCAGCTGCTTGGCCCGGAGGTTCAGCCATGAGGCGCGC
This sequence comes from Gemmatimonadaceae bacterium, assembly GCA_025928185.1. Lineage (GTDB taxonomy): Bacteria > Gemmatimonadota > Gemmatimonadetes > Gemmatimonadales > Gemmatimonadaceae > JAQBQB01. Next base: position 2,438 of record JAICKA010000026.1, read on the forward strand.
GATCGGGCTCGCGCTCGTTGCACTCCTCGCGCCGCTACTCGGACCTCAGGCGCAGGCGCCGCGGTCCAGAGCAGCCGTCCGCAGCGGCAGTGATACCGCAACGACGAGCTTCGATGTGAACGGCTTGCAGGTGATTCTGCGGCGCAATACCGCGAACGACGTCGTCGCGGCGAACGTCTATTTGCTCGGCGGCACGCAACAGCTCACGCCGGCGCGCCAGGGCATCGAGTCCTTTCTGCTGCACGCCGCCGAGCGTGGTACGGCGCGTTTTCCGGGAGAGCTGGGCCGAGATTTGATCGCTGGCCTGGGGAGTCGCGTGGTGATCGAGCCCTCCGCCGACTGGACGCTGTACGGCGTAACCGCAACACGGAGCAGTTTCGATTCGACGTGGGCCATGTTCGCCGATCGCCTCACCGCGCCGACGCTCGATTCCGCGGCAGTGGAGCTCGTGCGCCGACAAATGATCACCGCGGTGCGACAGGCGCAAACGAGTCCTGATCCATTGCTGAATCATCTCGCGGACAGCCTGCTCTATGTTGGACATCCGTACGGCTTTGCTCCCGAGGGAAACGAATCATCCCTTCGCTCGATCAGCGTCGCGCAATTGCGGAGCTATCAGGCCACGCAGATGGTCACGTCGCGCATGCTGCTGGTCGTGGTGGGTAACGTCGATCGGCCGGAGCTGGAGCGACTCGTTCAGCAGACGCTCGGAACGCTGCCTCGCGGCAACTACACGTGGTCTCCGCCGCAGGGCGCACCGCGACTCGGTCGAGCGGTCGTGATCAAGCAGATGTCCCTACCGACGAACTATATCCTCGGATATTACGCTGGCCCCGCGGCGGAGGACTCGGATTATCAGGCGCTACGTGTGGCGGATGCCGTGCTCGCCGGTCGTTTCTTCACGGAAATCCGCTCGAAGCGGAATCTCTCATACGACGTCGACGCGCCGTTCGTCGACCGCGCCCTGTCGAACGGAGGCGTGTACGTGACGACGGTCGACCCCAACACCACTCTGCAGCTCATGCGGGCCGAGATCGACCGATTGCAGCGCGAGGTGATCGATTCGCAAGGTCTGGAACGGCTGATCCAGCAATTCATCACCGATTACTTCCTGAAGAACGAGACCAACGGAGATCAGGCGACATTTCTCGCCCGCGCGGCGATCTACCATGGCGACTATCACGCCGCCAATCATTTCGTAGATGATCTGCGTCGCGTCACGCCGGAAGACGTGCGACGGATGGCTCGAACGTACATGCACGACTTCAGGTTCGTGTACCTCGGGAATCCCGCCGTGCTGTCCCGTGCCTTGCTGGACCAGTTTTGAAATCGTGAAAGTCTAGTCGGCAAATTCCTGCGCGATGCCGCGCACGTCGAGACCATCGCGCAAGGCAAATTCCGGCAGTACGACCGCACTGACGCCGCGGTTCTCCAGCGCGCGAAGGTCGGGCAGATCCGCATTCGTCGTTTCGATGTACAGCGGGGGACCGCCCCGCTCGGCGAGATCTTCGAAGAGCGCGAGCTCCGGACTTCCCCATCGAGAATCGGCATGAGATGCGCGAATCAGGAGACCGGCCAGCGGCATCCCTTCGAGCTCGCCGGCCAAGTCGAGGAGATCCGAACGGACGTTTCTCACCCAGCCGCGCATCGAAACCTTCCGCTCGTGTACGTCGGACGCGACCACGAGCACGCCGGGAAACAGATCCACGACACCCGCGAGCCACTCCGGCTCGTCGAGCGCACGGCTGCCCAGCACGATCGACGATGCGCCGGCATCGGCGAGTCGCTCGATGTCATCGGTGGTGTGCACGTCGCCAGACACCTGAATTTCGAGTCCGCTGTTCTGGACGATGTCTTCGACGAGGCTTGTGTCGGTGGAGACGAAGCCGTCGGAGTCGACGAGCTGCAGACGTTGGTAGCCGGAATCAGCCCACTCCCGGGTGGCGGCGACAGCATCCAGATCTATCCGAACATCGCTGCCCGTTCGCGGGTGCAAGGATACGAGCGCGCCGCCGCGAAGCTGAATGCTGGGGAGGACGATCATGGATTCCGTGGTTTTGGCTCGAAGCCGGCTGGTACCTGCCTCGGAACGTTAACCCGCTATTGATCGTTCGCGTGAGTCGGTCGACAGGGAGCGGTTGCGTTGCGTCTGGCCCAGTTTGTGAATAGTTTCACATTCTCCGCGTCTTCGCGGGGCTTCGTTCAACACATCCTCTTCAGGTTCTACTGGAGGCTCCAAGCAATGCGGTTCTACGGACTGGCGCTCCTCGCGGGCGCGGCTGTCCTCAGCGCGTGCAGTGGCGGTAGCAGCAACAATGCGGACACATCCAATGCCAGCACGGCGGCGTCGGGCGCCGCGACCCCCGCGACAGGCGCAACCTCGGGTGCGACCGTTGCAGCAGCACCGGCGACCGGCAAGACCGATACGATCAAGATGATCGGCGATGAGAAAGGCTATCGCTTCGAGCCAGCCAATCTCACCATCAAGCCCGGCGATGCCGTTGCATTCACCGTCGTGAGCGGCGGCCCGCACAACGTCGCATTCGATCCGACCACCGTTCCAGCGGATTCCAAGGATCAGCTGAACGCGAACATGCAGGGGCAGATCTCCGAGCTCTCGAGTCCCATGCTCATGAACGCCGGCGAGACCTACGTGATCTCCTTCGGCAACATCAAGCCCGGCACCTATCCTTTCCATTGCACGCCGCATCTGGCAATGGGGATGAAGGGCACGATTACGGTTCAGTAGAGCCGGCATTCGAGCACGAACCAAGAGCGGAGCCGCAATCGGCTCCGCTCTTTGTGTCTGGTGCATCCCGATCGGACGCGCTGGCCCGCCGCGTGCCTCAGTAGATTTTCGGCTCGCAACGTTGCGACGCTCCCGGACCGAGAGAATTCGCAGCATGGGCAAATGACCGGCGAGTTTCCTAAACCGATACCGCGGCACGTGTGGCTCACGTCGCGGGCGCGAAACGCAGTCCGGCGGCCGATCTTCGTCGGCGCGGTCACTGTTTGTGCGCTGATCGCGGTCGTTCTCGCGTTATTGCTGGCACCGCAGCAAGTCCAGCATCTTGGCGATCTGCCGGCGCCCACACCACAATCTCGGCCTGATACCGCTCCCCTCGTTGCGGCGCTCATGCAGGCCCGCACCCGACTGACATCGGCAGACTCTTCGCTGCAATACGCGCGAGCGCATGCTGCGGCGATAGTCGAGCAGCCCGTCGACACGCTCAGCCCGCTCCTCACGGCACAACGGGACTCACTGTCGACCGCGGTGAACGATCTCGACGCATTGCTCGCGCGCGTAGAAACGGCCCCGGTGACTGCATCCTACCGCGCGCTTGCCGAGTCGCCGCGGTTGGCTCAGAACCCGCGAGCCAAGCTCCTCCTCGATTCGCTCGGTGAGATCGAGCGGGACCGCGAGAGCTACGGCAGTGCCGGCGGTGCCGACCCGGTATACCTCGCGCTGACCTCGCGCTCGACCGAGATCGGCCGCGAGATTCAGAGTCTGGCGCAGAGCCGGCGCGACACACTCCGCGACCAGGTTGCCCGGCTGACCGCTGCGGTGCCACAACACACCGTCGCCGTGGCGCCGACGGTCGATACGGCATCCTGGATCGCCGAGCGTGATTCGGCGCGCTCACTCCAATCTCAGGCGATGACGGCGCTGGCGGATGCTCGAGCGAAGGCGCACGAGTACGACGTCAAGGCTGCGCAGGCGACGGAAGAGGCAAAGTTCGACACGCCGACCGTTGCGTTGCTCGCCGCGGCGCTTGTCTTTGGCGTCGTCGCTGGCTTCGGCGTGGCGTTCGGCGGAGAATTGCGCGAACCGCGAATTTCCGACGAGCACGAGCTTGAACGCGTGACCGGAGCGCGCGTGCTCGCGACGGTGAGGCCGCGGGCGCCGAGTCCAGATCGGCAGCGCCGCGCGACAGATCGGGAGGCGCCGCCGTACTTCGACCCCGGGGCGGACGGGTACCAACTCGCGTACCTGCATGTTGCACGGGCGGGGGCGAGCCGAATCATGCTGACGATTGTCAGCGACAACCCGGCGCTTGCCGCCGTCGTTGCGACGAACGTCGCCGCGATCGCCGCCGACGAGGCACGGACTACCGTCCTCGTCGATACGATCTCCAGCTCAGCGCCCGTGGCCGCTTCGTTGCGCATTCGGGCCGAGCCCGGGATCGTCGACGTTCTCGCGCAGCACGTGGACTGGGCTGGAGCAACGACACAGTCATTGGTGGGGCGGGATCGAATCATCGACGTCGTTCCGAGCGGAGTCTCGAATGCCTCCAACCCCGCTGAAGTAACCGAACTGTTTCGTGAGGAGGCGCCGCGGCTCCTCCGTCACTACGACGCGATAGTGATCGTTTCATCCGTCGCGCAAGCCGCCGCTGGACTACCGGGGGCACTTCCAATCGCCGACACGATCCTGTGCGCGCAAATCGGCCGTACGCCTTTCGCCCAGGTGCAAGCCGCTCTCGAGGGGATCCGACAGGCGGGAGGCAACCCACTCGGCGTCGTGCTATGGGACGCGCCCGCTCCCGCGCTTCCCAGCTCCGATCGAATCGCGCACGCGGCGCGACCGCTGCAGACGGCGGAAATGCGTGCGATGACGACCGCCCGCTGACGCGCCTTCCTGAGCGGGAGGTGGGCGGCTAGCATCCGCGTCGTGTGGGCGGATACACTACTTCAGGCCGAGCGACAGCATCTGCTGCAATTGCTCGTATGGGCGGCGTTGTCGATTTTCGGCGGGTCCGCCATCGGGATGCTGCTGACGTTCCGGCGAATTCGCTCGCCACTGCTGGCCCATTTCGCGCTGCAGACGGCGCTCTGGGGCTTGGCGATCGGTGCGGTGGCTGCGGCGAACTGGCGCGCATTGCACCTCCGTGATTACGCCGAAGCCGCGTCCCTGATTCACGTATTGTGGATGCTCGTGGCAGGGAGCGTCGGACTGATCATCGTCGGAATCGTGCTCGCGTCCTGCGCATGGTTCTTCGCGCGACGAATGGCGGGCGTGGGCGCCGGCATCGCCATCGTGATTCAGGCTGCGGCGCTGCTCGTGTTGAATCTTCAATTCGCGACATTGGTGTCGCGCTGACGTCATGGCCGAAATCAAACTGGATCTGCGGCACCAACCCAAGGACCGCGCATACGCGCAGCTCCATTCGCACATGTTGAGCGTGCTTACCGGTATCGATAACGACATTGCCGGCATGGCGACGCTCGCCTCGCTCCTGCATCACGCGTTCGGCTTTCTCTGGACGGGCTTCTACCGCGTCGTCAGTCCCGGCACACTGCTCGTCGGACCGTATCAGGGAACGCTCGGCTGCCTCGAGATCGCGTTTGGGCGCGGCGTATGTGGTACCGCGGCGGCCGAGCGGCGCACGGTGATCGTGCCGGATGTCGCCAGATTCCCGGGTCACATCGCGTGCGATGCACGCGCCAAATCGGAGATCGTGGTGCCGGTGCTCGATCGAGCGGGCGAGCTCGTCGCAGTGCTGGACATCGACTCTGCCCGGACTGGAACGTTCGACAAGCAGGACGCTGAGGGTCTCGAACGCATCGTTCGCTGGTTTGCTGGAGAGGGCCGGAGCTGAGCGCGTTCGATCTCGCCTCGGAAACGGGTTCGCTGCTATCTTACGGTCTCTCCTCACGTGCTCCGCGACACTTCGTTCCGGTGAGCGCGCGCGGTGTGCCTGGCCAACGATGATCACCGGCTACTCGGATCGCATCAATCACGCGCTCGCGTTCGCGGCGAAGCACCACGATCAACAGGTGCGGAAGGGAACGCGATTGCCGTATCTGACGCATCCCGCGAACGTCGCAATCATTCTGACGCGATACGGATGCGACGATCAGGTCGTCGTCGCCGGCATCCTGCACGACGTGATCGAAGACTGTGTACGCGAAGCGTACACGCGCGACATGCTCGAGCAGCGCCTGGGTGACAAGTTCGGCTCACAGGTGCTCGACACCGTGTTGTCCGTGACGTATCGCCGCACGGATGACGATGGGGTCGAGCTCTCGCACGATGAGCGTCGCGACGACTATCTGGAACGTCTTGCGTTGGCGAGCGACTCGGCGCGGTGGGTTTGCGCGGCGGACAAGCTGCACAATGCCGGGAGTCTGCTGGCGGATCTTCGGCGTACCATCGATCCCGCCACCGTGTGGAGTCGATTCAGCGGAGGCCGTGAGCCAACCATCCGCTGGTATCGACGCGTCTACGATCGGCTCGCGGAAATCGGTTTCACGGGCGAGATCATGCGCGAGCTCGAACCGGTGGTCGTGGCACTCGAGGCATCCGCGGAGGACAGCGCCCGCGCCGTGTAGTGGGTGCTGACGTAGTCCTCGAGAATTCCGAGAAATTCCGACACGATCGTGTCGCCGCGCAGCGTCGTGGCCAATCGACCGTCGATGTAGACCGGCGCTTTCGGCTCTTCGAAGGTTCCAGGCAGAGAGATACCAATATTGGCGTGCTTGGACTCGCCGGGTCCGTTCACGACACAGCCCATCACCGCCACTTTCATTTCCTCGACGCCGGGGCGCTCGTCGCGCCAGCTGGGCATCCGCTCGCGGATGTAACCCTGGATGTCCTCGGCCATATGCTGAAAGAACGTCGACGTCGTACGGCCGCAGCCCGGGCATGCCGTCACTTGCGGCGCAAAGCTCCGCAGCTCGAGTGACTGCAGGATCTGCTGCGCTACGATCACTTCTTCGGTCCGATCGCCGTTCGGCTTGGGCGTGAGCGATACTCGAATGGTGTCACCGATGCCCTCGGCGAGCAGAATCGAGAGGCCAGCCGTGCTGGCGACGATCCCCTTCGTGCCCATCCCGGCTTCGGTGAGGCCGAGGTGAAGCGGGTAATCACAGCGTGCGGCCAGCCGGCGATACACCTCGACGAGATCCTGAACCCCAGAGACCTTCGCCGAGATGATGATGTGATCGTGGCCGAGACCGACTTCCTCCGCGAGCTCCGCGGAGCGGAGCGCGCTGGCCAGCATCGCTTCGATGTATACCTCTTTCGCGCCGAGCGGATTGGCCGCGTGCGCGTTCTCGTCCATCATCGTCGTGAGCAGATCCTGATCGAGCGATCCCCAGTTCACGCCGATCCGCACCGGCTTGTCGTGATCGACGGCGATCGACACGATCGTACGAAAATTCTCATCGCGGCGCTTGCCGCCAACGTTACCGGGGTTGATGCGATACTTCGCCAGCGTGGCGGCGCAGTCCGGGTAACGGGCGAGCAGCAGGTGGCCGTTGTAATGGAAATCCCCCACAATCGGCACGATGACGCCGGCGTCGCGCACGCGCTCGGCGATTTCGGGCACGGCCGCGGCGGCACCCTCGTTGTTCACGGTCACCCGAACGAGCTGAGAGCCGGCGCGAGCGAGCGCCACCACCTGCGTCGCGGTGGCGACAGCGTCAGCGGTGTCCGTGTTGGTCATCGACTGTACGACCACGGGCATGGACGAGCCGACCGGCACGCCGCCTACCCACGTGGTCACCGTCGATCGGCGAGCGGTGAATGGCACGCGTCGATCCTCAGTGTGGACTGCTGAAAGATACTCGGTGAATGCGAAGGCTCTAACGGGCCACCCCCCTCCCGCTTGACCCCGTTTCCCGGTCCCAGTACTTTGGCCGTCGCCGCACACGGATGCCGGACCTCCCGGACGTTCGAGAGCGGCGTTCTTATAGCCGCGCAACACGGTGTTGCAGCGGATCAGTGCTTCCAGGAGTGGGATATGCGCACCACCGGCAAAGTGAAGTGGTTCAACGACGCGAAAGGTTTTGGCTTCATCACGCCCGATCACGACGATAAAGACTGTTTCGTTCACTACAGCTCGATCCAGGGCACCGGTTTCAAGACGCTCGCCGAAGGCGAGCCGGTGGAGTTCGATCTGGTGCAGGGTCAAAAAGGCCCGGCGGCGGAGAACGTCAGCAAGGTCGCCGCGCAGTAGTCGGCGCCGCGGACAGGGCGTCCGGACAGTGGACGCCCTGTCGATCCTCAAGCTTCAAGGTTGATCGAGGCTCGACCGTCGAACCGGCGGTCGGCCGCGGATCGCCGGACGAAACGTTTCGACCGCCTCGGCGATGCGAGCATCGATTGCCGACTGGAAAGCGGCACGATCGAACGTGAGCTCCAGTCCGGCGGCAATGGGAACCGGCGCATCAGGCGATGTGAGCAGCCGATCTGCCACGTGCACCGCCTGAGCGATCGCCACCCCGAACTCCACATGGAGTCGCCGAATCAGGGCGATTCTATAGAGTGCCCCGGTCGCAATTCGCCGCGCCACACCGCGCCGTGCGCTCTCGACGCCGGCCACATCGAAGTGTGACACGAGATTGTCGACCCATTTGCGGTCGGCGTCTGCTGCAAACGCAGCTACGTCAATGTGATATGTGCGCGCCATATTAATCCTAGTACAGTAGGATATTTAGCGCATACACGCAAATCCAAGAAAATTCCTTGATTAAAAGGAACTTTGTTCTCCGTTAGAGCCGCCCAGCGAGTACGTTTTGCGCAGCCTCGAGCTGCGACCGAACGGCGGCCGGCCCGGTGCCGCCGTCCACCTCCCGTTGTTCGACCGACCGCCTTGCGGAGAACACGTCTACGATGTCGGGGCCAAAAGCAGAGTGAGCTGCCACGAGTACGGAACCGGGGAGATCGCTGAGCTCGATGCCGGCCTCTTCCGCCTGCCGCACAAGCTGGCCGACTGTGCTGTGTGCCTCACGGAAGCTCACGCCCTTGCGAACGAGATAATCCGCGAGATCCGTCGCCATCATCCCGCCCGTGAGCGCTTGCGTCATTCGAGAGGTTTCGAAGCTGCATTCGGCCAAGGCGCCGGCAACGGCCGGCAGCACGAGCAGTAACGTGTCGGCGGCGTCGAACAGCACGCGCTTGTCGTCCTGCAGGTCCTTGTTGTAACTGGTCGGCAAGCCCTTCAGCGTGGCGAGCAATGACGTGAGGTTGCCAAGCATGCGAGCCGCCGATCCGCGCGCGAGCTCGAGCGCGTCCGGGTTGCGCTTCTGCGGCATCATGCTCGAGCCGGACGTGTACGAATCGCCAAATCGGACGAACCCGAACTCGCTGGAGCCGTAGATGATCAAATCTTCCGAGAGTCGCGACAGGTGCGTGCCGATCATCGCAGCGGCGAACAGCAGTTCGGCCGCGAAGTCGCGGTCAGCCACGCCGTCGATCGAGTTCTGCGTGACTGAGGAAAAGCCGAGGCTTCCCTGTAGCAACACGCGCGGAATCGGAAATGCGCATCCCGCCGCGGCGGCGGCGCCCAGAGGGAGCGCCGCAGAGGCGTGTCGCGCGGCGCGCAGCCGAGTGCGATCGCGCTCCAGCGGCCAGAAGTGCGACAGCAGCCAGTGCGCAGCTGACACGGGAATCGCACGCTGCATGTGCGTATACGACGGCATCAGGGCCGTTTCCAATCCATGCGCCTGATCGATCATCACATGCTGCAGCTCGCGAATCGCCGCCTCGAGACGCACGGCGGCATCCATCGCCCACATGCGCGTGGTTGTCGCCACCTGGTCGTTTCGGCTTCGGCCGGTGTGAAGCTTCGACGCGAGCTCGCCGATCTGCTCGTGCAGCAGCCGATCGATGAGCGTGTGTACATCCTCGTCGCTGGGAATCGGCTGCTCGCCAGCGTGCAAACGCGCGCCGACTGCATCGAGGCCGCGCTCGATCCCTTCACACTCGGCAAGCGTCAGCACGTCCGCATGGTAGAGCGCCGTTGCCCAAGCGCGCGACACCTCGATGTCGAATGGCCAGAGACGAAAGTCGACGCCAATGGATCGGTTCACCGCATCGAACGCGGCGGCTGGACCGGCGGCGAATCGGCCGCCCCACAGGCGATGCGCCGCTGGCTGTGATTCCGTAGTGGTGTTCGTCATCACGCGATCTGCAGCGCCCGCTCGGCCGGCGCCTCCTCATCGGTAGCAGATGCAGCTGGAGTGTTGTAGCCGAGCTCCTGATCCTTGAGGGCGCGCACGCGAGCGGGCAACGCGAACAGACGAATGAATCCGGCAGCATCGCTTTGCTGGTAGACGTCATCGGCGCCGAACGTGACGAACCGTTCGTCGTACAGCGCGTGCACGCTCTCGCGGCCGATCACGGCTGCGGAACCCTTGAACAGCCGCAGCGTCACGGTGCCCGTGATCCGCTCCTGCGTCGCGTTGACGAACGCATCGTACGCTTCACGTTCGGTGCTCCACCAGCGGCCTTCATAGACGAGGTCCGCGTATCGCGGTGCGATCACGTCCTTGGCCGCCAGAGTGCGCCGGTCGAGCACGAGCTGCTCGAGCTCGGAATGCGCGGCATAGAGCAGCGAACCGCCGGGAGTTTCGTAGATGCCGCGCGACTTCATGCCGACGAGGCGATCCTCGACGAGGTCGATCACGCCAACTCCGTGTCGTCCACCAATGGCGTTCAGCGTTTCGATCAACTCGACGGGTCCAAGCCGCTCGCCATCGACCGACACGGGCGTACCGCGCTCGAATCCGATCGCAACCGTGCCCGGTGCATCCGGCGTGTCGGCGAGCGGGGTGGTGAGCACGAGCAGGTCGGCCGGCGGCGCAGCGTTCGGGTCCTCGAGAATGCCGCCCTCGTGCGAGAGATGCCACAGGTTCGCGTCGCGCGAGTAGATCTTCTGGCGCGTGGCGGTGACCGGGATGCCGCGAGCGGCGGCGTACGCGAGAGCGTCTTCGCGGCTGCGAATGTTCCACTCGCGCCACGGCGCAATGACCGGGAGATCTGGCGCGAACGCAGCAAAGGTGAGTTCGAAGCGCACCTGATCGTTGCCCTTGCCGGTGCAGCCGTGCGCCAGAGCGTCGGCGCCGACCTGCCGCGCGATCTCAACCTGACGCTTCGCGATGAGCGGCCGAGCCATGGACGTGCCGAGCAGGTACTTGCGGTTGTAGACGGCGCCGGCGCGAAGTGTGGGGAAGATGAATGACTCGACGAATTCCTCGCGCAGGTCCTCGACGAAACACTCGTCGGCGCCCGAGGCGAGCGCTTTGGCACGCACACCCGCGAGCTCGGCGCTACCCTGTCCGACGTCCGCCGCCACGCAGATGACGCGCGCGCCGCCGTAGTTCTCCTTGAGCCACGGAACGATGATCGAAGTGTCCAGGCCGCCGGAGTAGGCGAGGACGATGGTGCGAGGCATGTGCGCTCCTGTGTCGTTTGTTATGCAGCAGGATTGCATATTTAATCATTCGCAGCGCTGAGTCAAGCGGCGAACGCCAACTCGGGACGCTTTGGATCAGCGACGCTGGCTCAGTGCGATCAGGCGCTCGGAAAGTGCCACCCGAGCCGCGGACGAGCGGCACACGATCAAGATCGTGTTTTCGCCGGCAATCGTGCCGATCGCTTCCGTCCAGCCCTGAGCGTCAATCGCCTCTGCTATGGGCTGCGCGCCGCTCGGCAGCGTGTGCAGGACGAGCAGTTCGCCGACGCCGTCAATGTGCGAGAAGAGTTGGGGTAACAGATTGTCAAGCGATGGTTTGGACTCATCGACCAGCATCGTGGGAAGCACGTAGCGCGGACCTTGGGGTCCGGCCGACCTGACAATGCCCATTTCGCGTAGATCCCGGGACAAGGTCGCCTGGGTGATGGACACGCCCCGCTCGGAGAGCAGCTGTTTCAGCTCCTCCTGGCTGGCGACCTGGTGCTCGCCCAGCAACGCTCGGATGGAGGACTGCCGCTCGCGCTTGGAGATCATTGGCTCGACCATGGACGATGGGCGCGCGAGCGGCCGGCCCACGTTCTGGCCGCGGGATTGACATTGAACGTCTGCATTATTATGCATTGCGTATGCATAAAGTACCTGTGGGCGTCCTCGGCGCAAGTGGATATGCGGGCCGTGAGCTGTGCGAGCTCATTGTCCGACATCCGAGGCTGGAGTTGGCGTGGGCAACAGCCAACGATCAGTGTGGCACAACGGTACGCGCTGCGGGCCGAGATGTCACGTTCATCGCCACCGGGGATGCCCCGCTGGGCGCCGCAGTGCTGGTTTTCAGCGCCTTGCCGCACGGGACCTCACAGCCCTGGGTCGTGCGCGCCCGCGAATCCGGTGCTCTTGTCGTCGACCTTTCGGCGGATCTCCGCCCAGGCAATGGTACGCACGGCATTCCGTATGGCCTGACCGAGCTCAATCGCGCGGCCGTCTCGAATGCGCCGCTGGTTGCCAATCCCGGCTGCTACGCGACGTCGATTCTTACGGCGATTGCACCGCTCTTCCACGCCGGCCTCGTGCCCGCCGACGCAACGGTCGTCGTCAATTCGGCGAGCGGCGTTACCGGCGCCGGCAACAGTCCCAAGCGGGAGTTGCTGTTCGCCGAAGTCGCGGCCGACTTCCGAGCCTACGCGCTTGGCAACGCGCATCGTCATTTGAAGGAAATGCGAGCCACGTTCGAGTCGTGGGGCACCACGGCCGATCTCGTCTTCACGCCACACCTGCTCCCTGTCGCTCGCGGCATTCTGTCGACGATCGTCGTGCCGCTCGAACGGCCGCTCGATGACGCGATCGCACCGTGGCGCGGCGCGTACGCGAACGAGCCCTTCGTCGAGCTGAGCTCGCACGCACCGGCGCTGCGCGATGTCGTGCATCGAAACGTCGTGCGAATTTCCGCAGCGCCGATCGTCGGCACGCGCCGACCAATGCTGCTCGTCACGTCGGCCATCGACAATCTGATGAAGGGTGCGGCCGGACAGGCGGTGCAGAACGCCAATCTCATGTTGTCGCTCGACGAAACAATGGGACTCGCCGCATGACTCGCGTCATCAAGGTGGGTGGCCGCCCGCAGTCCGATCCGACGCTGCCGGGAGTTCTCGCCGCTGCAGCGCGGCGTGAACAGGGTGCGCTGATCGTCGTGCACGGCGGCGGGGACGAGGTGAGCACGCTCCAACGGGCATTCGGAATCGAGGTAACCTTCGCCAACGGACGCCGCATCACCAATCGCGACGACATCGCCGTGCTGCGAATGGCACTCTCGGGCAGCGCGAACAAGCGACTGGTTGCCGCGCTGGTCGAGCGGAGCGTGCAGGCCGTAGGTCTGTCTGGCGAGGATGCGTCGCTGATTCGCGCGATCCCCATCGACCCGGAACGGCTAGGTCATGTTGGCGAGGCGAGCCAGGTCAACGTTGCATTGCTGAATCATCTGCTGAGCGGCGGGTATGTGCCGGTCATCTCGCCGGTGAGTCGCGACGATGCCGGCGTGCTCGGCACCACGCTCAACGTGAACGGCGACGATGCGGCCGCGGCAATTGCTGCAGCGATCGGCGCCGCGGAGCTGCTGCTCGTTTCCGACGTGCCCGGAGTGATGCAGGATGGCGGGCTCATTGCCCGCATCGCGCCACTCGAAATCGATCAACTCGTTGCCAGTGGTGCCGTACGCGGCGGAATGGAAGCGAAGCTCCGCGCAGCCGCTGGCGCGCTCGATCGTGGCGTGTCGCGCGTTCGGATCTCGGATCTTTCCGGCATTGCCGACTCGATGCGCGGTACGGTGATCGAACACATCAGAGAACTCGTATGACGACACTCGATACGATCGCCCCGGAGCGCGCGCCGGTTGACGCCCCGGCATCCGTGGAGCTGCCTCAATCCTCGATTCTCGCGACCTACCGCCGGGCACCGGCGGAGTTCGTCGCAGGCGACGGCGTATACCTGATCGATGCCGAGGGACGCCGATACATGGATTTCGTCAGCGGCATCGCCGTCAACGCGCTCGGCTACGGCGACGAGGGACTTCGCGCCGCACTGCACGCGGCCGCGGATGGCCTCGTGCATGTCTCCAATCTCTACGGTACCGCCCCCGGCGAGCAGCTCGCCGATTCCCTGGTAGCCAAGTCGTTCGCGGATCGAGTGTTCTTCTGCAATTCCGGGGCGGAGGCGAACGAGGCGGCGTTCAAGTTCGCGCGGCGCTGGGCGCGGGCGCAGCTGTCGACCAAGCACGAGATCTTCGCGCTTCGCGGTGCGTTTCACGGCCGCCTGTTCGGAACGCTTGCCGCGACCGATCGGCCGGGTTACCGCGAACCGTTTCAGCCGCTGGCGGCCGGAATCGGGATCGTCGAGCGCGATATCGACGACCTGTCGGCGGCGCTGCAAACGGATCGCGCGGCCGCTCTGATCCTCGAGCCAGTCCAGGGTGAGGGCGGTGTTCGCGTGCTCGATCCCGGCTTCCTTCGTGAGCTGCGGGAACTGACGCGCGAGCGCAACGTGGCGCTGATCTTCGATGAGATCCAGTGCGGATTGGGGCGCACCGGAACGCTGTTCGCCTACGAGCAATCGGGTGTGCTGCCCGATGTGCTCACCGTCGCGAAGCCGTTGGCCGGCGGCCTTCCGATGGGTGCCATTCTCATGACCAGCGAAATTGCCGACACCATCAAGCCGGGCGACCACGGAACGACGTTTGGCGGAGGCCCATTCGTGGCGTCAATTGCGAATCACGTCCTTGCTCGAGTGTCCGACCCGGCGCTGCTCGAGGCGGTGGCGGCGAACGGCGCCTGGCTCGGCGAGCAGCTTCGCGAGATCGCACGCCGCTCGGGTCGAATCCGGGCAGTGCGCGGTGTCGGCTACATGTGGGGCTTCGACGTGATGGGAACCGCCGCACACGTGGTGAGCGAGGCATTTTCCGCCGGGCTGCTCGTTTGCACGGCTGGCGAATACACCGTCCGATTGCTGCCCCCGCTGACCGCGACTCGCGAGGAACTCGCGTTGGGACTGGGAATTCTCGAATCGGTGCTGTGAGGATGTCCGGAGTGATCATTCGGCGAGCCATCACGGCGGACGCAGAGTCGGTCAGCAGGTTGATCGAGCAATTCGCCGTGGACGCACTCATGTTGCGACGCTCTCCCGATTCCGTCCGGTTGGCGATCGATGACTACGTAGTAGCGGTCGCCTTGACGGGCGAGATCGTCGGGTGCGGCGCGCTGAAGGAGTACTCGCCGTCCGTGGCCGAGGTGGCAGCGATCGCCGTTTCCCCGGCTGCACAGGGGCAAGGCACTGGAACGGCTATCGTGCACGCGATCGAGGGTTTGGCGACGAAACGCGGCATCTATGAGGTCTTCGCGCTGACGCTCAAGCCGGGCTTCTTCTCGTCGATGGGTTATCACCGCGTCGACCGGGCGCGCTTTCCCGAGAAGATCCGGCGGGACTGCCTCGGGTGTGCCAGGCGCTTTGCCTGCAACGAGATATGCTTCGCGCGCAGCTTGCCGAGCCGCCTGGCGGCCTGACTCGTGACTGTCAGTGGCCGGGAGGCGTCTGTGAGGCGCTGAGCGGGCCGCCAAAAACTTCCTATTGACGAGCTCGGTTAGGCGACATAGTGTATCGGCACAATGATACACTCTGACTGCCATGTTCGAGCGCATAGACTCGCGTAGCCCCACGCCGCTGTACGCGCAGATCGCGACGCGTCTGCGGGTGGCGATTGCCGCCGGCGAGCTCCGGGCGGGCGACAGCTTGCCATCGGTCCGCCAACTCGCGTCGCAACTGCGAATCAATCCGGCCACGGTCGTCCAGGCGTACCGAGACCTCGAGGCCGAGCGACTCGTGTGCACGCGCCACGGCTCCGGGACCGTGGTACTGGACGTCCCCAACGAACGCCGAGAGAGCGATCGGGCCGCCGCAGCCCAACGTCTCGTTCACGACATGCTGGTCGATGCCGGTCGGCTGGGAATCTCAGCCGGGGAACTCCGCGCGGCCATCGATCAGGAGCTCAACGGAGGGAACACCTGATGTCCTTCGCCGTCGAAACCCGCGATCTCCGCTTCAGTCCCGGGAAGGGATTCGAGATCTCTGATTTGAACATGCACGTGCCGTGCGGATCCGTGTACGGATTTCTCGGCCCGAACGGGGCCGGAAAGACGACGACGATTCGTCTCCTTCTCGGACTGCTGCCGCCAAGCGCCGGATCGATCGCCGTGCTGGGCGAGGCGATGCCGTCCCGGCACGCGCAGGTGATGGCGCGAACCGGGTACGTGCCGGAGCGACCGCACGTCTATCCGACTCTGACCGTCACCGAAGCACTCGAACTGCATGCGGCCTTCCACGAACGCTGGGATCAAGCCTGGGCCGAGACGCTGCTGCGGGATTTCCGACTCCCGACCGAGCGCCGTGTCGGCGCAATGTCCAAGGGCGAAACGGGCAAGCTCATGATGCTGCTCGCCCTCGCGCAACGGCCGGATCTGCTCGTGCTCGACGAACCGACCGACGGACTCGATCCCGTCGTTCGCCGCGATGTGCTCGAGGCACTCTTGGGATACGTCGCGTCGTGCAACGCGACGGTGCTGATCTCGAGCCATCTCGTGCACGAGCTGGAACGAATCTGCGATTGGATTGGCCTCATGGACCGCGGCAGCTTGATCGCCGAATTGCCGATGGAGCAATTCCGCGGAGGCATCAAGCGATTGGCTGTGATCGATGCGGGCGCGGCCCCGAAGGAAGCGCCGTTCACCGTGCTCGCGCGCAGACCGTCCGCGGCTGGCGGCGAGGATTGGCTGGTTCGCGGCTGGTCGAGTGACATGCGCGGGTATTTCGGGTCGAACGGCGCGACGCTTCGCAGCGTGATCGATCTCGATCTGGAGGAAGGATTCGTCGAGTTGCTCCGCTCTTTCCGGGAGGTCGCATGAGTCGCTGGCTGCGAATGTGGCGCGCGCTGCTGAAGACGCAGTGGACGTGGACGCGCGGTATGCTCCTCGGCGCGGCGGTGCTCGTGTTCGCGATGCCGCTGCTCTCCGTCAGGACGGCGGTCGGCGTCGATACGGAAGTCGCGTTCATCAGGATGGTCCAGCGGTGGGGCGTCGGCTATGCGATTGTCGCCGGCGCACTCGGATTGTTCGTCGCCATTGCCGCCTGGTCGTTCGATCACCGGCTCAAGCACATCTATGCGCTCTCCCTGCCAATCGCGAGATGGCAGTATGTGCTGATGCGATTCGTAGCTGGCGCCGTGCTGCTGTTGCTGCCGATGGCAGCACTGTTGGTGGGTGCCGAGGTGGCATCCCACAACGCCTCGGTTCCCGCCACGCTGCGTGCGTATCCCTTTGCGCTGACGTTCCGGTTTCTGTTCGCGGCGCTGGTCGCGTACGCGATCGTGTTCGCCGTTTCGGCCGGGACAGAGCGAACGGCGCGATACATTCTCGCGACTATTGGGCTCTTTCTCGTTGCGCAGCTCGTATTGATTTCAGTTGGCAGTCATTTCGATCTCTCGGGCCACGTTGCCGACGTTCTGTTTGCCAGGCCCGGTCTCCTCAGCGTGTTCAGCGGACGGTGGTCGCTGATCGATGTCTGAGACTCGCGGCGCCATGGGGCCCGTCGTCGTCGCCATCACGATGCTGATCGCCGGCGGCACAGGTGCCTGCGCTCAAACGGTTGCCGAGTACTCGCGGCGAGTCGACTCGCTCGGGCGCGTTTGGCAGGTCGAGCAGCGTGCCGAGCACGCTCGCGATACCGTCAGAGTTCGGGCGCTCCCGAGTGATACGATCCGAGTTGGACAACTGGTGGTTCTCGCGGACAGCGCGCACGTCCAGCTCGCCCGGGCAACTGCTGAGCGTCTTGCTCCACTTGTCAAGCAGCGCTTCGGCAGCTTTGCCGATCGACTCGGTCGAAGTCCGATCGTCCTGCGAACGCAGCTCGTCAAAGCGGGCGACGAGGACATGGTCGAGTCGGGCGTGGTCGATTCGCGTGGCGCGCTGCAGGCGCTGACTCTCGAACCTGCCAACCCGAAGCAGCTTGTCCGCTCATGGCAATACAAGATTGCGTCGGTGCTCTCGGCGGATCTGCCGCCGGAAATCCGGGGCTGGCTTGGTGCCGGTCTCGCGCCAACGGCGCCTGATCGGAGTACATGGCATCAAGGGCGTGTCGCGCTCGCGCTCTCCGGAACGCTAGCATCACGCGAGTGTGCTGCCGGCGCAGTTGCGCGATGCGTGCAGGCGCTGGGGCTGGCACCGGTGCCCGATCCGGCATTCGCGCTCTTCGACGCGGCGGGCCGTCAAAGAATGATTGCTGACGAGCGTCGTGCATTGCGCGACGACGATTCGACGACATTCGACCACTGCGTTCGTGCGAGTCAGTACGCCGCGTGCGACTCGATTGCCCGATCGATGCCGGCCGAGCTCGTGCCGATGGCGCTGCCAGGGTCCGCCCGCTCGACTGTTCTCGAATATGCACTCGTAAAAGGGGGGCGCGGCGCGTTCGATCGAATGATCGGCACACCGGGGGAAATTCGCGCTCGGCTCGAGGCGTCGTCGGGCGAGTCGGCGGACTCACTCGTCAGCCAGTGGCGCGCCGCAGTCATGGACGCGCCGGAAAACGCTCCGTCTCTCGACGGTGAAACTGCGATCTCATCACTCCTTTGGGCCGCGCTTTGCGGCGGCCTCGCACTCAGGAGCTCGCGATGGCGCTAAGCCTCCCACGCTGGATCGTCGCCGCTTCGGCCGGCTGCCTGGCCGTGTGGCTTGGACTGGCGCACGACAAATCCAATCCCACGCTCGACCGGTTGTGGCGGGGGCGCCAGCTCCAATTCGTGATGCCGAGCCCCGCGGAGGTGTCCGGCCGTGTGCTCTCCGCGACCAACGACCGCCTTCGGTCTTTAGAGATCCATGACTCCGTGCTCGCGCAGTCGCACACGCCACAGGGGACAATGCTCGATGTGCGCATCGATGCGGCGATTCCGGCGTCACTCCGCCAGCAACTCGACAACGGCATCCGCGCGAAGTGGACCGCGCTCGGCGCACCGGGTGGCGTGTCCGTCGTGACAGCCGTTGTACTCGACTCCAATCGCAAACCGCACGGGTATCCCAGACATCCAGAAAGCATTCGTGGCGGACAACCGATCTCCGTGTTCCTGCCGCGCAAGGGCGATATGCGGTGCATTGCGGTGCTTCGGTGGCTTACAACGCCAAGCCGCTCTACCGAGCGAACCCGCCCGCTCGTGCTGCATGCCCTGGTGTCGCCAGAGACGATCGACGCGCTCCTCGGTCCGTGCGCCTACTATGCGAAGTTCGGGCAGCCTGGTGCCCATATCGCCCAATGGCTGAGCAGCTCGCGTTGGCAGTTTGCACGCTCCACCGATTGGAGTGCCGTGTCGCCGCCATGGAGCGACGGCAGGGACGACGCCGAGTCGTCACTGCTTCCGCAGCTCGGTGCAACCAAACCGGGCGTTCGAGAAGTCGCAGAGCCCTCTGGTGTCGCCTGCGTCGCCGGCAAGGTCGGGCGGTGCGTCACAGCGTTGCTTCGCAGCCGCATTGCTCGCACCGATTCAAGTTGGTCGGCGGCGGTCATCAACACTTCGGGTGCCCCGATCTTCGACTTCTACTCGAGATCACGCACGCCGCTCGGACCAGCGGAGGGGTGGCTCCTGTCGGACATGGTCCAGTCGCTGGGTCCAGACCGCTTCCAGAAATTCTGGTCGTCCAGCGCTGCCGTCCCCACGGCATTTCAGCAGGCCGCCGGAGTCAGCCTCGACTCGTGGGTGCACACGTGGGCACTACGCACCTACGGACCCGTGACGGTCGGGCCGCGAATGTCCGCGGCGAGCTTCGCGTCCGGGTCGTTGATTCTGCTGCTCGCATTCGGTGCGGCCCTGGTCATAGAGCGGCGGCGGCGAGTGACGTAACCGACACTCCGCACCACAGCCGACGATCGCACGCAGGTTCTGCGGAATGGCGGTCGTCGGGTAGATTGCGGCATGAGCGACGACGACCGGCGTGTTGGGACGAACGGCCTGCGTCAAGCGTTCGACGAGATGCGCTTCGGCGCGCGTCGCACGCTCAATCTCCGCGAGCGCCTGCCGAGCGCCGCCGATGCCGCCGCGCGCGCCGAAACGTGGCTGCGCCAGCAGCAGGTCAATCGTGCTGAGGAAGTGCTCATCATCACGGGCCGCGGAAACCGGAGCTTCGAGGGATTCTCACCCGTACGTGATGCGGTGCGGCGGCTGTTGCACGTGCTCAAGCGGCGTGGCGTAGTCGCCGGACATGACGAGCACACGCCTGGTTCGTTCGTCGTGTACCTCGCGCCGGTGACGGCACTCTGGGAATCGCCGCGCCGCAACCGCGACCGTGGAGCGGTGTCGCCTGAGCGCACCCCGCCATCGCTGAACGAGCTGAAACCGGAGACGCGACTGCTGCTGCGTCGCCTGGCCGAGCGAGCACTCGAGAGCCTCGGGTTGAAACAGACCGAAGGTTTCGTCGAAGCCGAGATGCTTCGGCAGTTCGGCGCGATTGCCGCAGGCATCGGCGATGGTCCGCGGCGGGAATCACGATTGCGCGCGGCACTCCGTGCGGCGCTCGAAGAGGAGGACTGAGCGCCGGACCGCACCGGCATCCGACCCGTGGCCGCAGTAAGTTCTCACACACCTCATCAGAAGCGACCTGTGAAAACTCGAATCGCATTCGCGCTTGCCGTCGTGCTGAGCGCGCCGGCCACCGCTCAACAACCCGGCATGACGGGCTATTCGCCAACCGACGCCGCACGAGAGCGCGCGCTCGAGGCGGATGCCATCGCACGACCTTCGCCGGACACCGCCCGCATGTTCTCGACCCATCTCTCCGCTGAAACGCACGTCGCTGGAACCCCGGCGCAGGCCCGCACGCGCGATTACGTGATCGCGCAGATGAAACGCTGGGGGATCGACACGGAGGTTCGGACGTATGACGTGTGGATGCCGCATCCCACATCGGTGCACGTGGCGCGCGTCTCGCCCAATCCGAAAGCGTTCGCCCTGGCCGAACCACCGGTGCCAGGCGACTCGACGTCAAGACTGTGGCAATATCCCACAGTCAACGGGTACAGCGGGCAGGGCGACGTCACGGCGCCCGTCGTCTACGTGAACTACGGCCTGATCGAGGACTACGCGCAGCTCGACTCGATGGGAATATCCGTGAAAGGCAAGATCGCGATCGCGCGATACGGGCGGTCGTATCGCGGCATCAAAGCTCGCGAGGCGGAGAAACATGGCGCGATCGGCTTGCTGATCTACAGTGATCCGCAAGACGATGGGTACGTCGCCGGCGACGTGTATCCCAAGGGTCCGATGCGCCCGAGCACCGGCGTTCAACGCGGCAGCATTCTGAATCCGGACGGCGATCCGTCGACACCTGGATACCCGAGCACCGCCGGAGCCAGGCGATTGACCGCGGATCAAATGGAGATCTCGCACATTCCGGTGGTGCCGATCAGTTATGGCAACGCGTCCGAATTGCTGAAGTATGTCGATGGACCGGGTGTGCCGCGCGGCTGGCAGGGCGGTTTGCCGTTTCACTATCACGTTGGTCCGGGTCCGGTCACGGCGCGCGTTGCAGTGACCGACGATCGCGCGACGAAGCCGCTCAAGCCGATCTACGACACGTTCGGCGTGGTTCGCGGCAGCGAGTTCCCCGACGAGCTGGTGATCATCGGTGGACACCGCGATGCGTGGGGCCCGGGCGCGGCGGACAACGTCAGCGGCACGGTCAGCGTGCTCGAAGCAGCACGCGCCGTCGCGGCGGAGCTGAAGAGCGGCATGCGGCCCAAGCGAACCATCATCTTCGCGACGTGGGACGCCGAGGAGTGGGGCCTCCTCGGCTCAACCGAATTCGTGGAGGATGATTCGCTGCGATTGGCCCGAGAAGCGGTCGCGTATTTCAACCAGGACGTCGCGGCGCAGGGATCGGCGTTTGGTGGCGCCGGCTCGCCGTCACTGCGACAGACGATCCGCGACGTCACTCGACTCGTGCCGGATCCGGACGGAAAGGGAAGCGTGTATGCCGAGTGGCGGCGTGCCCGGGCAATTCCCGACACCGCCGAACCCGAGATGGGCGACCCCGGCGGCGGGTCCGATTTCGCCGGATTCTACAATCATCTCGGTATTCCGATTCTCGATTGGGGCTTTGGAGGACCCGGCGGCGTGTACCACTCCCAGTACGATAGCCACAACTGGATGACCAGATTCGGCGATCCCGGGTTCCGCTATCACGCGACCGCGGCGCGGATCGGCGGCGCGCTCGTGCTTCGACTGGCGAATGCGGACGTGCTGCCGTACGACTACGCGGAGTATGCGCGAACGATACGACAGTATCTGTCGCCGATCGACAAGCGCGTGAACGATCTGCACTGGTCGGCCCCCACGACGGCGTTGCGCGCGGCGATCGATCATCTGGAACGCGAAGCGGTCGCGTTCGACGCGACTCGCGACTCCGCACTCGCCGGATCGCCGTCGACTGACAATTTAGAGAAGACGAACAAGGCGCTGATGCGCGTGGAGCGTGCGCTGACCCGTCCACAGGGCCTGCGGACGCGTCCATGGTTCCGGAACCTGATCTACGTTGCGGACGAGAATAATGGCTACGCGAACATGGCGCTGCCTTCGGTGAACGAAGCGATCCGCGCGGGAGATGAAGCGCTCACGCGTCGGGAGATTGCCGATCTTGCTGCTCGCTTCAACGACGCGGCGCAGGCGGTGAGCGACGCGCGTGCTGCGCTGGGCGGCGGCTGATCGTCGACGCGTTACAGGCGAGGGACGCGGTGCGCCGACGCCAGCCCGGCCGGCGCACCGGCCAACGCACGTCCGACGATCACGCCGATGACGGTGCTGATCAGCAGCACGGCAAGCAGCGCCGCGATGGCGATGTACACCAGCTGTCGCGACTGCGGGACCGACCGCCACCAGAGCATTCGCGGCGCGGGGCGGTCAGTCGCCTTCGATGCATCGATTGGCTCGGGCGGCACCCGGTTGGGGAGCGCGGCGTCATTTGCCGGCAGTGCGGCAAGGCTTCGCGGCGACATCCGGCGCCGAACGACGTAGGCGCGCGGCAATGCCTTCCCGTTCGATTCCCGCGAAACCGTGATGGCGGGTGAGCTGGAGCGCGGCAGCGCGGGTGACGAGCTCCGAGGCCTGTTGTCGGCCGGTGCTGCGATTCCGCGCAGAGGACTGATGCGAACTGGTTCCGCGAGGTCGTCACCCCGATGCGCATGTCCGTTCGTTGCGGCGACTGCGGCGGAAATCCGACGGGGACCGGGCACGGCGACGACGTCCACTGGTGTTCGGGGCGTGGCCGGTACCGAGAGCTCCAGATCCAACGATACGCGCTCGTCGATCACGGCGGCGCTGGCGCGCGGTGGCTCGATGGCCATCACGGCAGCACGCGCCTCGGCGGCATTCGTGCCGACGGACGCTCCACTGCAGACGCAACCGACTCGCGGCGCGAGATCGATCAACACATTGCGGTCGACAAGCAAGTGCTGCGCAAGTTCGCTCACGAGATCTTCGCCTTCGATTTCCGCAACGGAACGCGCGCCTGGACCGTTCCACAGCACTTCGGTTGCCGGCAATCCTCCGGGTTGTGAACGGAAGCGGCGACGATCCGGCGGGATCACCGATTCGAATATCCGCGGCTGCTCCTCGAGCAGGATCTCGCGTTCGGCGAGCATCTCGAGCAGTGCCGCGGGCGTCATGCGGATGTCAATGGACTCGTCGAACGCACCCGGGCATGCGCCCACGTAGGTGATTCGAGTCGACAGAGGCTTCGACATCGCACGGATATATCGAGCGACCGCCACGGGCGGCGCAACGAGCGGCACCAAAGCGTCTCGGAGGTCGGCGCCCACATTCAGCAGGCGATGGGCGACGAAGGGACACGAACATTGGATGGCTGGCCGTTCACCGAATCGCGCGAGGCGGTCGAGGACTGCTGCGGCGATGAGCTCGTCGCCCCAGCTCGCCGGAATGACACTCGCATATCCAGCGCGCAGACAGGCGTGCGCCAGCTGCACCGGCGTCGCGGGGAGCGCGCCGAGCAACGCGTCCGTGCCGAGCACGACGATCGGCACGGTACGCGGAACAGACGGCTGGGCCGAACCAGGAGCTGCCGCCGCGAGGGTCATCTAGCTGGAAATCGGGACGAGGGTGCGCCACGGACCGAACGGCCACGAAAGTTGTCGGTGGGCGAAACCCATCAACAGAGAGACGAAATGTCGCACTGTCAAGAGCGGCCCAGACATTGCAACCCCGTTGCCACGATTGCGGGATGTGAGGATGGAAGTGGGGGATACTGGTATCGGACTCGCGCGGCTCACTGAAGCCGAACGGGAAACACTCACGCCGTATGCGGCGCGGGCGGCATGGCCCGCGGGATTCGCGATCTATCAGCGCGGAGCGGCAGCGGACGGCGTGTTCGTGGTGACGCGCGGACGGATCGTGCTGCGGAGCCGCGTGCGCGCGGGCCGCGGGTTCGTGCCGTGGATCGCCACGCCCGGCGAAACGTTTGGGTCCGAAGGGTTGTCCATCGGCGCACGATACGCCACCGACGCCCGTGCGGACGAAGAGAGCGAAACGCTCTTTCTCAGCTCTCGCCGGTTCCGCGCATTCATCCGCGAGCAGCCGCAGGATTCGCTGTCGCTCATCAACCAGTTGATGGTTGAGCGAACGGCACTCCTCGACAAGCTGCGCGAGCTCACGACTCTGAGTGTCGAGCAACGGCTCATCGCGACGCTCGTCCGCATGTCGACGAACAACACGTTCACGCGCGACGACGGCCGCATCGTGCTGTGCACATCGGGCTATCGGCTCGTGTGCGAGCTTGTGGGTGCGACGCGCGAATCCGTGTCGCTCGTCCTGGGACGGTTGGCCAGCGAAGGGCTGGTCGAACGGAAGGGCACGACGTTCATCATCGCCCGACCGGCGCAACTGCTCGAGCGTCTGGATCTCTCGGCGCTCGAGACGGAAATTCCGTTTCCCGATCTCGTGGACGGCGGGCAGCCCGCACTGCAGCACTGATTCGATCGATCGGTCGAGCACCACCGAAATACGAAGCGGGGGCGGGGCCCGGGGGGCGGGGGCGGGGGGATTTGGGGGGGAGAGCGGCAGGGGGATTTGGGGGTGGGGAGAGGAACGGGGCGAAACAAGC
>JAICKA010000265.1 GCA_025928185.1 Gemmatimonadaceae bacterium
GGGGCGCCGCGCGAGCGCGAGTAGCGCGAGCAGCGCCAGCTTCCGACGCTGACTGCCAGGGACTTCCACGCCAGACGGCTCGGCGAGCAGCAGGAGCCGGCCGAGCGTGACGAAGCGAAACCCGGCCAGGCCAACGGACGAGCCTGACGGAGTCGCAGACGCGTGGAAGTCGTT
Source organism: Gemmatimonadaceae bacterium (assembly GCA_025928185.1). GTDB lineage: Bacteria > Gemmatimonadota > Gemmatimonadetes > Gemmatimonadales > Gemmatimonadaceae > JAQBQB01. The sequence goes on from JAICKA010000265.1 coordinate 175, forward strand.
TGGAGGCAAGGAGTTGACGACGTGGTGGCGCGATGACGCCGCGTCAATGCGCGATGCCTTTCGAAAGTACACGCTCCGCGCATGCGCGCCAGCAGGGCCGGGCAGGTCATCTCCGCGGCAGATGCGCCGCATGTTCCGTCATTTCCCCGCCCTCGCGATCGCGCTCGGGGGTCCTGGCGCCTGTCTTCGCGCCGGGCTCGAACCGTTCATCCATGATGCCCGCATGGCCCCACGCGACTAGCTACCGAGCCAAGTCGTTGCCGCACAACGAATTGACATTGTGACATCGGCGTGACACCGGGTCGTAACGTTCCGGCAAATCAACCCGGCAGTCGGTGCGACGATCGCGTTCCTGCGAATCGCCATCACCGCTGTCGCCCGCTTCCCGTATCAGGAGCCATCGTCGTATGCGTCACCCCCGCCTCGCCGCGGCCGTCCTCGCCGCCTGCACACTGCTGACCGTTCTCCCCGCCACTGTCTCGGCGCAGGGCTGGCTGGATCGCGTCAAGAAGAAAGCAAAGGAAACCATCCAGCAGCGAACCGACCAGGCCACGGACAGCGTCACGAACGCGGCGTTCGACAAGGCCGAGCATGTGGTGAAGTGCGTCACGAGCGACAAGACCTGCATCAAGAACGCGCAGGCCGCCGGGCAGGCAGTCGCCGTGGTGAATGCGCAGGGGCAGGCCGTCTCGACCGTCGACTCGGCGAACGCCATCGCCGCGGCGAATGGGGCCACTGGCTCGTTGGCAACGGGCGGAGCGACGGCGGCACCAGGCGCAGCCGGCACAGCCGGCGCGACTGCCGCCGCTGCCCCGAGCCAGCCACCGGGCGTCGGCGCATGGCTGAACTACGATTTCATCCCGGGTGACCGCGTCCTCTTCTTCGACGATTTCTCGGGTGACCGCGTTGGCGACCTGCCTACGCACGAAGACATCACGGAGGGGAATGCGACCGTCGTGGATATCAACGGCACCAAGTATTTCCGCTCGGCGACGAGGGTCACGATGTGGATCACCCTCCCCGAAGTGTTGCCGCAGCGATTCACCATCGAGGCGGACTTTCACGGTCCGCACGCGAACCCGCTCGACATCTATCTCGGCGACGGCGGCAAGACACTGAATCTCTGGTGCTACCAGGACGCCGCCGGGGTGAGCGGGTCCGGGCCGAACGGCGACAAGCGGTCGACGCAGAACGCCCAGGGCATCACGGACAAGGACATCGTGCACTGCCGCTTCATGGTCGACGGCGGCTACGCAAAGGTGTACCTCAACAACCAGCGCCTCGGCCAGCTCAACGGGCTCGTCTTCACGCACACGAACAAGATCAAGGTCGAAGTACCGAGCGTGAACGAGGAGTACGGCGGCGCGCTGCTCACCAACTTCCGCGTTGCGGAGGGCGGCAAGCCGTTGTACGACGCACTCGCCGCGAGTGGACGCGTGACCACGCACGGCATCCTGTTCGCCACCGGGTCGGCGACGATCCAGGGCGAGTCCACGCCGACGCTCGCCGAGATCGGGCAGATGCTGAAGGCGCACCCCGATCTCAAGCTCGAGATCGACGGCCACACCGACAACGTCGGCGACGCGGCGGCGAACCAGACGCTCTCCGAGCAGCGCGCTGCTGCCGTGCAGCAATATCTCGTGAGCACGTACGGCATCGACGCGTCACGTCTCACGTCCAAGGGATTCGGCGCGAGCAAGCCGGTAGCATCGAACGACTCGGCCACCGGGCGTCAGCAGAACCGACGAGTCGAGCTGGTGAAGCTGTGAGCCGTCAGTGACCCGACGCATGCGTCCCTTGCGATGCGTGCTCACGCTTGTGGGCGCGCTCACGATCGCCGCACCACACGCTGGCGCGCAGAACTTTCCCACCGGAC
>JAICKA010000151.1 GCA_025928185.1 Gemmatimonadaceae bacterium
GCCTGTTCGGCAACATGCTCGTCGACTCGCCGGATCCGTCGTACTACGCGCCGGCGAATCGTGAGCAAGTGCTCATGCTCGACGACCTGATGATCAATGCCGACACGCTGATCCCGTTCGGCGAGGAGAGCCCGGACTTCGCGCTGATGGGCCGCGTCGGCAACGTGCTGCTGGTGAACGGCGCCACGCGCTATTCGCTGCGCGCCAACGCCGGCGACGTCGTGCGCTTCTTTCTCACGAACGTCGCCAACTCGCGCACGTACAACCTTTCGTTCGGCGGTGCGCCGATCAAGGTCGTCGCCGGCGACGTGAGCCGCTTCGAGCGCGAAGCGCGCGTGCCGAGCGTCGTGCTCGCGCCGGCCGAGCGTTACGTCGTCGATGTACGCTTCGCCAAGCCGGGCCGCTATGCGCTCGTGAACGCCGTGCAGACGATCGACCACTTTCGCGGCGAGTTCGGTGCGGAGGTCGATACGCTCGGCATCGTCACCGTCGGATCGACGCCCGCGTCGCCGAGCTACGCGAAGCAGTTCGCCGAGCTGCGGGCGAATGCCGCCGTCACGCGCGACATCGACAAGTACCGGCCGTACTTCGACAAGCCGCCGGACAAGCGCTTCACGCTGACGGTCGAGACATCGGGCCTCCCGCTGTCGACCGTGCAGTTCATGAGCATCGACACGGCGTACTTCGCGCCGATCGAATGGACCGATCCGATGCCGGACATGAACTGGCTGTCGAGCGGCAAGCAGGTGCGCTGGGTGATTCGCGACGACGCGACCGGCAAGAAGGACATGGACATCGACTGGCACGCGCCGGTCGGGTCGGTCGTCAAGCTGGAGCTGTTCAACGACCCGCGCTCATTCCACCCGATGCAGCACCCGATTCACCTGCACGGCCAGCGCATGCTCGTCGTCGCGCGCGACGGCGTGCCGAATCCCGATCTCGTGTGGAAGGACACCGCCATCATCCCCGTGGGCTCGACGGTCGATCTGTTGATCGACGCGTCGAACCCCGGAGACTGGATGCTGCACTGTCACATCGCGGAGCATCTGGGCGCGGGCATGATGACGGTGCTGCACGTCGATCGCGCGCCCTGAACTAGCGCTGGCCTCCCCTGCCCCGGCCAGTCGCCGCCACCGGCGCCGTGAGCGGCGGCGCGGGCGGAACGTCGTCCCAGTTCAGGATCGAGTTGAACACCATGTTGAATTCGCCGTGGTTCTGCCACCGGTAGATCGGGTTGTTCGCGAACATCAGCACGCGCCCGTGGCCGTTGTGCGCCTGCGGAATGTCCACCGCGAACGCCGCGTCCTTCAGGTTGTCGGCGCCTACCATCAATCCGCTCAGCACCGACGATTCGCCGCCGACGTACTCGGCGATCACGTTCGGCTGGTCGGCCACGCCGACGTGAAAGATCTGTGAACCCTGGCCGAACTTGAGCGGGAAGTCCGTGCTGTCGTAGCCGTAGAACACCGGTGAATCGCGCCGCGTGATCTTCGCCATGATCAGCGGCTTCTGCGCGTTCACGCCGGTCGGATTCTCCGCCTCCACCGAGCGCGCCAGCCCGAAGTCGATCGGGTAATGAATCGCCTGCGCGGCCGTGATCAACGTGCCACCCGCGTCGAGGAACGCGTTGATCGCGTCCACGCCGGCGGCGCCGAAGCCGCCGCTCATGTCCGGCGTCGAGCCGTACATGCCAAGGAACTTGTACTTGTCGCTCTGCTCGTACGGCTGCGGATGCTTCGCCTTGGGCGCGAGCACCGCGCTGCGATTGATGTTCTGCGCCGCCATCAGGATGACGTCGTAGTCCTTGTGCAGATCGCCCTTCTCGAGCCGCTCCTTGTAGATCAGATCGTACGGAATGCCGTAGTGATCGAACGTGTAGCGATACCAACCAAGGTCCTGCGTGCCGTTCCACTGCGAGTAGATCGCGACGCGCGGCACGTCGGCGTCGTGCGACTTGACCGTCGGCAGCGACGACAGCGCGACCGCGGTGAGGCCGAGCGAATCGACCATCGCCCGCGCCGCGCGCGCGTTCCCGGAACCGCTGATGATGAACGAACCGGCGGGGAACGTGACGCCGTCCGCCGTGAACGACGCCTCGGCGATCTTCATCGGCACGTTCTTCAGCCGATAGCGGAACGCGATCATGTTGTTCGACCCGTAGTGCGCCACCGCGAGGCCGGCCGAGCCGGAGCCGGTGACCGTACCGTGCACCACGGCCGTCATGATCGGCGTGACTGGCGCGTCGAGGATCGACTTCTCGTTGATCTCCTTCACGACGACGTCGAACGCATAGCCCATCGACCAGCCGCTGTCGTCATACGTCATCAACGCCGGATCGGGATAGTCCTGCCGCTCCAGCAGATTCTTCGCCAGACGCCCGTACGGCTGGTTGAGCTTCACCACGTACGAGCCGGCCGGGAACGTGTCGTCGCCGGCGATCGTCGTCTTCTCCAGCGTGCCGACCTCGATGCCCTGCGCGCGCAGGATGTTCACCAGCGTTGCGGCGCGCGTCATGTCGGGCGACTTCGGCAGCACGAAGCCGTACGGCGCCTTGGTGCTCCCGTCCTCGAGCGAGTGCTTCGTCTTGATGTAGAAGTTCTGCAATATGACATTCGGAAACATTGCCGTGAGCTGCAGCGCGGACAGCACGCCGGTTTCCATGTAGTTCGTGTTGTTGCGCCGCGTGAAGTTCTGGATGGCGTTCGGCGGGATCGGCAGTCCGCGATACCACTCGCGCGGCTGGCCTCCGCCCTTCCCCGTCGGGATCTCGGCGCCACGACCAGCGGCTGCGCCGCGGCCGCTCGTCGGCGCGGCACCGCGTCCACCTCGCGCGGCACCCGCTTCACCGCCGCGCCCACCCGCGGCACCGCGGCCCTGGCCGCCGCGACCACCACGTGCGCCACGAGCGCCACGGCCACCGCGCGCACTCGATGCCGCCGTCGAGTCGGACTTCGAGCTGTCGGCCGCCGTGCTGTCGCGCCCATTGCCGGCGAGCGTCGCCGACGGCGCCGGCTTGTCGCGACCCGACTGCGTCTCGTACATCCGCATCATGCCGTTGTGGTTGTACGCGACCGAGCCGAGGTAGCCAGGCGACCAGCCGTCCATGAACGCGTGCGTGTACACGCCGGGCATGCCGTACTTCGTCATCTGCGCCAGCTCCCAGTTCGAGAACCAGGGCAGCTCGGCGAACAGAATGGGATCGAGATTCGGATTCTGCGGCGGCCCGCCGCTGTACGTGTACATCAGCGACTCCGACTCGTGCAGGTCGTGCATGATCGGCGGATGCGCCGTGTAGTACCAATCGGTGATCGCGCGCATCTCCATCATCGAGAGGTTGATGTCGCGATTGTTGTCGTGATAGACGTACTTGCCCCAGTACGGAAGCTGGCCGGCGACCGAGCCGCCGCGCCCGAATCCGCCGCCTGCGCCGCCGCGTCCAGCGCCCGCACCGCGACCCGTGCTGTCGCGCGCGCTGTCGGCCGACGGCGGATACTTCGCCTCCATGTCCAGCCCGTGATAGAACCAGTCGACGTTGCGATCGCGTCCATCAGGCTCGGCAGCTGGCGTTACCGACACGATCACGTTGTCGCGGATCTTCGTGATCAGCGGCGACGTTTCGGTCGCCAGGCGGTACACCAGCTCCATGAGCATTTCCGAAGGACCGGTCTCGCCGCTGTGCAGGCCGCCGATCAGATGGTAGTGCGGCTTGGTCGTCGCGATCAGCTCGTTGATCTGCGCCTGCGAGAGACCGCGCGGATCGGCGAGCTTGGCGAGGTTGTCGCGATTGTGTTGGAGATTCTTGATGTTCTCCTCGGACGACACCCACACGACGACCAGCTCGCGTCCTTCGTCCGAGCGGCCGATCGTCTCCACCTTCACGCGCGGCGTCGCCTTGGCGAGCGCGCGATAGTACTTCACGATGTCGGCGTAGTACGTCAGCTTGGCCGGCGCGCCGATGTAGTAGCCGAGCACGTCCTTCGGCGTCGGAATGCCCTTGACCACCGGGAGGTGATCGACGAGCGGGCTGCCGTAGATCGAATCGCTCGTCCACTGCGCGTACGCCTTGGCGAACTCGGGATCCTGGGTCTGCGCGGGATCGCGCGTCTCGGTCACCATCTGCTGCGCGCGAAGCGCGGGAGCGGCGCCGAGGGTGAGCGCGAGACCCAGAGTCATGGCCGCGGAGGACGTGCGACGGCTCATGCGTCGGACATGCATCGAAGGGGACTCCTGAACGATTTGCGTCCGGTGTGGACGCGTTGGAGAGAGGAGCGAGCGTGCTGTGGGGGCGCGGGGGTCCTGGGCAGGTGCCCGTCACTCGACCGTGGGCCGAGCGACGAAGATTACGGCGCGGTGCGGCGGTCGGCCAGAGGCGCGGACCGGTTGACGCTGGTGGAGTCGCCTGCCGGGAGATAACGTCCACCAATCAGGGACCGCCTTTCAGGAGACGATCGTCATGCGTCCGTCCGCCTCGTTCCTCGCGCTCTCCGGCGCGATCGTTCTCGCTGCCGCGCCCACGCTCGCCGCGCAGCATCCGGCTCCGCCGCCTGCCGAGCAGATTGCCGCCGCGATCACCCCGCTTCCAGCCGAAATGCAATTCGGCGCCGCGGTGCTCGGCTACGCGGCAAACGGCAAGCTCGTGTCGCTGCGCGCGGGCACGAACGACATGATCTGCCTCGCGCCGAATCCCGAGGCGAAGAGCTTTCACTCGGCGTGCTATCACAAGGCGATGGAGCCGTTCATGGCACGCGGCCGCGAGCTGCGCGCGTCCGGCGTGAAGGGTGGTCAGGTGGATACCGTGCGCTTCGCCGAGGTGAAGAGCGGCAAGATCAGGATGCCGACCTCTCCGTCGATGCTGTATCAGATCTTCGGCGGCACGTTCGACGCGAAGACCGGCACCGTTACCGGCGGGTCGCGGCTCTACGTGACGTACATCCCGTTCGCCACCGCGGCGAGCACGGGAATGTCGACCCGGCCCTCGGAAAAGGACCCGTGGCTGATGTATCCCGGCACGCCGAAGGCGCACATCATGTTCTCGACTGGGATGTAGCGCGCGATCGCGGCGCGCGGCTCTATCGCTTGGGTATCGCGAGCCAGCGGCTCGAGCCGATCGCGTTCATCATCGTTCGTCCGCCGTCGGCCCGTACATCGGCGGCACCGCGAGGTCGAGCATGCGCAAATACAGCGCGAGCTGCGCACGATGATGGACGATGTGATTGAATACCATGCCGCGAATGATCTCATAGCGCGTTCCCGACATGACAACCGTGCGCGCCTTCTTGAGCTCCCACCGCTCGGCCATCTGCGCGTCGGTCGCCTCCGCTATTGCAGCTCGTGCCGCGGCTATATTCGCGTCGAATTGATCGACGAGCGTATGCGTCTTTTCGAATGAGTAGCCCGGAGGCCGCTCTCCATTCTCGGGCATGATGTCGAGCTGGGACAACCGCATGATCATCGGCACCCAGCCGGGCAGTTGGGCGAGGTGCTGCGCGAGGTGGGCAAACGGAAATGACTTGGAATGCGGTTTCCAGCGCGCGCGCTCGTCATCGTCCGGTACGCGCGCGAGCACCTTCCGCGCGACGCCCATTTCCGCATCGAACTCCGGCACCAGCAGTTCAGCGATTCGCATTCTGATCAGCCCCTGACCGGCTTCTCGTTCATTCGGTCACCTGCTCCAGTACCTCTCGATAGATCTCGAGGCTCTCGGCGTCGTACAGGCACGCGATCACGCGCTCGAACGCCTGCTCGTGCCTGCGCATGACTTCGACCGCAATCTCCGCGGCCGGGCGCCTGGGATAACCATAGACGCCGGTGGAAATCGCCGGGAACGCGATCGATCGGATGCGCGATTCGGAATCCGAAACGAGCTCTCGTA
>JAICKA010000159.1 GCA_025928185.1 Gemmatimonadaceae bacterium
CGGCGCGAGCGTGTGCGTCGGCACCTGGCCGCCGGCGCTCAACATCTTTCTCAACTTGCTCGAGCGCGGCAAGATGGACGAGTCGCGCCGACTCTCGTCGGGCAAGCTGCTCGAGTTCGAGAAGATCTATCCGCTCGACGCCATCTACGATCGGTACGACGAGATTCCGGACGACGTCCGCACGAACAAGCGGTACAAGGATGTGGGCGACTGCTCGATCAACGGCGTCGCCGAACGCATCGTCGCCGATTTCGGCGACCGGCCGCTGGACATCGTCGTGCATTCCCTCGCCAACGGCCCTGAAGTGAAAAAGCCGCTGCTCGAGGTGAGTCGGTCAGGCTACCTCGGCGCGGTGAGCGCCAGCGCGTACTCGCTCGTTTCCATGGTGCAGCGCTTCGGTCCACTCCTGCGCGACGACGGCGCCTTCGTTTCGCTCACCTATCTCGCCAGCGAACGCGTGATTCCCGGCTACGGCGGCGGCATGTCGTCGGCGAAGGCGGCCCTCGAGAGCGACACGCGTACCCTCGCCTTCGAAGCGGGCCGCAAGTTCGGCTGCCGCGTCAACACCATCTCGGCCGGACCGCTCGCATCGCGCGCCGCGAGCGCCATCGGCATCATCGAGAAGATGGTGGAGTACGTCTCGGCCAACGCTCCGCTCACCGACAAGCTGCGCGCCGACGAAGTGGGACAAGTCGCCGCATTTCTCTGCTCGCCGCTGGCCAGCGGGATCACGGGCAATACGGTCTACGTCGACAAAGGCTACCACGCGATGGGCATGGGGCTGGTGGGCTGAGGCGCGCTACGCCTCCACTTCCACCAGCTCGTCTTCCATCTCGTTCTGCTTGCGCACCGCCCTGATCGCGATGCCGCCGGCAGCCAGGGCGCCGAAGATCACGTATATATAGAAGGTGTAAAAACGCCACCACAGCAGCGCGGCGGCGAACAGCGATTTGCCGATCACGCCCGACAGCGCCGCGGCAAACCCGAGCTCCACCGCGCCGCCGCCGCCGGGCGCCGGCACGAGCGTCGCTCCGTACAACAGTCCGAGCGGCCAGAGCGTGAGCGGCGCGAGTGCCACGTGCATTCCCGCGCCCAATATGAGCGCCGGCAGCACGCACAATCGCGCCGCGATGTGCAGCACCGACATCACGTAGGCCACCCCTGCCCAACGCAGATGGATGCGCTTCACGCTGTCCACCGTCGTGCGGATCTGCGCGAACCAGCGCTGGATCAGGTCCCAGCGGCGTCCGCCGAGTCCAATGCGGCGTGCCCAGCGCGGCGCCGCGTCGCCCACGTGGCGGCGCGCCATCAGCACGCCGAACGCGGCGACGCCGACCACGAACGCCGCGTACGCCCCCACGACGCCGACCAGTGCGCCGAGCACGATGCCGGCGTGCCGGAACATGATCGCGATGACGAGCACCACCGTCGCCAGCGAGCAGGCTTCGAGAAAGATTTCGGCATACAACACCACGAGCACGTTCGATGCGGCGACCCCGGACTCCTTGAGGACGAGATACCGCGCCGGTTCAGCCCCCGACCGCGCCGGCGTGATCGAGGCGCCGAAGTCGCCGGCGAGAATGGTCCGCATGGCCGTGCGGAAATCCAGCTCGATCTCGGCCGCCTTGGCGCTGAACGTGATCTTCCAGGTGCGCGTCAGCAGCTCGATGATCACGGCGCCGAGCGCGAGCAGGTGGGCGTGCCATGGCAGCGACACCGCGCTGCCGGCGTGCCACCAGTGCAGAATGAAGTAGATGGAAACGCCAACGACCAGCGCGAACGAGATCGCCGTGAACGTCCACCGTTTCCAGGTCACGCCGCTACCGGCGGCGGAGCACTAGGTGGGCGCGGGCCGGACCGGCGCCCGAAGCGGTGTCGTCCTTGAAACGGCATCGTGCGAATTTCCCTGCTTGCCGGTGCCCCGTCAATTGCGGCTGGCGTACAGCTCGAACCAGGGTGCCCGATTCACGTTGCGCCGCGCGGCCACTCGCATCACACCCTTGATGAGTCTTTCCTCGAATCGGGCCCACGCGCGCGTCCATTCGTCGCCGATCGGCACCAGCACGTCGCCGCGCAGCCGCCGCACGCTGAAGCCGCCGTCGCTCACCAACCAGCTCAACGACCGCGGCGTGAACCCGTATCGATACGGAAACGTGAGCAGATTGTTTTGCGCCAGCGCGCCGAGCGCCGCGGCCCGCGAACGGCCGTCTCCCTCGAACACGGTTCGACGCCGCCGCGCATAGTACCCGCCGTTCGGAACACGAATCGCCAGAATCCCGCCCGGACGCAGTCGCTTCCACGCCTCGTTCACCGTGCCGCGCGGATCGGCCAGTTGATCGAACGTGTTCCAGATCGCGATCGCGTCGAACGCGCGATCCGTCTCCACCGACCCGAGCGTCCCGTCGTGCACGACGAAGCCGTGCGATCGCGTGAACGCGTTCGCGACCGCGTTGACGTCCACGCCCTCGAACTGGAGACCTTCGTCGCGCGCCGCGGCGAGAAAGCCGCCAAAGTAGCTGCCGACCTCGAGGCCCGAGCCGCGCCGACCCAGCACATCGTGCAGCGCGCGCGCCTGATCGCGATAGGCGGCACGCTGGGTTTCGTGCAGCGCGCCGAGGACGGTCGGGTCGGCCGGCTCGCGGGCGTAGATCTGCTCGAGCTCCACCGTGCGCTCGATCGGATTGCGGTACACCAGCCCGCACTCGTTGCACTGCACGAGTCGAAACGGCGGATGTTCCGAGAACGCCACACGGTCCATCAACCGCCGGGGTGGCGTTCCGGGCTTCAGTCTTCTTTCATGGTACGCCCACAACGCCTGCACCTCGAGGCGCATGCTGTCGTCGTCAGCCACCACGTTCGCGTCGGAATGTCCGCAGACGACGCAGGGAGCCAACTGATAGGCGACCGACACGCAGCGACTAGCTCGCGACCTCCACGAGCGCCGGCGCCGCGTCCGGGAAGTACGCGTTGCGTACGTACTGCTCGACCATGCGTTGCGTGTTGAAGAACGATCCGTTAATGCCGATGGCCGAGCGCATCACTTCCGCGTACGCGAACGGCAGTCCGTAATACAACGGCAGGATCACGCGTTCGAGCTTGAGATAGATCTCATTGGCGTCCTTGGATTGATCGCCTTCCGGATCGGAGCCCCCGATCGACCAGCCGGTCACGCCTTCCACGTGCCCTTCGATCCACCAGCCGTCGAGCACGCTCAGGCTCGGCACGCCGTTCAACGCCGCCTTCATACCGCTGGTCCCGCTCGCCTCGAGCGGCTTCATCGGATTGTTCAGCCACAGGTCGACGCCCGCCACCATCCTGGCGGCGATCTCCATCTCGTAATTCTCGACGTACACCACCGTGACCGTGTTGGCGAGCGACGCCGCCGCCGCATGGATGCGCCGGATCAGCTCCTTGCCGCCGTTGTCGTTCGGGTGGGCCTTGCCGCCGAAAACGATCTGCAGCGGCCCAACGCTCGACGCGATCTCGATCAGCCGCTCCGGCCGCGCGAACAGCAGGTCCGCCCGCTTATAGGGCGTGGCACGCCGCGCAAAGCCGATCGTGAACACCTTGGGGTCGAGGGCCACGTCGTTCCGGCGCGCCACCTCCTTCACCAGCTCGGCCTTCGCCTTGGCGTGCGCGGCGCGAATCTCCTGCAGCGGAATGCCCACGGCATACCGCAGATACAGGTTGTCCATCCGCCATTCGGGAATGCGCTCGTCGAACAGCTCCTTGAACGGCGGCGACGTCCACGTCAGCGCATGCACGCCGTTCGTGATCGCGTCGATCGGAAAGTTCGGGAACATGCTCTGCGACACTTCGCGGTGCTTCATCGCCACGCCGTTCACGAACCGGGCGAGCCGCAGCGCGCAATGCGTCATGTTCAATGTGCCGCCGTCGGTGCAGTGCGCGGCCTCGAGCAGCGTCACCTGTTCCGCGCCGATCACCCGGCGCACCAGATCGAGCGGGAACTTGTCGTGCCCCGCCGGCACCGGCGTGTGCGTCGTGAACACGCACTTGCGGCGCACCGCTTCGATGTCCGTCTCGTCCAGCTCGAACGGTTTGCGGCCCTCGAGCTGCCAGTCGAGCAGACAGAGCGTGAGCAGCGCCGAATGGCCTTCGTTGAGGTGGTAGATGTCGGTCGGAACGTTGAGCGCGCGCAGCATCGATGCGCCGCCCATGCCGAGCACCACTTCCTGACAGAGGCGGTAGTGACTGTCGCCGCCGTACAGGTAGTCGGTGAGCGTGCGATCCCACTCGCTGTTCTCGGGGAGTTGCGTGTCGAGCAGATAGACCGGCACTTCGTGGCCCGACACGCCGCGCACCGGATACTTCCATGCACGCACCTGCACGGTGCGGCCTTCGATCATCACCGTCGTGCGCGCATCGACCGGCTCGAGCTCGTCTTCCGGCTTCCACTGCACCGGCGCCTCGCTCTGATTGCCCTGCGCGTCCAGGTGCTGCTCGAAGTAGCCTTTGCGGTGCAGCAGACTGATGCCGACGACCGGCACGCTCAGGTCCGCGGCCGATCGCAGCGTGTCGCCCGCGAGCACGCCCAGGCCGCCACTGTAGGTGGGGACCGCGCTGTCGAGCGCGATCTCCATCGAGAAGTAGGCGACGGTGGTGTTCGATGGAGAAAAACTCATTTTGTGAACGTCTTGAGTATTTCGTGCCAGCACGTCCCGGGGCCGCCGGGGCTGTCGATTCGCAACCTAGCCCCGGTAGACGGCGACTGGAAGCGTGCTGAGCGCTGTGGAGAGCGCGATGCGCTGCTCCGAAAACTTCGTCTCCACACCGCTGAACGCCGAGCGCAACGCGCGGCCGTGCAGCTCGGCCGGCAGCTCGACGTGCGTGTCGCCCCACCAATCGGCCGCGCTCTCGTTCGATCCGGCGGACTGAGTGAGCTGGCAGCCGATCAGCCGCGGCGCCACAGTCACACACACCTCGCCGCCGCGCATTCGGGCAAACGCAATCGCGTGCGCCGCTCGGGCGCCGCGCACTTCCAGCGGCCGATACTCGCCCGCCATGAACAACTCGGCCCGCTCCCGCCGCAGCGTGAGCAGCCGGCTGGTCACCAGCAGCTTCGTCCGATGGTCGAACAGATCGAGCGGCTCGCCGCCTGCGAGCCGCGCCTCCAGCGCCGGCAGCTCGGCCAGCGATGCTTCACGCAGCTCGAAGTTCACAGGCCGCCGGTTGTCCGGATCGACGAGCGCGAAGTTCCACACCTCGTCGCCCTGATACAGATCCGGCGTTCCGGGCGACGTGAGGTGCACCGCCACGCGCGCCAGTGAGTTCGCTGCGCCGATCGGCGCGGTCCGCCACACCAGCCGCGCCACGTCGGCGAGGAACGGCGCATCCTCAGACGGCTCGAGAATGCCACCGATGAAGCTCGACAGCGCGGCCTCGTACTCCTGAGCGGGATCCGTCCAGCTCGTACACAGCCGCGCTTCGCGCACGGCTTTGAGCATGTAC
>JAICKA010000157.1 GCA_025928185.1 Gemmatimonadaceae bacterium
CATGGTGGAATCAGCCGAGCGTGATGATCGAGCTCGTGGCGCCCTTCTCGATGCCCTCGAGAATCCAGTCGTTCACGCGGCCCATGGTCTTGTCGAAGTTCTCCTGCGCCACGAGCAAGCGCTGATAGCTCGTGCGGCTCTGGATCTGGCCGAGCAGCGTGTCCAGCTCGCGCTCCATGTCCTCCGTTGGACGCTCGCCGCGCTGGAGCATGCGCTGCGCATTCGCGCGCAGCTGTTCCATCTTCTGCAGGAGCGCCACGGTCTCCTTGTCGTCGTTCAAGGCGTCGCTCGTGCGCCGCACTGTCTGGTACTCGTTGCTCTGTCCGATCAGCCGGCCGAGCTCTCTCGCCTTGTCTTCGATCATTCCGCGTCCCTCTCCTGTCGTCGCGCGAGCACGAAGCGCTCACGCCCTGTGAGATCCAGCTCCACTCGAATGTCGCGAAACCGTCGCTCGCGGCTGACCAGCTCCGCGGCCAATGACGCGCGCCGAATGTCGACTTCGATCGCGAACAGGCCACCCGGCGCCAGCGCTTCCGCGGCCTCGCGCACGAGTCGCGCCGTCGGCGCCAATCCGTCCGCGCCACCGTAGAGCGCAACCGCGGGCTCCCAGTCGCGCACGCTCGCCGGCAACGCCGCCGCCTCGCTCAGCGCAATGTACGGAGGATTGGACACGATCACACGCGCCTGCACGTCGCGCACGGGGCCGAGCAGCGAACCGTGCAGGAGATCAACCGGCGCGCGGAGCAGCGAGGCGCATGCAACGACGTTCTGCCGCGCGACGGCGAGCGCGTCGAGCGAGACGTCCGTGCCGTACACGCGCGAGAACGAACCTTCTGCCGCGAGCGCGAGCGCGATCGCCCCGGAGCCGGTCCCCACGTCGACGGCGACGCCACCCGGAGTCCCCGCGACCTCGTCGAGCACCAGCTCGACGAGCTGCTCCGTCTCGGGACGCGGAATGAGAACGCGCTCATCGACGTCCAGCGTAAGGTGCCGAAAGCTGGCGCGGCCCACGGCGTACGCGAGCGGCGCACCCTGCGCGCGCTTCTCGAGCGCCGCGCGCGCGCGCGTCTGGGTCGGTCCGTCAACCCCGGCGCTGCCGTTCATGAGCGGCCAGAAGCGCGGCACGTCGTAGAGTGCGGCAACGATCTCGCGCGACTCGGAGAACGGCTCGGCAATGCCCCGCGCCTGCAGACCGCGCGCGAGCTCCTCGAGCAGTTGCGCGACGGTCAGACCGGACGCGACACGCTCGGCCGTCACGCCGCGCCCCCGAGCTGATCCTCGACACTCGCGAGCTTGAGCGCGGCGATGAGCGGTCCAATGTCGCCGTCCACGAAGCCCTGGAGATCGTGCGTCGTCCAGCCGATGCGGTGGTCGGTGACGCGGCTCTGCGGAAAGTTGTATGTGCGGATCTTGGCGGAGCGGTCGCCCGTCCCGACCTGCGTGCGACGCATGCGCGAGCGCTCCGCCTCCTGTTCGGCGATTCGCAAATCCAGCAACCTGGCGCGCAACACTTCCATCGCCTTGAGCTTGTTCTGAAGCTGCGATTTCTGGTCCTGCTGGCTGACCACCAGCCCCGTGGGCAAATGCGTGATGCGGACCGCGGAGTCGGTGGTGTTCACGCTCTGGCCGCCCGGACCGCTCGACCGGAACACGTCGATGCGGAGGTCCTTGTCCTCGATCTTGACGTCGACTTCTTCGGCTTCCGGCAACACGGCCACCGTCGCGGCGGACGTGTGGATGCGTCCCTGCGCTTCCGTGGCGGGCACGCGCTGCACGCGGTGCACGCCGGATTCCCAGCGCATCGAGCCGTAGGGACCGCTCCCAGCGACCTTGAATATGACTTCTCGAATGCCGCCGAGCGTGGCATCGGAGACGGAGAGCGGTTCGATGCGCCAGCCCTGGCGCTCGCAGAACCGCGTGTACATCCGGAACAGGTCGGCGGCGAACAGCGCCGCCTCGTCGCCGCCGGTGCCGGCTCGGATCTCGACGATGCAGTTTCGGTCGTCGAGCGGGTCGTGCGGCAGGAGCGCGGTCGTCAGCCGCGACTCGAGCTCGGCAATCGCCTGCTCGAGTCGTCCGGCCTCGTCTCGCGCCTCGGCGGCGAATTCGAGATCGTCAACGGAAACGAGCTCGCGCACCTGCGCGAGCTCGTCTTCGGACTTGTGGAGCTCGGCCGCCATTTCGACCACCGGCGCAAGGCGCCGGTGCTCCCGGCCGAGCTCCGCGAATTGATTCGCGTCGCGGACGCTGGCCGGGTTCGCGAGGGCTCGTTCGACTTCGGCGGCGCGTGCGAGCGCAGCCGCCAGCCGGTCGCGAAAGGCCAGAACGACCTCAGGCGGCGGACGTCGACTTCTTCGAGAACTTCTGGCGGAAGCGCTCGACGCGTCCCGCCGTGTCGAGCAGGCGCTGCTTGCCCGTGTAGAACGGGTGGCACTGCGCGCACACGTCTGTATGAATTTCAGAAACCGTCGAACGCGTCTGGAACGTATTTCCGCAGGCGCACTTGACCGTGGCCGTGGCGTACTGCGGATGGATGTCGGCTTTCATTGGAGCCTCACTGGAAGCGGGGCGGGCGTCGAGGGTGCGTCACCGGGACGTGGCCGTCCGTGGATTGGGATAGCTGTTTAATATAATTGGATTCCAGTCTAAGAGACAAGCAGACAAAGGGTTGGGTAGTGGTACAGTTAGACGAAACTCGTCTCTTGTAGTGCCGGAAGTCGAGCATACTTTTGCAATATGCCCAAGCCGCCGAAACGCCCGCGTGATTTGAACCAGCTCGCCAAGCGCATTGGCGACATTGCGACGGGCCAGGTCGAGGACACGCCCGAACCGGAACCGGACCCCGCAGCGGTCAAGCGAGGCGAGGCGCGCGCGGCGAAGCTCAGTCCGCGGAAGCGGAAGGCGATCGCGAAGAAGGCCGCCAACACGCGCTGGAAAGGCCAAGGCTAGCAAGATCAATCATCTGCCATCTGCCTCCCGGCTTCTTGGTCGATCCACCGTTGTGGCTTCCGAATGTATCGACCGGTATGATCCCGAAAGACGTCGTCAAACTGGTTGGCCCGCAGGGTATTGGCGCCAAGCTCCCCATAGGTGCTCGTCGAATAGGGCAACAGCCCGAGTGACTTTCTGCGGGGTGGAAAAATCACACGGACCTTTTTCTGCGGCGCGATCTGTCGGACAGCGATTAGCGTTGGCACTTGGTCAGCGTCGCCGGACACCAGATAAGCCCAATCGAATCTGTCGCGGATCGCGTCAGTCACCATCCGCGTCGAAATGTTCACATCGGTCAACTTCTCCACGGGCGACCAAAACATTTTTCCGCACTCGGCCCGGCACTGCTTTTCGTCCATCTGGAAGCGTCCCTCGACTACCTCGACGTTCGCCCATCGAAGGGCATCAAGGTATGTTCTATGGCGCCGTTCCTTGCCCGGATCGCTGGTGAGAACGGACGTGAAAAAGGTGACCGTTTCGAGAACGTGACGGGGCAGCAGAATTCCCTCGATCAAGCTCCGCAAGTTGAGCCAGCGAAGGTGCCGGCAGTTCGTGCTCTCTCGGAGCCCGTGATACAGGTTGAACCCGTCCACGTAGCATCGGACCCTGACGGGCGCTGCCGCCGGTCCTGTCATGCCCAGAAATGCCGATGGCCCAGCACAGGGCTAGGCCATCGCAATGGAGAATCGGTGTCCGGCTCTGGCACACCGAGTTGATGCCCAGAAGCTATAGCAAGCCCCAGGCCTGTCAAGTGAAATGTTTCACAAGACCGGCAATAGCCCGAAACCGTAGAGTTTTGTGTAGATGCGTAGAGTCTATTCGGCATCGGCCTTCGGCTTGTTGCCGTACCATTCGGTAAGCCCCCAGTCCTTGGTCCGCGTCTTCACAAAGTCCTTGCTGCGCGTCAAGGCGGTGTAGACATTCCTGTACGTTGTGTCGTAATCGACCGAATGCACTTGGCCCCCTTGAATAAGTGCTTCCGCGATTGCCTTGGGGGTCTGGGGGCGCTTCATCATGTTGAGGAACTTTCGGACCGCTTGGGACGTGCTCATTCCAAAAAATGAGTCGGTTTGAATAGCCGACCCAACCCGCGCCGTGACGCCTGGAGAAGTGATCGCCGCTGCCGCGTCATCGCCGGAGATAGCAGCGCCGCCCATATCGCCGCCGCCACCGGCCACGAGAGAGCGAATAACGGCAATCGCTGCGTCGATTTGCGATCGTTTCGCTTCGAGATCAGCGAGGACTGCGTTGTAGTCGATTGGGGCCGTCATGGTTGATCTTCCCGGTTGCCGTTTCTATATTCCTGCATGGCGGACGGCCAACAGCCCCCGCCGAAAAACGCCGTGGGCCGGGGATTAGCCGGCCGGAGTGTTTCACGGTTGTCTGTTCTCCATGTCGGCCGCACGGGAATCTTCTCAGGGACGCCCCGTCGACCTTCCAATAGTACCAAGACAGAAGTCTAAAAGAGGCGGCCATGAGTGTCAACTCATGATCGCCTCTTGTCTTTTCGGAGACTCTACGGACCGTAGAGTCTCCGTAGACTGACCCTTGACAGCCGTAGAGTATTCAAGCATGTTAGTTCAGTTTCGATTCCTGAGCTAATCATGAACCGCCTGTCGACCGAAAAGCGCGCCCAAATCCTTTCCGCTCTGTGCGAGGGCGCGTCCGTGAGCGCCACGGCGCGGCAGACCAGCACGTCCAAGGTCACCGTCTTGAAGCTGCTCGCCGATGTAGGCGAAGCGACGCTCGCGTATCAGCAGCGCGTCATGGTCGACCTGCCGTGCAAGGTCGTCGAGGTCGACGAGATTTGGTCGTTCGTTGGGAGCAAGGACCGGAACACGCCCAAGGAACAGCGCCGCAGCCTACAGCGCGGCGACGTGTGGACGTGGACCGCGATCGATGCCGACACGAAACTCGTTCCCTGCTGGCACGTGGGACTCCGTGATGCGAACGCTGCGAGCCTCTTTCTCACCGACTTGGCCTCGCGTGTCTCTGGTCGCATCCAGCTCACGAGCGACGGACACCAGGCCTACGTCAACGCCGTCGAGGCGGCGTTTGGCTGGAACGGTGTCGATTACGCCATGCTCGTAAAACTGTACGGACCGTCGCCAGAGGGGGAGCGGCGGTACAGTCCAGCAGTGGTGATCTCGGCAGAAAAGGAGACCATCATGGGGAACCCCGACCCGGACCGCATTTCGACGGCGTATGCTGAGCGCGCGAATCTCACCATGCGCATGTCGATGCGGCGTTTCACGCGGCTCACGAATGCGTTCTCCAAGAAGCTCGCGAATCACGTCCACGCGCTGTCGCTCTATTTCATGCACTACAATTTCTGCCGCTCGCATGTCACGTTGACCAAGGCGGCGGGCGGCATCAAGACGACGCCAGCGATGGCAGCGGGCCTGACTGACCATGTGTGGAAGCTCGACGAAATCGTCGCGCTGCTCGCGCACTAAGTGTATGCCAAATCACTATTTCAAACTGTACCACTACCAAGGGTTGCCCCTTTGACACGACGGAACGACCCGGCTAACTTCGGGCCCATTCGTCGCACGGTGCCGCTCTCATTCAGTCCGTCCCTCGCCTCTCACTCGTGACGACTACCACCGCC
>JAICKA010000001.1 GCA_025928185.1 Gemmatimonadaceae bacterium
CGCGGCCAGCGCACCGATGCCGATGCCGAGCATCACGATCGCATTGACGACCAGCGTCCCGGCGAAGCGTCCGCCGAGGAACGCCGCCTTGCTCACCGGCAGCGTGTAGAACAGCGGGTCGGCGTGCGCTTCATAATCCTTGTATAGCGCGTTCCCGGCCAACGCCGCCGTGATCGATACGCCGAGCAGCGAGAACACCGGAATGAACGACGCGAGCGCAAACGGCGCGTTGGCCATGACCTTGCCGCCGCTGCCCACCGCGAGGTTCAACTGATCCCACGCGCCGCCCGCCACGAGCATGAACAGAAACGCGATCGAGAAGAAGATCAGGAAGTACACCCACGTCGAGATCCGCCGCAGGTAGTACCGGATCTCCCAGCGCAGAATCGTGAGGAACGCCATCATGCCGCGGGCGCCGGCTGCCGCATCGCCGCGAAGTACACATCTTCGAGCGTGGCCTGCGCGGGCTCGAAGCCGGCTTCCGGCGCGGATTCGGCATACACGCGCACGAGCGTCCGGCCGCCGGCGAGCTTGGTCGAGATCACATGGTATGCCTGCTGGTACGTGGCCAGCTCGCCGCGCTCCACGGCGCGCGTCCACACACGGCCCCGCAGCTCGGCGATGGCGGCCTGCGGTTCACCCTCGAGACGGATCTCGCCGCGATCGATGATCGCCATGCGCGAACACAGATCGCTCACGTCGTCGACGATGTGCGTCGACAGGATGACGATGCTGTTCTCACCCAGCTCCGCGAGCAGGTTGAGGAAGCGCACGCGCTCGGCCGGATCCAGTCCGGCCGTCGGTTCGTCGACGATGATGAGCCGCGGATGGCCGAGCAGCGCGACGGCGATTCCGAACCGCTGCCGCATGCCGCCGGAGTAGCTGCCGAGCTGCTTGGTGCGCGCGCTCTGGAGATTCGTCTGCTCGAGCAGCGCGTCGACGATCTGGCGCCGCTCACCGCGATCCGTGATGCCCTTGAGTATCGCGAAATGGTCGAGCATGTCCTCCGCCGTCACGCGCGGATAGAGCCCGAACTCCTGCGGCAGATAGCCGAGCGTGCGGCGCACCGCCTGCTTGTCGCGCAGCACGTCGATGTCGCCGAGATGCACCGAGCCGGTGTCCGCTTCCTGCAATGTCGCGAGGATGCGCATGAAGGTCGACTTGCCGGCGCCGTTCGGACCGAGCAGACCGAACATTCCCTGCGGAATCGTGAGCGTGACGCCGTTCAGCGCGCGTGTACCGTTGTCGTACGTCTTCGACAGCCCTTCGATTCGCAGCTCCATGCACTCCTCCGGAAACGACCCTTACCAGACTGCCTCGAACGCGACCAGGGCAAACGTCGCGCGCGGCGCGCTCACGTTTGGAAAACTCTGATGCACCAGGTTCAGCAGCACGCGCCCCGCTCCGCCGTCGATCGCGTAGCTGGCACCAGCTACAATCTGGCGCTCGAGCGCATCGTTTACCGACTGTTCCGCGCCAAGGTCGCGGTCCCACGTGTCCGCGCGCGCCACGAGCTCGATCCCGCGGCCCGGACGCACCGCGGTGAGCGCGTACCAGCCGAACCGCCGCAGCGCGCCATCGGTTCCACCCATCGCTTCGGCGCGGACGGTCACGCGTCGCGTGGCATACTGCGCCTCACCGCCGGCGCGCTGCCGGCGCTGCTCCGCCGGGCCGCCCTCGAATGCGCCGGATTCGCCGACCTGCAGCCCAGGGATGGCATGCGCGTGCCAGACCAGTCGGCCAATGACTGCCTTCTGCGCGTTCGCGTCCGTCGCATTCTGGCTCTCGCCGGTCTCGTTGAATACACCAGCGTGGTACTCGAGCCCGGACGCGGTCGCGCCATTGAGCGAGACGCCGATGTCTCGCACGTCGCCGAATCCCGTGCCGCGCGAGCGCTCGACGATGAACATCGTGCGCTCGATCGTCTCGACCTGCGGTGTTGGAATCGTTCCCTCGAGCGAGAGGGGGAGCAACTGCTGACCGGCGTCGATCTGCAGTGAACGATTCACGACGTACGTCACGGCCGCATCCTGCAGCGGACGGCCGCGCTGGTCCAGCGCCACGCCGGTCACGGCTCCCGCCGAATCGCTTCGCGTCGCAATACCGATGACCTTCGCGCCATCGAACCCGACGCGCCAGAGCAGGTGCGGCGACAACACGCCGGAAACCTTGAGATCCGCTTTGCGAAGGCGATAGCCATCGGTCGTCGTCGGATCGCCCGCGCGATAGTATACCTCGACGAAGCCGTGAAAGTGTACGTCAGCGGCGGCGCGTGACACGACGGACGAGTCCTGCGCCGGAACGGTGCTCGAAGACAGCGCGATGGCGAGCGCGCCCGCGGCGAGCGCACGGATGGGGTGCATCAGGGCGGGAATGGCGGAAAGGTGACGGGGCGCGGTGCGCGCCTGCGGCGAGATTGCGAGGCAATATCTTAGGGGATATCTCCTCCACGTGCGAGCCATCCGTGCACGCTGCTCATCGACATCCCTGCTCCCGTTCCGCGCTGCGCGCGCCGCTCGCGTTCGCTGTGCTGCTCCTCGCCGCCGCATGCACGCAGCGGCCAGCCTCCGAGCTGGCGACGAACGATTCGGTCGGCACACGCCTCGCGCCGCGACTGCCGACCGGTGTCACGCTCGATCCCGCCACGCCGATGACTCCCATTGGACCGATGCCGCTCACGATGCGACTCGCTCCCGAGGGCGACCGTGTGGTGCTCTCGCTCGGCGGCTACGCACGGCAGGGACTCGAGATCGTCGACGTCGCGAGCGGTGCGGTGCTGCAGGAAGTGCCGCAAGCGTCCGCGTTCGTCGGCCTCGTGTTCTCGCGCGATGGCCGTACGCTGTATTCGTCCGGCGGCAATCAGGACGTGGTGTACCGGTACGACTGGAGCGGCGGCCGCGCGACACTGCGCGATAGCCTCGTGCTCGCGGTCAAGTCGCCGAGGCGCGCGGGCCGGCGCTACCCCGCTGGCATCGCGCTCTCGCCCGATGGACGCACGCTATACGCGGCCGAGAATCTCGCCGATTCGCTTGCCGTGATCGACCTCGCGTCCGGCACAGTGAGGGAGCGAGTGCCGACGGATCGCTACCCGTACGATGTCGCCGTCGACGGCGCGGGAACCGTGTACGTCTCGAACTGGGGCGCAAATACCGTTTCGGTATTCGAGCCATCCGGCGACGGCCGCATACGCGCTGTCAGGCCGATGCTCGTCGCGCGTCATCCGTCGACGCTCGCGCTCACCGCGGATGGATCCCGCTTGTTCGTGGTCTCGGGCAGCACCGATCACGTGGCGGTGGTCGACACGAAATTGCGCCGCGTGATCGCGCGACTGCTCGATCCGCCGCCGGCCGGGCCGCACGAGGGATCGACGCCGAACAATCTCGCGCTCTCGGCCGACGGCACGCGGCTGTTCGTCGCGGAGGCGGATGCCAACGCCATCGGCGTGTTCGATCTTTCGGCGGCGACGTCGAACGTTGCCGCCGCGCACGGTACGGATCGACTGAGCGGCCGCATTCCCGTCGGCTGGTATCCGACGGCCGTGCTCCCGGTGGGCGGCACACTCATCGTGGCGAATGGCAAAGGTCGCGGATCCCAGGCAAATCCCGGCGGCCCGCAGCCGACTCGCCCCCACGAAGGCCAATACACGCTGAGTCTCATCGCCGGCGGATTGATGCGCGTGCCGCTCGCCGAAACAGCCGGCGATGCGCTGGCACGAATGACGGCGCGCGTCGCCGCGGCGAATCACTGGGCCGACGGACCGCAGCGCCACGTGTACCCGCCCTTCGCGCACGTCATCTACGTCATCAAGGAAAATCGCACGTACGATCAGATTTTCGGCGACGATCCGCAGGGCGACGGCGACACATCGCTGGTCTTCTTCCCGCGACCGATCTCGCCGAACCATCACGCGATCGCGGATCGCTTTGGCCTGTTCGATCGCTTCTTCGTCGACGCCGAGGTGAGCGCGGACGGACATAACTGGTCGACCGCCGCGTACGCGACGGATTATCTCGAAAAGACGGTACCTTCGAACTACTCGGGCCGCGGCCGCACGTACGACTACGAAGGGACGAACGGCGGCTTCGGCCTCAAGCACGTGCCGGAAGACGACGTTGCCGAGCCGGCGAGCGGGTATCTGTGGAATCTCGCGGAGCAGAAGGGACTGACCTTCCGCAACTACGGCGAATTCGTTTCGCCGTCGTCGGACGACGCCGACGATCCGCTGCCGGCGGGCTACCGCGGCAACAAGCCATTCCTGTTCTCGAATACCAATCCGCTCTATCCCGGCTTCGATCTCACGATCAAGGACCAGCACCGCGCCGACGTCTGGCTGGCCGAGTTCGAGCAGTACGTGCGCCGCGATTCGATGCCCGCGCTGGAGATCGTGCGACTGCCGAACGATCACACGTCGGGCGCGGCCGCTGGCCACCCGACGCCTCGCGCGGCGTTCGCGGACAACGATCTCGCGCTCGGCCGGATGATCGAAGCGCTGTCGCACTCGCCGTTCTGGAAGAACACCGTGGTGTTCGTGTTGGAGGACGATGCGCAGAACGGCCCGGACCACGTCGACTCGCACCGATCCTCGCTGCTGGTGATCTCGGCGTACAACCGGCCGGGCGCAATTCACCGTTTCGTCAACACGACCGACGTGCTGCGAACGATCGAGGAGATTCTCGGCGTGCAGTCGATGTCGCAGTTCGACTACTTCGGTCGGCCGCTCCGCGATATCTGGGCGAGCACGCCCGACCTGCGGCCGTACACGCATCTGGTGCCCGCCGTTTCGCTCGACGAGATGAATCCCGCCGGCACGCGCGGGGCGCGTGAGTCGGAAGGTCTCGACCTCCACGTGGAGGACGTGGCGGACGAGGCATTGTTCAATCGGATTCTGTGGCGGACGATCAAAGGTCCGAACTCGCCGTATCCCGGCACGCGCCGGGCGTCGGCTCAGGACCTGCGGATCGATCGGTAGGTCAGGTCTTGTGCCGGAAGATGATGCGGCCGCGCGTGAGATCGTAGGGCGAAACCTCGATCGTCACCCGGTCGCCGGCGAGCACGCGAATGCGAAACCGTCGCATGTTGCCGCCAAGTGTGGCGAGCACGTTGTGTCCGTTGGTCAACTGCACGCGGAAGGTGGCGTTCGGCAATACTTCCGTCACCTGTCCTTCCAGCTGTATCGGTTCTTCCTTGGCCATGTAGTCCTGGTGGTGGGTGTGCGAGCGCTAGAAGTATAGGGCCGCAATCGGAGAACTGTAAGACAATCCATGAATTGAAACAACAACGGGGGCCGACTGTCGGCCCCCGTGTGTCGTACATACGTGCTGCGGTATTTACGGTTTCTTCGTCTTGTCCACGTTGTTGCCGATCACGCCGCCCAGAATTCCACCGACCGCGGCACCGATCAACCCGCCCTTCACCTTGTTGTGACTCGTCACGGCGCCGATGACGGCGCCCGCGCCGGCGCCGATCGCCGCGTCGCGCTTCGTGTGCTTCACGACCGTAGGCGCGCGCGCGGTGGTGGTCGTCGTCACGCTGCCCGTCGAACCGCTGCTGCGCGCCGAGCTGCCGCCGCTCGAGCCACGCGAACTGCGATGGTGCACCGTTGCCACCTCGCCGGACGAGCTGTGCGTCGTGGGCGCCGCGGTGCCGTTCGCGGTGAGCGCGTTCGGCGCCGGCGTGCGCTCGGCCGCCGACAGGCTATCGAGCTGGGCCTGATTCTGCTGCGCGGCGAGCGAGAGATCAGTGTTCAGTGCGGTATCGGCGGCGTTGCCGCCGCTTCGGCTGCACGCGCCCGCGATGAGCGCGGCACACGCGAATACGGTCAATCTGCGAATCATCGTTCCTCGACATCGGTACGGGTCGCACCGAGCAGGGCAGAGGCTGTGCCATCTGGGTCGTCATCCGAGCTGCGTTCGGCGGTACCGGCAGATTCCATCATCGTTCGCGTCAGCGCCCGACAGCTGAGGTTCTCTGCCTGCTCGAGAAAACGCGACACGATCGTCAGCGCCTCCGTAAACGCGCGGCCTCGGACATCGGCCGACCGCCGGCGAATGGCTCGCTCGATCTCCTCGGCGAGAATGAGCCACTCGCGGCGTAGCGTCTCGGTGGTCCACCCCAGTCGCGCTCGTTGCGCCCCGTGCCGCTCGGCGACTACGCGCTGAATGGCCGTTCCGTCGGCAAGCAGCGTGGACGGCTGACCAGCCGTTTCTTCGACTGCGATGAGC
The DNA here is from genome assembly GCA_025928185.1 of Gemmatimonadaceae bacterium. GTDB lineage: Bacteria > Gemmatimonadota > Gemmatimonadetes > Gemmatimonadales > Gemmatimonadaceae > JAQBQB01. The sequence continues at coordinate 6,222 of JAICKA010000001.1, forward strand.
ACGCCCGCGAGATCGGCGATGTACGTCCCCACGTGATCGGCGAGCTGCGATGTGCGCAGCGCCCGCGCGCCCGGGGCAACCTCGTCGTTGCGCAGACGCGTGACGAACGACGCGACGATATGCTCCAACTCGTGCACCAGCGATTCGCCGACGTCGGCCAATCCGTGGACGGGCCTGGACGGCTCGATCGAAGCTCGCGGCCGCTCCGCCGCTCCCAATGCGCGGTCGGCGGGACGAAGCCAGAGCGTGAACGTCGACCCACGACCGAGCTCGCTGCGGACGGTCAGGTCTCCCCCCATGAGGCGGGCGAGGCGTCGGCTGATCGTCAGCCCGAGACCGGAACCGTCGTTCGGCCGCGTGTGTCCGCCTTCGACCTGCACGAACGGGTCGAAGATCGTCGAGAGCTGCTCCGGCGGAATTCCGATCCCGGTGTCCGCCACCCGCAGGTAGACCCATCGCTCCGATTGCGCGAGTCGGGCCTCGGGATCCGGTTGGCGAGTGACGCCGCACTCGAGGCGGACCTGTCCCGCGGTTTCCGTGAACTTCACCGCGTTGTTCAGCAAGTTGACGAGAATCTGGCGAACGCGGTCTTCGTCCCCGGAGTACACCGCATCGGGATCGCCGGTGCAGCTCGCCGAAATGTTGATGCCGCGGGTTTCCGCAACCGGCTGCACCAGCGCAAGGGCCGCATCGGCGGTTTCTGTGGCGCGCGCGACACCGATCTCGAGCGAGAGGCGCCCGGCTTCCACCTTCGCCAAGTCGAGGACTTCGTTGACCAACCCGAGCAGGTGGCGCCCGCTGGCACGAATGCGCGACACCTGTTGACGCTGTTCGGCCGTGAGCGGACCGCCGATGCCGAGATCGAGCAGCTCGGCGTACCCGATCACCGCGTTGAGCGGCGTCCGCAACTCGTGGCTCATGACGGCGAGGAACTCCGATTTCGCCTGATTCGCCGCCTCCGCCTCGGCGCGGGCGCGCCGCTCGCGCTCCAGCTGCGCCGCCCGCTCTTCAGCGCGTTTACGGTCAGTGATGTCGCGCAGGCTCACGAGCCGCGCCGGCTCGGATTCCCAATCGGTATCGACGACTCGGAGCTCGGCGGAGACGGTTTCGCCGCCCGGCCGAATGACATCCACCTCGGCGTTCGAGCCGCCGGCCGGAATGCCGAAAGTGGTGCCGATGAGCGACGCACTGGACCTGCCGAACAGATGCTCCGCCGCCGGATTGGCAAAGCGGATCACCCCGTCGAGGCCGACGATGACGATACCATCGGCCATGCGTTCGACAATGGTGCGCAAACGATGCTGTTCCAACTGCCGCGCGCCGCGACGATCGCCGGTGACACGCCGCTCAGTCGATCTACCAGACACGTGGCGCAGCGGCGCGTGTTCGGGAGTGCATCGAGCCGCACCCCTGCGTCGTGCCGTGAAGGTTGTTTGCCAGAACGCGCATCGTAGCTCCGCTGCCCGTCGTCCGGCGAGTCATTCCGCATGGTTCGGGCTGTTACACTCATTATCAAGCTCCATGCCCTGTCGGCAGACGCGGTGCACCGCACACGGGGGCAAACCGGCGATGCGCCCGCAGGGACGGGCCTTGCCGCCTGCACCGGCCCGGAGTCAGCTTTCGAGCGCTGCACGCGCCCGCCCACTGTCCGGCGGAGCGTCCGCACGCGCCTCATATCGGTTATGTACCTCGGAAATATTTCGCCAATGAAGACGGAGCGTCACCGTTGACCTACCTGCTGAAGCTCTACGTTCTTGGCAAGACGGGGAAAGCCGAGCGGGCGGTGAACAACCTCCGTGAGATCTGCGAGCATCAACTCGCGGGCGCGTACGAGCTGCAGATCATCGACGTCCTCGAAAATCCACAGCTTGCTGAAGACGAGAAGATCCTCGCCACGCCCACGCTGATCAAACAGCTGCCGCCGCCGCTGCGTCGGGTCATCGGCGACATGTCCGACAGGGACAAGGTGCTTCTCGGGCTCGAGGTACACCCCGACACCACTTCCTCGAACGGATAGCCGAACCGATGCCTCACCCGCAGGACAAGACACCCGTCGAGAAGCTGCCGACGGGGATCTCCAGCTTCGACGTCATCGCCCGCGGCGGCCTGCCGAAGACGCGCACCACGCTCATCTCCGGAACGGCAGGCAGCGGCAAGACGATCTTCGCCGTGCAGTTCCTCGCGTCGGGCATTCTGGACGCCAACGAAAGCGGCGTGTTCGTGACGTTCGAGGAGTCGGGCTCGGACATCCGCCAGAACATGCGCAGCTTCGGCTGGGACCTGCAGGCGTGGGAGCAGGCTGGGCGTCTTGCCCTGGTGGATGCCTCGCCCGATCCCGATATCGAAGTGATCGAGAGCGGCGCCTTCGATCTCGGCGCGCTGCTCGCACGCATCGAGCACGCCGTGCGAAAGGTGAACTCCAAGCGCGTCTCGGTGGATTCGCTCGGCGCGATCTTTTCACAATTCTCTGATCAATCGGTCGTCCGGCGAGAGCTCTTCCGCATCGCGTCCGCGCTCAAGCGGATGGGCGTGACCGCCGTGCTCACCGCCGAGCGCACGGCCGACTACGGGCCGGTCGCGCGCTTCGGCGTCGAGGAGTTCATCGCCGACAACGTGATGATCCTCCGCAACGTGCTCGAGGGCGAGACGCGCCGCCGAACGATCGAAATCCTGAAGTTCCGCGGCACGGACCATCAGAAGGGCGAGTATCCGTTCACGATCGTCCCCGAGCGCGGGCTGGTCGTCATCCCGCTCTCGGCCATGCAGCTCCGCCAGAAGTCCTCCAACGTTCGCATCTCCTCCGGCAACGCCGAGGTGGATGCGATGTGCGGCGGCGGATTCTTCCGCGACTCGATCATTCTCGTCTCCGGCGCGACAGGAACGGGCAAGACGCTGACGGTGACGCAATTTCTCCAGGGCGGCGCGGCCGCGGGCGAGCGCTGCCTGCTGCTCGCATTCGAGGAGAGCCGCGAGCAACTCTTCCGGAATGCCACCGGCTGGGGATTCGATTTCGAGAAGATGGAACGCGAGGGAATGCTTCGGGTGATCTGCGATTATCCGGAAGTGGCGAGCCTCGAGGACTGGCTGATCTCGATTCAGGGGATCGTGGCGGACTTCAAGCCGCAGCGGATCGCGGTCGACAGTCTCTCGGCGCTCGAGCGGGTGGGGACGATGAAGGGATTCCGCGAATTCGTCATCGGCCTCACGTCGTTCATCAAGCACCAGGAAGTCACCGGTCTGTTCACGTCGACCACGCCCACGCTGATGGGCGGCGCCTCGATCACCGAGACGCACATCTCCACGCTCACCGATTCGATCATCCTGCTGCGATACGTCGAGATGTTCGGCGAGATGAAGCGCGGTCTGACCGTGCTCAAGATGCGCGGCTCCGCGCACGACAAGGACATTCGCGAATTCACGATCGACCGCAACGGCATGCACGTCGGCCGCCGCTTCCGCAACACGACCGGCGTGCTCGCCGGTACGCCAGTCCACGTCTCGCCGAGCGATCTCGAGCGCGTGTGGAGTCACTACGACGCCGAGCCCGGGCAGACGCGCCGGCCGCCCGGCGCGCGTCGAAGCACCGATCCGCGCGAATGAGCTACTCGTCCGCGAGCATTCGCTGATCTAGATTTCGCCACTGACCGGGGTGCCTGCCCACGTCGGGTGCAGGCTGAGAGAGTCCCGTAGAACCTGATCCGGTTCGTACCGGCGTAGGGAGTCAGACATGTTCATTCAGCGTATGCCGGCGCTCGCGCGCCGCTCCGCGGCCATGCTGATGGCCGCCACACTCGTCGCCGCTCGTCCGCTCGCGGCGCAGTCCACCACCAGCGACACCACGCGCGCGGACACCAGCCGCGCCCACCGCCTCGAAGGCGTGACCATCCGTGCGGTGCGCGCCTCGGGCGAGGCGCCGATCTCGCAGAAGACGCTCACGAAGGCGGACCTCGAGCCGCGCTACTTCGGCCAGGACGTGCCGATGCTGCTCGAAGGCGCGGCCCCATCGCTCACCGCCTATGATGAAACTGGAAACTTCTGGGGCTACAGCTACATCCGGCTGCGCGGCATCGATCAGTCGCGCATCAATCTCACGCTCGACGGCATCCCGCTGAACGATCCCGAGGACCAGGTCCTCTACTTCGCCGACTTTCCGGATCTCGCCAACAGCCTCCAGTCGGTGCAGGTGCAGCGCGGCGTCGGCACGAGCAGCAACGGCACCGCGGCGTACGCCGGCTCGATCAATCTCGAGACCATCTCGCTCGCCACGACCCCGCGCGGCGGGCAGCTCCAGGCCGAGGATGGCTCGTTCGGCTCGCGGCGCCTGAGCGCCGAATACAGCACCGGCCTGCTGCCGAGCCGCTTCGCCGCCTACGCACGGCTCTCGGCGCTGCACACCGACGGCTATCGCTACCACTCCGGCGTGGAGGGGCGATCGGCGTTTCTGAGCGCCGGCTACTTCGGCGATCGCGATCTGCTCAAGCTCACGATCACGACCGGCACGATGCGCGACACGATGGCGTATCTCGCCGTGCCTGCGCCGGAGCTCGCGGTCGATCGACGCATCAATCCGCTCACGCCGCGGGAGCGCGATGGCTTCGGCGAACGTCTCGCGGCGCTGGCGTACACGCGCCTGCTCGGCGGCTCGTCGTCGATCGCGACGACGCTCTACCGCATTTCGGCGAGCGGCGACTACGACGTGCAGCTCGATTCGCTCGACAACTTCAATCTCGCGTTCGTGTGGTACGGCGTCACCAGCGACTGGACGTACCGCCGGGACGCGCTGCGGCTCGACGTCGGCGTCAACGGGAACACGTACGCGCGCGACCACGCCGAGTACGAGCATCCGGACCTGACGAATCCACTGTACCTGAACACGGGGCACAAGCAGGACGCGAGCGCGTTCGTCAAGCTCGCGTACACGGAGGGTCGCGCCACGTGGTTCGGCGACCTGCAGGCGCGGCGCGCGTTTTTCCACTACACGCCGGACGCGAACGCCGGCGTCGCCGAACGCTCGATCGGCTGGTCGTTCGTGAATCCGAAAGTCGGCGTGACCTACACGCTCACCACCCCGCTGTCGGTGTACGCGTCGTACGGAACGAACACTCGCGAGCCGGCGCGGACGGACATGTTCGCCGGCTTCGACAACCTCGACACGTCGAACGTGGCGTTCGTCGGCAGCCTCGAGCGGGTCAAGCCGGAAACGGTGCACGACGTCGAAATCGGTACGACGTACCGCGCGCACGGCCTCACCGCGCAGGCGAACGTGTACTCGATGGATTTCCGCAACGAGATCGCGCCGATCGGCGCGCTGAGCTATATCGGCAGCCCGCTCCGCAAGAACGTGCCGGCCAGCTATCGTCGCGGCGTCGAGCTGGACGCGACGTGGCGCGGCATTCCGCGATTGCTGCTCACCGCCAATGCCACCGCAAGCACGAACCGCATCCGCGCCTACACCGATTCGACTGGCGACACGCCCGTCACCTATCGGAACGTGGAGCCGCTGCTCACGCCGCGGTTCACGACCTATGAGCGTGCGGCGGCATCGGTTACGCGGGCGATCACGCTCGCGGTCGAGACGCGATATCAGAGCCGCTCGTTTCTCACCAACACGGGTGACCCGACCTACGTTCTCCCGGCCGCCTTCAGCCTGGGAGCGAGCCTGGGCTGGCGGTACCGCCAGTACGAGCTGCTCGTGCAGGGCAACAATCTCCTGAACACGGAGAAGTACGGCAGTGGCTACGCCGGCGACGGCGTGCCGGACTACTTCGTCGTCCCGCCCCGGAACGTGTTCGTCACCGCCAAGCTGGCGTTCTGAGGCCGGGCGAGCCCGGCGGCGGCGGTATGCATTCTGCCGCGTTGGGGGCCGGAACCTTCACCGAGTGAGCCCCCAATGCCGGACATCAACCGCCACGCCGATCTGGAGCTCGCGTCGAGCGAGTCGGACGAGCAGGCGTACGACGAGATGCAGGAATGCATCGAGGAATGTCTCAACTGCCACGCCGTGTGTACGATGACGCTGCAGCACTGCCTGGCGAGCGGCGGTCCGCAGCTCACCGACGTGAATCTCGTCGGCCTGCTGCTCGACTGCGCCGAGCTGTGCCAGGCGAGCGCCAATTTCATGCTGCGCGGGTCGCCCTATCATGTGATCACGTGTGCGGCGTGCGCCGAGCTCTGCCGTGCATGCGAGGAGGCTTGCCGCGCCGTGAGCGGCGACGAGCAAGTGGTGCACTGTGCTGATGTGTGCGCCAGTTGCGCGGAAGCCTGCGATCGGATGGCCGACATGGGGAGCGAATGATAGGTCGGCGGGTAGAACCACGCATGCTGAAAATCACGCACCGACTCGGCACTACTGCTCTGTTCGCCTTGGCCGCCCTCGCGCTCTCGGCTGGTGCCGCGCGCGCGCAATCGCAGCGCGGCCAGCCGCGGACGCCGTTCGCCACATCGGATTTCAGCAAGCTTCGCTGGCTGGAAGGCACGTGGCGCGGTACGTCGCCCGGCCACGAACCGTTCTATGAACGGTACCACTTCGTCAACGACTCCGCGGCCGAGATCACCTACTACAGTGACTCCACGCTGTCGCGTCCGACGGGTGAAGGCCGCGTGTATCTCACGGTCGGCCGGATCTATCACACCTTCGGCCCGGGTCGCTGGGGCGCGACGCACGTCGACAGCACGGGCGTGTTCTTCATCCCGCAGGTCAACGCACACAATACGTTCGCGTGGCACCAGGAGTCGCCGAACGAATGGACGGCGACGTTGCGCACCGGCCTGAGCGGCCACTCGCGGGTGACGGTCTATACAATGACGCGAGTCGGCGGCCAACGCTGACCGGCACGCGCGCCGCGCGCGCCGCAGCCGATTCATCCGGCGTATGGCTTGCACTACCAGCTCGTGATGTCTGAGCGCGCGAGCCAACTGATTGTCAGCCGCGAACCCGAAGTCGTCGATCGTCGCCACGCGTCGCGCCGCGAGACCGACGTTCAGGGGCGGCGTGCGCCATCGCGAGCCGTGTCGCCGTGGCGTCGAACGCTGCGCGCCGGTCTGCGCGACGGCGCGATCGTCGTCGTCACCGTTGCGGCGATCGTGTTCTGCGTCAACCGTGTCCATCCGATCTTCGCCAATCAGCCGACGGTCGCCGCGAGCCTGCGCTCCGTCGTGCCCGCGTCAAAGGCGCTCCTGAGCCCGACGCCGCACGACACCAGCAAGCTGGCCCAGCTCGTCGCTTCGCCGCAGTTCGAGAGCGACCGGCGCGCATTCGCCGCGGATCTCGTGAAGACGGGCCGCATGGCACAGCCGCGCGCGGACTCGATCGCCTACTACGCGGTTCGCGAGTCGTACCTGCGCGGCATTCCGCCCGCCGTCGTGTTCGGCGTGATGCTCACCGAAAACGCGATGTTCGTCAGCAGCGCCATGTCCAACGTCGGCGCGGTGGGACTGATGCAGGTCTACCCCAAGGTCTGGCTCAAGGCGCTCAGCTCGAAGTTCGGCGCCGACCTGGCGAGCGATTCAACGAATCTGAAATACGGAATCTATATTCTGAGCCAGTACATCAAGTCCGACTCGGGCAAGGTGACGCCGTCGGCCGTGAGCTCAGGGCTGCTGCACTACAATGGCTGCGTCCACGGCACGAACACGCACAACTGCAAGACGTACCCGACCAAGGTCAAGACGTACGTCGAGAAGCAGGGCTCGTCGATCTGCGGCGGCAAGAGCTTCTATCAGTGCATCGCCGAGCCGTTTATCGCCGGCCTGTTCGGCAAATCGAGGCCGAGCGGACCCTAGGCAACGCGCAGCACGACCTTGCCGAACGTCGCATTGCTCGCCAGGCGCTCGTGCGCCGCTCGGATCTGATCGAGATCGTACACGGAGTCCACGGTCGGCCGTAGCACGCCTGACGCGAATAGCGGCACCACGTCGCGCGCAAACAGCGCCGTGGCGGCCCGCTTCTCGTCGAGCGATCGCGCGCGCAGCACGGTGCCGCGCAGCGTGAGGCGTTTGCGGAGGATCGCACCGACGGAAACGGTCGCGCTCCGGCCTGCCACGGTGCCGATGAGCATGATGCGGCCCCGCGGCGCCGCCGCGGCAATGCTCGCCGGCAGGTAGTCTCCGCCGACGAGATCGAGCGTGACGTCGATGCCGCGGCCGCGCGTCCACTCCTCCACCGCCGCGGCGATGACCTCGAGATTGCTGGCGACGGTGAGGCCGTCCGCCAGCCCCAACGTGCGCGCACGCTCGATCTTCTCCGCGGTTCGGGCGGTACCGCACGGCGTCGCCCGCCAAGCTCGCGCAAGCTGCGTCGCGGCGAGTCCCACGCCGCTGCCGACGGCGTGAATCAGTACGGACTCGCCGGCGCGTAGCTCGGCCTGAACGATCATCGCATCGTGCGCGGTGATGAATGCCTCCGGAATCGATGCCGCGTCGGTCCACGACAGTTGGTCTGGCACCCGCGCCACGCACGCGCCGTCGATGACGAGCAATTCGGCATTGGCGCCTCCGCCCGCGATGCCGAAGACGCGGTCGCCCACGCGCCACTCCGTGACGCGAGCGCCGATTGCCGCGATCTCGCCGGCGAACTCCATACCCGGAATGTCCGGCGGCCAGCCCGGCGGCGCCGGGTAGTGTCCTTCGCGCTGCAACAGATCGGCGCGGTTGAGCGCCGATGCGCGGACACGGACGAGCACCTCGGCCGGACCAGCTTCGGGGTCCGGCCGCTGCTCGATCGCCAGAACCTCGGGCCCGCCGGGGCGCGTGATCACGGCCGCGCGCATTCAGGTTCCAGGTCCTGGTTGCTGACTGCTAGTGGGTTGCTCGATGCCAGTTGCTGGCCCAATCTCGGTTGCGACAACCAGCACCCACTGGCGAGGAACCCGCCAGTACCTGGCCTCCAGCATCCAGCCCCGATCATGGCACGATCGCCGGCGCGGCCGTCATCACCGCCGGCACGTTCAGCTCGCGCATCAGCGCGTTGAACGATGCGAGGTCGCCCGCTTCGACCGACCGCAGGAGCGACAACTGCCGGTCCACGCCGGGCGCGATCTGCGCGTACACCGACCGTTCGGCTGCCGTCGGCGCCGCATCCGCGCTCTGCACCATCTCGGCCAGCGACAACAGCATGTTGTAATAGCGGATCGGGTAATGGAGCGTGATCTCGTCGGCGTGAGAGTGAATCGCGACGAGCGAATCACGGATCGCCTCGAGCTTGGCGTGGAGCGGCGTCGCCGCACCGGACACCCGCGACGCGTACGCCTGGCCCTTGGTGTCCGTCACGCGCGCGTCCAGCGCATCTTCGATCGTGAGAATGCGCGCCACCGCGTCCGAGAGCTGGTTGGTCTTCGTCTGCACCTGCAGCGCGAGCGCGAGCTGCGCGTCGTAGTCGGCCTGCGTCGTCGTGAGCCGCGGGTCGCCCCGCACCACGAACGGCTTGGTGAACGTGCGGCCGTTCGCCGTGAGCCGCACGGTGTACGTGCCTGGCGACACGAACGGTCCGCGCGTCGAGCCTTCGTCGTTCACGACGTCCTTCACTGCGTGCGTGTCCGGGTAGTGCAGATCCCACACGAATCGATTCAGCCCGGCCCGGCGCGTCACGAGTGAATCGCTCGGCTCGAACGCGAGCGTGTCGCCGGCGAAGGGCCGCATCGCCGGCGATTTGTCGGACATCGTATCGGCCGGCTGCTTGCCGGGCAGCGTCGCCGGCGTGGTGTCGCGCACGGCGCCGCGCTCGTACGCCGCCGACGTGATCGGCTTGGGCGCGCGCGCACCGGCGAAATGCCGGATCACCTTTCCGCTCGCGTCGAGAAAATCGAGCGCCACGGAATCGCGGGCTGCAGGCGGCGACGCGAGCCAGTAGTCGACGATCACACCAGCCGGCGGATTCTCGCCGGCGCCAGTGGCGCGGTAGTGTCCGCCCTCGAATCGGATTGCCGTATCCGGTGCGAACAGCGCGACCGGCATGCGGCGCACGCTATCGGTGAGCTGCCGCAGCGGCGTGATGTCGTCGAGCACCCACATCGCCCGACCGTGCGTGGCAGCAATGAGATCGCTGCCGTGCACGCGCAGATCGCGCACCGACACCCGCGGCAGATTGAGCTGGAGCGGCTCCCAGTGCGCACCGTCATCGCTGGAGAAGTACACGCCGGTCTCCGTGCCGGCGTACAGCAATCCGCGGCGCACCGGATCCTCGCGAATCGTGCGCGTGTACGCGCCGACGGGAATGCCGTCGGTGATGCGCGTCCATGTGCGGCCGTAGTTCGAGGTCTTGTAGAGATACGGCGCGAAGTCGTCGAGCTGGTAGCGGTTCGCCGCGACGTACGCCGTGCCCGGCGAGAGATGCGACGGCTCGATGATCGACACGCGCGTGAAGGCGCCGGGGAACGGCGGCGTCACGTCGGTCCACGTCTGACCGCCATCACGCGTGACGTGAATCATTCCGTCATCCGATCCCGCCCAAAGCTCCCGGGCATCGAGTGGGGACTCGGCGAACGCGAAGATCGTCGCGTACCATTCGGTGCCGGTCATGTCGTAGGTAATCGGACCGCCCACGGGACCGAGCGTTTTCGGATCGTGCCGAGTGAGATCGGGACTGATCACCTGCCAGGTGTCGCCGTCGTCGCTCGAGCGGAAGACACGGTTGGCCGTGGTGTACAGCACGTGCGGCGCGTGCATCGAGTACACGATCGGATACGTCCACTGGAACCGGTTCGGCACGTCCGCCGCCGCCCAGCCATCATAGTTGTTCAAACCCACCGACACGTCCTTCGACTGCTTGGTGCGCACGTCGTAGCGCGTCATCGTACCGGTGTAGCCGCCGGCGAGCACGATGTTCGGATCGCCCGGCTTGGGCGCGATGTAGCCCGACTCGCCGCCGCCCACCTCGTACCAGTCGCTCTCGCCGATGGCGCCGTCGTCGGAGCGGCTGCGGATCGACACGGTCGTGTTGTCCTGCTGTGCGCCGTAGATGCGGTACGGCCACTGATCGTCGGTGATGACGTGATAGAACTGCGCCGTCGGCTGGTTCATGATCGACGACCACGTCGTGCCGCCGTCGAAGCTGATCGTCGCGCCGCCGTCGTTGCCGCTGATCATGCGCTGCGAGTCCTTCGGGTCGATCCACAGCTCGTGCGTATCGCCGTGCGGAACGCGCATCCGCGCGAACGTGCGGCCGCCGTCCGTCGAGCGCCACGTCGAAAGATTCATCGCGTACACTGTGTTCGCGTCCGACGGATCGGCCGTGACGACGTTGTAATACCACGGGCGCACCATCCACGTCTGATCGCCGTTCGTGCGATGCCAGGTTGCGCCCGCATCGTCCGAGCGGAAGATGCCGCCGGTGGAATCCTCGGGCGGACACTCGATGTTCGCGTACACGCGCTGCGGATTCGCTGGGGACACCGAGATCCCGATGCGACCGAGCGGATTGCGCGGAATGCCCGGATTGAACGTCAGCTCCGTCCACGTGTCGCCGCCGTCCGTCGTCTTCCACAAACCGCTGTGGCCCGCGCCCGCGGTGAAGCCCCAAGGCGTGCGCTGCATGTGCCAAAGTGCCGCGTACATGATGCGCGAGTTCGACGGATCCATCGCGATGTCGATCGCGCCCGTGGAATCGTCGACGAACAGCACGCGCTGCCAGGTCGTGCCGCCGTCCGTCGTGCGATACACGCCGCGCATCGCGTTCGGACCGCTCGCGTGGCCCATCGCCGCGACGAGCACGCGATCCGGATCGCGCGGATCGATCACGATCCGCGCAATGTGCCGCGCGTCGTCCAGGCCGAGATGGGCCCAGGTGTGTCCCGCATCGGTCGATCGATACATGCCGTCGCCGTACGTCCAGTCTTCGCGCAGATCGGCCTCGCCGCCGCCGACGTAGATCACGTTGTCGTCAGATGGGGCGACGGCGATCGCGCCCACCGACGAGATGTTCGACACGCCGTCCGTGAGATTCCGCCAGCTCGTGCCGCCGTTCGTCGTCTTCCACACGCCGCCGTTCACGGAACCGAAGTAGAAGGTGTTCCTCTCGTTCGGATCGCCGGTGACGGCGACCGCCCGCCCGCCGCGGAACGGCCCGACGAGCCGCCAGCGCAACCCGCGCAATGCACGCGGTGAGGGCGCGTAGCGTGCCGCGTCGAGTGCGACGGTACGCGCATTGCTCGACGGGCGAGCGGGCGGCGACTTCTGGCGTTGCGCGGCGAGCGACATCGGAAGAACGAGCAGCGTGAGACCGGCCGTGAGATGACGGTGCATTGAGATTCCGGGATGGAGTGCGCGAGCGATCGCGACGATGAAGACTCTTACGGTGCGATGAGCGAGGGCGTGCTGGCAATACCCGTCGCGCCGATCGCCGTCACCGCGACTTCGTCCGGATCGAGCGCGGTCGACACGCGATCGTCCCCGGGCGGCCGCAGCGACTCGCTCCAGTGACCGCTGCGATCGCGTGTCTGCACGAGCCACCAGCGCACCGGCACGGTGTCACCCGGCGCAAGCACGACTGTCGACGGGCCATTTTCGGCGACGACCGACAACTTCGGCGCGGCCGGCGCCGTGCTGCCCAGCCACGGGAATGCCGGCACGAGCGCCGGCTCGCGATACACGCCGTCGCGCAACACGCTCGCGAGCCGGCCGTCGTGCGCGAACAGCGCCGCAATTCGGAAGTGCACGTGGCCCGGTGGATCGCTCGACCCGATGCGAGTGTCGCGAATCGACGCGATCTCGTCGGCAATCTCCGTTGCCGGCCAGGCGTTGTCGCCGTGCGTCATCGACGTATAGAGACCCGGCCACACGTAGCGGCGCTGCGGATTCTGTGTCCGCCACCAGGCGTCGAGCGCGCGAAAGCGATTCTGCGGCCCATCGAGAGGCCAGTATAATTGCGGCGCGAGATAATCGAGCCATCCGTCGGCGAGCCACTGCCGCGAGTCGGCGAAAATCTCGCTGTACGCATCCAGGCCGGTCACGCCGGACGGGGAGCCGGAGCGCCAGATGCCGAACGGGCTGATGCCGACGATCACCCACGGCTTGATCGCCTTCACGCCTGTGTACAGCGCGTGCACGAAGCTGTCGACGTTGGCGCGCCGCCAATCGTCGCGATCCGTATAGCCTTTCGCCTTGCCGTACTTCTTCCAGGTGCTGGCGTCGGGAAAGTCGAGCTGTCGCCGCCTGCGCACCCGGCGGCCGTGCACGCGCCGCGTGATCGTCTCCGACTCGCGGTATGGATAGAAGTAGTCGTCGATGTGAACGCCGTCGATGTCGTAGCGTCGCACGACGTCGAGAATCGTCGCCAGCACGAACGCTCGTGCCGCGGGATTGCCGGGATCGATCCACGTTTGCGTACCGTACTTGCGCACCCAGTCGGGATGCGCACGCGTCACGTGCGACGCGGCCATGCGTCCGCTGGATCCCGGCAGCCGCGCGCGGAACGGATTGAACCAGGCGTGCAACTGCAGGCCGCGCGCGTGCGCTTCCGTCACTGCGAACGCGAGCGGATCGTACGCAGGCTTCGGCCCAACGCCGGATGTGCCGCTCAGCGCGGCGGACCACGGCGCGTAGGTAGTGGGATACATCGCGTCGCCCGCCATGCGCACGTGCAGCAGCACCGCGTTGAGTCCGGAGGCGGCGGCGCGATCGAGCATCGTGCGCAGCTCGGCGCGCTGCGAATCGGGCGACAAGCCGGGCGCGGACGGCCAGTCGCGCAGCCCGCGATCCTCGATCGAGGTTGCCCACGCGGCGCGAAACTCGCGCGCGACGGGCGGCGGCGCCGTGGCCGGAGCGTGAGCGTTGCCGGATTTTGGATTGCTGCTCGTGCCGGCGAGCAGCGTGAGGAGAGTCAGTGCTCGGCGAATCATCACACCGGAAAGATATCGTCGGAACACCGGAGATGATCCGAGCGCGCGCGCCGCTCAGCGACGCTTCTGCTGTTTGCCTCCCGACGATCCGCCACTGTCTTTTTCCGAGGCTTCCTCGGCCTCGTCGCCGTGCTCGACGATGTTGCCCTGCTTGAACAGGATGCCCTGGAGCGTCTCGCGCCACTTCGGTTTGCGCCGCAGCAGGAACTCCAGATCCATGCCGAAGTGTTTCATCTCCTCATGCTGCGCATTGTGCATGATCGCAACCGCCTCGCGATCCTTCTCGACCGCCATGCGCTGCTCGTACCACCCGATCGCCTCCGCCTCTTCGATCAGCGACATGATCATGCGCGCGAAGGTGCGCGTCTGCTGCGGAAGCTCGTCGGGTGGCTCGTGATATTGGTCGAAGGACATCGAGAGGAGAGAGGATGGAGGACAGAGGATAGAACGCGCCCGGAAGCGAACGTGAGCAACACCGCGCAGCGGAACGCCGGCAGTCGTCCGACGAGCCCCCGACTGCAATGCCCGCGCCCGTATTCGCCGAGCCAACTATCCTCTGTCCTCTAGCTCTATCCTCCGCCCCATGGCACGCCGCCTGCTCTACCAATGACCGGCGAGACCGCGAAAGGGAGGGCCGCTACGGCGGCTGAAGATGGGGCGCGGATCGCTAGGTGGGGGAGAGAGAACGGGCGGGAAGCGCGCAGGACTGGCGCTTCCCGTTCGTCTTTTCCGTTCCCCCTCCGCCGCTCCTCCGCTCCGCCGCTCTACCTCTTTACCGCTTGACCGTCTCCGGCTCGCGCCGCCAGTGCGTCGCCTGCTCGTATGAATACGCCAGCTTGATCAATCGCGACTCGTCGAACATGCGCCCGAGCATTTGCAGGCCCGCGGGCAACGCGTTGTCGCGCGTGTAGCCCATCGGCACCGTGATCGCCGGCATGCCCGTCGTCGGCGAGAAGACCTGGCTGTTGTCCCCCGCGGGCGTGTTGAGATCACCGATCAATCGCGGCGGATTGCTCCATGTCGGGTAGATCAGCGCGTCGAGATGCTGATCGTCCATGAGCTTCGTGACGGCGGCGCGCAGTGCCAGGCGCACGCGTTCGCGCGATTGGCAGCCGGGCGTCGAGTCGGGCGGCGTCGCGCGCTCCGCCGCCTGAAGCCGCGTCTCGATCGACGGATGATATTTCCGCGAGCGAATGATCTCCTGAAGCGTGTGCACCGGCACGCGATCGCCCTGGGCCGCGAGCCACGCCTCGAGCTCCGACTTGAACGGATTGCATCCGCGGCCGCCGGAACGGAGAATCGAATCCAGATCCGGCACGCTCACGCTGTCGATGACCGTCGCGCCGGCCTTTCGCAAATCGCCGATCGCGCGGGCGAACACCTGCGCGACTTCCGAGTCGAGCGACGGCCGATCGTACGCCTGATGCAGCACGCCAACCCGCGCGCCGCGCAGTCCGTCTCGCACCAGCGCCGCCGAATAGTCCGGCAGCGTGCGGCCGCGCATCACGGCGGTCGCCGTATCGGCTGGATCGTAGCCGGCGACGACCTGCAGCACCGCCGCTGCATCGGCAACGGTACGCGCCATCGGGCCGGAGATATCGGCAAAGAGGCTGAGCGGCACGATCCCCGCTCGGCTCACCAGTCCCATCGACGCGCGAATGCCGACGAGCGCCTGATGCGAGCTCGGGCCACGAATGGAGTTGCCGGTGTCGGTGCCGAGGCCCACTTCGCCGAGGTCCGCGGCCACGGCCGCGGCGGTGCCGCCGGAGGATCCGGCCGTCACGCGATTCAGCGCGTATGGGTTGCGCGTGTAGCCCGGCAGAAGCGAGTTCACCGTCTCGTAGGGACTGAACGCGAACTCCGCCATGTTCGATTTCGCGAGCACGATTGCGCCCGCGCCCTTGAGTCGATGCACGAAAAAGGCGTCGGTGAGCGGCGTGTAGCCGGCGAGCGCCAGCGAGCCGGCCGCGGTCTGTAACCCGACCGTCTGGTAATTGTCCTTCACGATCATCGGGATGCAGTGGAGCGGCCCGACGAACGCGTGCGTCGCGGCGAACCGGTGGTCGAGCGAGTCAGCGATCTGGAGCGCCCGCGGATTGACGACAGTGATCGAGTTGATCGCCGGCCCGCGCTTGTCATAGAGCGCGATGCGATTCAGATAACTCTGAACGAGCGCGTGGCAGCTGAGCGTCCCGGCACGCATCGCCGCGTGGACGCGAGCGATGGTCGTCTCTTCAACGGGAAATGGAGCGCTGCCCTGCGCGCGCACGGCCGGCGCGACCGTCAGGAGGGCGACGAAGAGCAAGAGGAGCATGAGGGAGAGAGGAGAGTGGAGAGAGGAGAGAGGAGAGCAGGAACTAGACGTCAGACTCCCGGCTCGAGGAGTCCAGATCAGGCCAACGCTACCATCTTCCGGCCGCAGACGTCAGAGCTTCTCGAGTCTGACGTTTGATTTCTGACTCCTCGGCAGTTGCTGCTCTCCGCTCTCCTCTCTCCCCTCTGCTCTACTGCCCCGCCAACCCCCGCAGCGCCGCCTCGGCCCGCAGCGCCTCCGGCGACGGATTCGACGCGGCCTTCACCTGCGACACCAGCTGGTTATCTCGATCGTACAGATCGTTGCCGAAGTTCAGCACGCCGTTCTTCACGAACGTCGTGAAGTACACGATGTACACTGGAATCTTTTTCGGCAGATTCACCTGGTGGTCGTCCGGGCCGTCGTGCATCGCCTGGTCGACTTTGTCCGCCGGCCAGCCCAACACCCACTGAGCCAGCTCGGCCGGCTTCTCGATCCGGATGCACCCGTGGCTGAACGCCCGCACGTCCTTGTCGAACAGCGTGCGCGCCGGCGTGTCGTGCAGATAAATGTTGTAATCGTTCGGGAAGATGAACTTCACCAGCCCGAGCGAGTTCTTCGGACCGGGGCGCTGCCGCACGGCGCGCTGCCCGTTTTCGCGATAGATCTCCATGTCATTCGCGGCGAGATAATCCGGATTCGCCGCGATCTTGGGGAAGATCTCCTTCGCCGCGATGTCGGGCGTCACGTCCCAGTACGGCCGGAACACGACGTACTCCATGGAATCGCTGAACACCGGCGTCGCCTTGTCCTCGTACTCCTGGCCGACGATGACCTTCATCTCGAGCACCTTCTGCCCGCTGTCGTATGCATCGAGATGGAACTGCGGCACGTTCACGAGGATGTAGCGCTGGCCCAGCGACCGCGGCAGCCAGCGATACCGCTCGAGATTCGCCGCGATCTGCGCCAGTCGATAGTCCGCCGGCAGATTGATCGCGTCGAGCGTCTCCTGCCCGAGCATGCTGTCGACGCCGATGCTGTGTCGCGCCTGGAATTCGCCCACGGCCCCGGCGAGCTGGCGGTCGTACACGTTTGCGCGCGCCGGTGCCGACGTCCCGGCGGTGTTCGTCGAATCACTCCCCACGGCGTAGCCTTCGGCGCTCAGCCGCGCGCGCAACGCGCTCAGCCGAGCAGGCGAATCTTTATCGCCGGGCTTGAGCTGCGGGCCATCCGGTACGGTCGGCCAGCCGCCGCGCGCCACGAGCGCCCGATAGTGCACGAGCTCCGTGCGCAGCGAGTCGTATCCCGCGTCCTGTGGCCGCATGCGCGCCAGCCCGCCCGCGAAATTGTCTTCGCGCAGCGTCAGCGTGAGCGCGCTGTCGACGTGCTCTTCTTCCGGATTGATGTGCCACGACTGCCCGAGATTGCTCGGCGAGTACTGGCCGGTGAGCATGTTTTCGCCGTAGGTCACGTACGCCGACGAGAGCAGCACGTCCGCATCCGCGAGCTGTTGGGCGGTCGGATGCTTGCCGTCGATCGAATTGAGCGCCGCACCGAGCTGACTCAGCGGGTACGCGCTCAGGTCGAGCGCATCGCTGTCGGCGCTGGCGAGCGTGTTGAGCAGCGCGCTCACGCGGGCCTGATGGACGCCCTTGTCGGTGAGCCACAGCAGGTTGTCGCTGAACGTGGAGTACAGGTGCTTGACGTGCTTCCACTGATCGGACGTGACGTGGTCCGGCGCATCGGCGCCAAGCCGCTGCTGGATGGCGCTCGTGACGGCCGACGTCGCCACGCCCATCACGGTGTCCTGCACGGGCGGAGTCCAATTGCGGGTGACATCGCCGTTGGCCTGCCCCGTTTTCTTGCACGCGGCGAACGCGGTGAGCGCGAGTGCGGCGCCCGCCGCCGCCCGCCGCACCGTTCGCTTGACTGTTGTCTGCACGATAAGTCTCTCCATAAGCCCCCACCTACCCAAAGGCGAATTACGGGCCACGTGCCGAGCGCGCTTTCCACAGACCTTATGAGCGGCGCCCAATCGGGCGAGATTACGCGCCATGACCACCCTGACGCTCGCGCTCTTCGTCGTCGGCGGCTCGTTCTGCGCCGGGATGTTGGGTTCGCTCACCGGACTGGGCGGAGGAATCATCATCGTTCCGATGCTCAGCCTGCTGTTTCACGTCCAGTTGCGCTACGCGATCGGCGCGTCGCTGGTGTCCGTCATCGCGACCTCGTCCGGAGCGGCAGCGGCGTACGTGCGCGAGGGATTCACGAACGTGCGCGTGGGGATGCTGCTCGAGGTCGCCACAACGGCTGGTGCCTTGTCCGGGGCGGCGCTCTCCGGTCTCATTCCAACCAGCGCGCTCGCGGTGCTGTTCGGACTGGTGCTGCTGTTCAGCGCGTACCGCTCCCTTCAGCGTCGCGAGGATCACGCGCTGTTGACGACACCAGACAAATGGGCCGCGCGCCTGCGACTCGACTCCACGTTTCCGATCGCCGGCGGCGAGCAGCCGTACTCCGTGCGCCGCGTGCCGGCCGGTTTCGCGCTCATGTATGCCGCTGGCATTCTGTCGGCACTGCTCGGCATCGGATCGGGCATCGTCAAAGTGCTGGCGATGGACCAGACGATGCGCCTGCCCTTCAAGGTCTCCACCACGACGAGCAACTTCATGATCGGCGTGACGGCCGCTGCGAGTGCCGGTGTCTATCTGCACAAGGGATACATCGACCCGACTCTCGCCTTTCCGGTGATGCTCGGCGTGCTGGCCGGCGCCCTGATCGGCGCGCGCATCCTTGGCGGCGCGAACACGAAGCGCCTTCGACAGCTCTTCACGATCGTCGTGGTGGTCATGGCTTTCGAGATGTTGTACAAAGGCGCGCGAGGCGGTATATGACGCAGCCGACCGACGCGAGCACGCGCCGCTGGAGCGATCACCAGGTGGAGCAGCTGATCGGTCGGCTGCTCCAGATCGGCGTGTTGCTCGCCGCTGTCGTGGTGCTCGCCGGCGGGATCTGGCTGCTGACGCAGCATGGCGGCGCCCGGGCGAACTACTCGGTGTTCGCCGGCGAGCCGGCGATGCTCCGCTCGCTGACCGGCATCGTGCGCGGCGTCGCGGCGCACGACAGCCGCGCGCTGGTTCAGGCGGGTCTCGTGCTGCTGATTCTCACGCCGGTCGCGCGCGTGGCATTGACGCTGGTGGCGTTCGTCATTCAGCGCGACCGCGTGTATATCGTCGTGACCGCAATCGTGCTCGTGCTGCTGCTCTACGGTCTGGTGTACGGACGCGCATGAAACGCCATCACCCCGTCGTACGGATCACGCATTGGGTGAACGTTCTCGCGCTCACGATCATGGTCGCGAGCGGCCTCCGGATCTTCAACGCGTACCCTGCGTTCGCGCGCAAGGGCGAATCCTTCTGCTGCTACCCGTTCGCCGGCCGGCCCATTCCATCCTGGTTGACGTTCGGTGGCTGGCTCGCCGGCGCGCGCAACTGGCACTTCGCCATGATGTGGCTGCTCGTCGTGAACGGCGTGGTGTACCTCGGATTCATCTATCTGCACGGCGAATGGCGCGACCTCGTGCCGCGCCGCGGCATCCTTCGAGACGCACGCGAGATGGTGAAGTTCTATCTCACGATTCGTAAGGATCACCCGCGGCAGGGCAAACACAACGCGCTGCAGCGGATGGCGTATTTCGCGATGCCGCTCGTCGGCATCATCGCCGTCGTCACCGGCGTCGCGATCTGGAAGCCGGTCGAGCTGGCGCCGCTCACGCACCTGCTCGGCGGCTACGTGTGGGCGCGCTATTGGCATTTCTGGGCGATGCTCGTGCTCGTCGTGCTCGCGGTGGTGCACGTGTTCATGGTGTTCACCGTCGATCCGTACTCGATTCCGGCGATGATCACGGGACAATATCGCGAGCGCTGGTCGCCAGAGGCCCGCAATGCGCGGCCCTTCGTACATCTCGCGCCGGCCCACGAGGACGAGGATGAGCATGCGCGACGCTGACCGACTTGCTGAGCTCGCGGAGATCGCCCGGCAGCGCGGCCGCGGACACGCGGCCGAGCGGCTGGGCATCGATCGGCGCCGTTTTCTCGCCGCGAGCGGCGCGGCGCTCGGCGCCCTCGCGCTCGCCGCCTGCGACTCGATGGGGCCAAAGTCCGCGAAGTCGCTGTTGACCTTCGCGATGAATCAGAACGAGGTGCTCGAACGCACGCTGTTCCGCCATACCTCGATCGACGTGCCGAAGGCGAGCGCGCTGCCCGCCGGGTCGCATTTTCCGTCGTACTTCGTGTCGCGACACGTGCCGGTGTGGGATCCGGCCGTGCGTGGTCCGTGGCATCTCGAGGTCAGCGGCCTGGTTCGCACACCGCTCCGGCTGTCGCTGGCCGATCTCGCGGCGCTGCCACGCATCGGTTACAAGCTCGATCACTTCTGCGTCGAGGGATGGACGGCCGTCGCGACGCGCACCGGCGTGCGAGTGGCAGATCTCGCGCGATTGGCTGGCGCGGATCGAGCGGCGCGCTATGTCGACTTTCAGTCCTTCGACGATGGATATCACGAGAGTTGGGACATCGAGAGCGCCATGCACCCCCAGACGCTGATCGTCTACGCCCAGGACGGTCACTACCTGAATGCCGCGTGGGGTGCGCCGGCCCGGGTCTTTTCGCCGGTGAAGCTCGGATACAAGAACACGAAATATCTCACGCGCATCGTGTTTCTCCCCGAGCGCAACGGCGGATACTGGAGCGATCAGGGCTACGAGTGGTACGGCGGCGTCTGAGCGCGCCGCGCCCCGCGACTAGAATGAATGAATGATTCAGAAGCTTCTCGCGTGGCTTGAGCGTCGCGATTGGGACGAAGGCGCCACGCTGATGGTATTCGGCACGCTGATCGGCGTGGCGAGCGGATTGGGCGTGGTCGGGTTCTACCGGATGATTGACTTGTCGCACCTGCTGTTCATCCAGTTGCCCGAGTCGCACCTGCCGCTGTACGGTCGCGCTTTCTATCAGCCGATATTGACCGCCGCCGGCCTCTGGGCGGCCTGGTTCATCGTGCGTCGCTCTGGCGTGCCGGAAGGCCAGAACGTGCCTGACGTGCAGGTGGCCGTCGCCAAGCGCGACGGCGTCATCCGCTCCTCGCCGGTCGTCGTCCGCACGATCGCTTCCGCGTTCACGCTCGGCTCGGGCGGCTCGGCCGGCAGCGAAGGACCAGTCGCGGTGCTCGGCGCCGGACTCGGGTCCCAGCTCGGACGCCGACTGCGCTTCCAGTCGCGTCATTTGAAGATTCTCGTCGGCTGCGGCGCCGCCGCGGGAATCGCGGGCGCATTCAACGCGCCATTCGCCGGCGCGTTCTTCGCCCTCGAGGAAGTGCTCGGCTCGTTCTCCGTCGGCGCGTTCAGTCCCGTCGTCATCGCGAGCGTCGTCGGCGCGCTCACCGTGCATCCGTTCCTCGGCGACCATCCGATCTTCATGTCGCCGCTGCCGGTCAATACCAGACCGCTCGAGATGCTGCTCTACCCGGTGCTCGGCGTGGCGTGCGGGCTCGTGTCGGCTGCGTATGCGCGACTGTACCTGCTCGCGACCGATCGCGGGCGCCGCATGCAGGGGCCGGGCTGGGCGTGGCCGCTCGCCGCGGGCGCCGTGGTCGGGCTCATCGTGATCGCGTCACGGGGACTGCTGGCGGGCAATGGCCACCTCGCGATCCCGGCGCCGATCTTCGGAAAATTGACCTGGTACGCGCTGCTCGCGATTACCGCCGGCAAGATCGTCGCGACGGCGATCACGCTTGGCTTCGGCGGCTCGGGCGGTGTGTTCACGCCGACGCTGTTCATCGGCGCATCACTGGGCGGCGGCCTCGGCGTGCTCGGCTCAAAGATCTTTCCGAGCGCGCTGATTCACGCCGACGCCTGGGCGTTCGTCGGCATGGCCGGACTGGTCGCCGGCGCGACGCGAGCACCGCTGACCGCGATCTTCATCGTGTTCGAGATGACGGACAACTACACGCTGGTCGTGCCGTTGATGATCGTCGCGGTGATCGCGTACACCACCGCGCGTCACTATTCGCCGCACGGATTGTACGACGGCTGGCTGGCGCAGCACGGCGAACACGTTGCGCATGGCGTCGATCAGTCGGTCATGGACCACACCAGCGTGACGGAGGCGCTCGATCGCAGCGTGGCGACGGTGTCGGCCGACGCGACGATCGATGATCTCGTCATTGCCGCCGCAGCGACCCGGCACGGCGTGCTGCCGATCGTCGAGGATGACGGCGCGCTGATCGGCGTGATCAGTCACCATGCATTGCGCCAGGCGATCGTGTCGCGGAGCGATCTCGACGCAGTGATTCTCGCGGCGGATCTGGCCGAGCCGGCGGAGCCGCTGCGCCCGAGCGACACATTCCGGCGGGCGCTTGCGGTGATGAACGCGCGCGGTCTGGACGCGCTGCCTGTGGTGGAGTCCAACGGCGCCGACCAGCACTTCGCAGGTCTGATCAGTCGCGGCGACGTACTGCTGGTGTACGAGCGGAACCTGTCGAAGGCGGTCTGAGCGCTGGAGCGCTGGAGCGCTGGAGCGCTGGAGCGCTGGAGCGCTGGAGCGCTGGAGCGCTGGAGCGCTGGAGCGCTGGAGCGCTGGAGCGCTGGAGCGCTGGAGCGCTGGAGCGCTCGCGTTCAAGCGTTCAAGCGTTCAAGCGTTCAAGCGTTCAAGCGTTCAAGCGTTCATCCGTTCATACGCTGCACCGCAAAACAGCACTTCGGCGTACCCGAGTGGTTGCAGCACACCTGCACATCAGCGCCAGTAATCCGACAGACTAGCTGCTGGACCATCTGGCAGGCGCGCGGATCGCTGCGAACGACGGCGGCCAGCGGACATGCGTGGCCGTTGAGGGCAAAGCCAGTCTTCGTCTCCTCGACGTCCAACTCTGCCCCGAGCGCGCCAAGGAGCTCCGACGCCTGCTCAACCCGGGTTTGCAGCTGTTGACGGTTAGCTGCCGGCGCGGCCGTCTCCGGAACGAGCCGCCGGCCGACATCCTGGAAAACCTCCTCGAGCTCTTCGCCGGAGAGGTGCTCGCGTAGTGCGGCGACCAGCGCGACGAGCACTGGAGCGTATGCCGTGGAAAAGAGCGACTCGGATTCCGGCGCGATGCCGTAGGTCGTCGCTGGCTTGCCGACCTTTCCCGCGTACCGGGTTCCGGTCTGGTGCACCACACCTTCCCGCTCGAGCGCCTGTAACTGAGCTCGAACAGCATTGTCGGTTACGCCGAGCTCGTTTGCGAGCTCGTCGACGCTCCGGTCGCTCCGCCGCAGCATTCCTATGATGCGGCCGCGCCCTGATCCCCCAATCGATTTCTCCCACCAGCGCATGGAGTCCTCCTCCGCTCCTGCAATCTACACCCTTCCCGAATAAGTCAAGAAAATTCTTGACTTATTCGGGAAGCAGCCGTACCATCTACTCACGGCGGCGGCGGCGAGCCTGACGAAAGGCCAACCGACCGTGCCGGCACACAGGCGCACAAATACTCTCAGCGAGGAATGCATGACACATCGTTCGTTGGCAGGCATCTTCAGCCGGTTCGCCGCCGGCGCGGCATTGACCGTGATTGCCGCGGGTTCGGTCCAGGTAGCCGGCGCCCAGGCGTCCAAGCCGCTCGATGATCCGACGATCGTCGCCATCTTCGATGCCGCGAACACGTGGGATATCGAAACGGGCACGCTCGCCACGGAGCGCGGCTCGACCAAGGCGGTTCGCGATTTCGGCGCGATGCTGGCGCGCGACCACAAGATGGTCCGTCAGCAGGGACGCGATCTCGCCAAGAAGCTCGGCGTGACGCCCACGCCGCCGGCGAACTTCGGCATGGCCAAGGACCACGAGGCCGCTGTGAAGGAATTGAAGTCGCTGCACGGTGCGGCGTTCGACAAGGCGTTCCTGCAGCACGAAGTCGCCTTTCACAAGGCCGTCATCGATGCGATCAACACCACGCTGATGCCGGCGATCCAGAACGCCGAGGTGAAGCACCTGGTCACGACGGTCGCACCGGCGTTCACGGCGCACATGATGGCCGCGCAGAATCTGCTAAACAAGGGCGCGTAATCGCTCCTCGAGGGCGACCATCGCTTTCGTATCCAGCTCGCAGTACGTCAGAAGAGCGTCGCGGATCTCGCGGCGCTCTTCGTCGCTCATGCGCTCGCGCTCGAAGAACATCCGCGCGAGCTGCACCTGCGCCGTTTCGCCTTCGGCGATCGCGAGGCCGTCGTAGCTCAACTCCGGCACGAGGGCGGGCAGCACCTTCTTGAGGCTGAAGGAGCCGTTGAACGCAGGATGGTACACGTGATCGCGAACGATCGGCAGCAGATCGACGATGCCGCCGGCAATCGCCCGGAGCGCGGCGGCGTGTTCGGGGCATGCATCGGCCACCAGCTCGATGCAGTGCCGCTCGAAGTGCGCGTAGTACGCGGTCACCGTGCGCGCACCCGCACATGCGTCGAGAATGGCGCGCGCCGCCTCAGGCCGCGGATCGCCGTCGCCGTCGAACAGCCACGCACGGTGCTGGACCGTTCCATCAACGCCGACGACGTGGCAGCTCAACTGCACGGGCACCTGTTCGTACGGCCGGCATCCGGGCCAGACGGGCACCGCCGGCTGCACCGTTTCGAAATCGATGTGGGCGACCGGACGCGCGACCGTCGCGAGCGCACGAACGAGCGCGTCGCGGTCGATCACGATGCTGCCCTCGCGCACCGCCCGCCGCTGCCGTGCGGCAATCGCGCCGAGCTTGACCGAGTCCGGCAGATCGTGGATGGTCTCCCAGCCCGCGCCGACGAACGCGTCGGCCGCGGCGCCGATGCGATACAGCGTACGGACGTGATGTTCCGGCTGGACTGGCCAGCAGCGCGCCTTGAACGGGCACTCGTCCGGCCTGGAGCAGTGCGCGCCGATCTCGGCGTGCGGCGGCGCCGAGCGACGCGCGGTCGCCGCCTGCGCCGCCAGCTCGCGTTCGATATCGTCGAGGCGGGCGTGCACGCGCGCCGTCACGTCTTCGCGAACGAACAGTGATGAGAGATCTGGAAACTGGCAGCGCCGGTCCAGGTGCATCAGCTCGTAGCGCCGGACCGGAACTCCGGCGGCGCGGAGCACCGCCGCCTGCACGGCAATGTCTGCGACGTGCGTCGTGTCGTTGACGGACGTCGTGGCTTTCACCTCGATCAGCGACCAGCCGCCCTCGACGCGCTGGAGAATGTCGCTAAAGACGAGTGTATCGTGGGCGACGAACGCCGCTTCGTAGAGGATGCCCACGCCCGGGTCGGCCATCGCCGCCCGCGTCGACGCGACCAGCGCGTCGATGTCGTAGGCGCCGCGCGAGACGAGGTATCCGCCGGGCAAATACGTCCGCGCGAGCACACCGACGCGCGCACCTTCGTCCATGCGGTGGCGAACAGCAGCCGATTCGCGCAGCTCCGGCGCCTCGGGCTCGTGAAGCTCCCACCACAGGCGCTTGTGGCACTGCAGCCCGGCAAGCGCGCTCTTCTTCGATAACAGATGACCGGCCGGCACGGCACTCGGCGTTGAGGGCGTCCAATCTTAGGTCCGCGCACAGCGGTCGGCCAGCGGACTGGCGCGCTCTTCCCGGCGGCGGTCAGGCGCATTAACCTATTTTCGGTATTTATTCGGTAGGAGCGCCGTGACGAAAATCTGGATGACGACCGACGGACGGCCGCACGACGGCGTGCTGGCTGTGTTCACCAATCGCGAGCGCGCGGAGCGCTACCGCAACCTGCTGATCGAGCGATACGCGCTCGGCAAGAACCTGAGTCTTCACGGAAAGTCGCTCGCCCACGACGTCGAAGCGTGGCGACTCGGATTGGGCCCGGGCCTGGAGGATCGCGAGCTGGACGAGAATCCCGACTTCCTGCGCGGCGCGTGGATCGTGAAGGTGGACGAAACCTGCCGCATGATCGCCTGCGAGTTCAGCACGCAGGCGCGGCCGAGTCAGCCATCGGCGACGTATCGCACGGGAATTCACCGCGTATGTCAGGGCCACGGCGCGACTCCGCATGCCGCACTGGACGCGGCGCGCAAATCGATGCTGGCCCATCTCGGCCGCGCACGAACGTGAATAGTTTCCTGCATCCGAGAGGGAGCGAGAGCGATGCATCCGACGAGCAGCGGCTACGCGGACGTGAACGGGATCAAGCTGTATCACGAGATCCATGGACGCGGTGAACCGCTGGTGCTGATCCACGGCGGCTTGACGACCATCGGAGAGATGCGGACGTGGATCGAGCCGCTCTCCAGGACGCGGCAGGTGATCGCGGTGGAGATGCAGGGCCACGGACATACCGCGGACACCGATCGTCCGATGCGCTTCACCACGCTGGCCGACGACATCGCCGCGCTGCTGGACCGGCTCGAGATTCCGGCGGCCGACGTGGCCGGGCACTCGTTCGGCGCGGCGTGCGCGATCCGCACCGCGATTCAGCATCCCGCACGCGTGCGACGGCTGGTCGTGATCTCGTCGCCCGCGGTCCGCTCGGGCTGGTATCCGGAGGCGCGCCAAGGCATGAGCCAGGTCAGCGCCGCGATGGCGGACAACATGATGCAGACGCCCACCGGTAAATTGTCGAAGCACTGGCCCGATCCGGGCCGCTTTCCGCACTTCCTCGACAAGATGGGCAAGCTGCTCGGCGAGGACTATGACTGGTCGGCCGAGATCGCGACGCTGCCGATGCCTGTGCAGCTCGTGTTCGCCGACAACGACTCGGTCTCGCAGCGGCACGTCGCCGACTTCTTCGCGCTCCTCGGCGGCGGCGTGCAGGAGCCGGGCTGGGTGAACACGAAGCTGTCCCGGTCAGGGTTGGCGGTGGTGCCCGGGTACAGCCATTACAACTTTCTCACGTCGCCGGAAGTCCCGCAGATCGTCGAGCGCTTCCTGGCCGGCCGCCTCACCGATCGCGCGGCCGGCGCATCGGCGGCTTCGCAGGTCGGCACGACGAACTGACGAGCGTCGCTCGGGGGCGGCGGGCTCCCGCGTCGCCCGGCTATTCGAGATTGCTCATTGCGCGGGCGCAGCCCGTGCGCCAAGCGGCGCGGCCACGCCCGGTGTTGCGCCCGCCGAGGGCGTGGGGCCCGCACCGGGTGGCCGCGGCCGGCGGGGCGCCGGAAGGCTCACGAGCACCGACGTGATGATCAGCACGATGCAGGCGACGGTCAGCTCGCGGATCGAGGAATGTCGAATCGAGACCGCCCCACCCTCGGTGCCAAGCGTCGGACGCTGACGGCGCCAGTTCCAGGCGCCGAGTCCGAACACCGCGGCGACGAAACACAGCTTGACGATGAGCGTGATGCCGTACGGGGTCGACCACAGATTGCTGATGACGTGGAGATGGCGCCACGCGGTGATCAGGCCGAAGAGCACGACGATGCAGCCCATCGTCAGCGCGAGCGGCGAGAAGCCGTTCACCATGTCCGCCGCGATGGCGCCGCGACGCTCGCGCGTCGGCTCGTGCTTCAGCAGCGCCGTGAGTCCGGCGAGGACGAGTACGAACAACGTGCCGATCCACAGCCCCGCCGCGAGCACGTGAATCGGGTTGACGAGCGACGCCCACTTGCCGGTGAACACCGCCCGCAGCGATCCGACGACGACGCCGATCGCCGCGAGCACCCATCCGATGCCGAGCCGCGCCGTGCCGAGCACGAATCCGATGAGCGCGAGCACGAGGAATCCGAACTCCATCGCGGTCTGCGGGTCGCCGGTGAGCATCGCACCCGCGCTGAGATGCCGTCGCGCAGCGAGTCCCGGCAGATCCAGCCAGGCGAGCAGGAGGCCGAGCAGCACGCCGATGATGCCGACGATCGCGCCGCGGCGCTCCGCGTCGTCGTAGAACGGCCGATCGGTCTCGATGCGACGGCTGCGCAGCGCGAAATAGCGAAAGCCGATCGCGCCCGCGGCGAAGAACTGCGCGACAAAGCCGATGAATTCCTTCGGGGGGTCCGTCCACTCCAGCAGCGGGCCTGCCAGCATGGTGTAGTTTCTCAGTCAGGAGTTTGGGCCGACGTGCGCACGGTCCGGGCCATTCGGCGCCGGCGCCGGCGGTCACGCCATCATAACGGGAGCGGAGACGTCATGCGAAAGACCGTCACGATGCTGATCATGCTCGGCCGCCTGCTGGGCGTCGTGCAAATTCTCGGCGGTGTGGCCATCTGGATCGGTTTGCCGCCGTGGGCCGTGCAGGCGCACATGGCAATCGGCTCGCTGTTCGTGCTGGTGCTGTGGATCATCGGCGTGATCGGCCTGTTCGCGCTCTCGGCGCGAGGACTGGCGCTGTTCACGTTGATCTGGGGCGCATTCGTGCTGTGGCTCGGTATGGCGCAAACGTCGCTGCTACCCGGTACAACGCATTGGGTGATCAGAGTGCTGCACTTCGTGGTCGGCCTCGCCGCCCTCGGCCTGCTCGAGCGACTCGGCAAGATGCTGCGAGCGCGCGGGAGCGAGGTTTAGCAATCTCTGATACCAATCCAACGGATTTCGTACACGAATCAGATCTGGCGCCCCGAGCCGGGTTGGACTGAATGGGGGACGCGGATTTCGCGGAAACTGGCGAACGAGGCGCGGATCGGCGGCTACTGGCGGGCCGAGTTCGTCGCGCCACCCCAAAAGCATTTGGTTTTGAATTCGTTCAATCCGTCGCATTCGTGGCATCCGTATTCAAACCTGTTGTGGCCGGGTCTGCATCACTGTTTCGGAGAGAGTCGCGAAGCCGCGGAGAACTGCGGAGAACGACTGAGAGGGCTTCATTCATCACCACCAGCAACGCCGCTCCGCGCCTGTCCGAAGTTCTCCGCCGTTCTCCGCGACCCCGTTCTTCTCCCTGGGACGTGGGCTGAGTCGGACGGTTTTTTATGCAGCGACAGGCCGTCGCGCCGCGAGAGTCCAGGGGGCTGCGAATTCGCGCCGCGTTCGCCGGTTTCCGTCAAATCCGCGTCCGCAACTCCGTCCAACCCGATTCGGCGCACCACGCTTACCCGGCGCGACGTCCCCGACGTCCCATGCGCGAAGCGATCACAGCAGCGTGCCCCGCAACACGACGAACGCCACGCTGAAGTAGATCACCAATCCAGTGACGTCGACGAGCGTGGCGACGAACGGGGCGGATGCGGACGCCGGATCGAAGCCGAGGCGCCGCAGCACGAATGGCAGCATCGATCCGGCCAGCGATCCGAACGTCACGATGCCGACGAGCGCGCAGCCGATCGTGAGCGCCACGAGATTGTGGTGCGAGCCGTAGTCGTAGAAGCCGAGATGCTGCCACAGCAGGATGCGCGCGAACCCGATCACGCCGAGGATCGCGCCGAGCACCAGGCCGGTGGGCAGCTCGCGCACGGCAATCCGCCACCAGTCGCGCAGCCGGATCTCCCGTAGCGCGAGCGCGCGAATGATCAACGACGTCGCCTGCGAGCCGGAGTTGCCGCCCGAGCTCATGACGAGCGGAATGAACATCGCCAACAGCGTCGCGCGATCGATCTCCGCCTGGAAGTGCTGCATCGCCGTCGCCGTGAGCATCTCGGACAGGAACAGTGCGCAGAGCCAGGGCGCGCGCTTGCGGATCATGTGGCCGAGCGAGATCTCCATGTACGGCGCGTCGAGCGCTTCCATACCGCCGAACTTCTGAACGTCCTCCGTCTGCTCGCTGACGATCGCATCGATCACGTCGTCGACCGTGACGATGCCGAGCACGCGGCGAGACTCGTCGACGACCGGCACGGCGAGCAGATTGTATTTCGCGATCACGCGCGCGACCTGCTCGCGATCGGTATTCGGCATCACGGTGACCGGCGGACGGCGGTCGCCGACGTCGCGAAGCATCTTGTCGCGATCGGCGATCATGAGCTGTCGCAGGGACACGACGCGCAGCAGATGCTGCTCGGCGTCGAGGACGAAGATGACGTAGACCGTTTCCTTGGACTGCGCGACCTGGCTGATGTACTCGAGCGTGCGCGACACGGTCCAGTCGCTCGGCGCCGTCAGCACCTCGGTCGTCATGATGCCGCCGGCCGAATCCGGGGCATAGTGCAGCAGCAACGTCAGCGAGCGGCGCGTTTCGTCGTCGAGCGTCGGCAGCAGGCGCGCACGGGCCTGCTCGTCCATGCCGCGGAACAGGTCCGCCTGCTGGTCGGCGGACATGGCTTCGACGAACGCCGCGGCCGAGCCGGGGTTCATGGATTGAACGATCTCGTATCGCCGGTCGAGCTCCGGCTCGTCGAACACCTGCACGGCGAGATCGAACGGGAGCGAGGCCATGACCTTGGCGGCCGCCGGCGCCGGCAATTCGCGCAACGCTTCCGCGACGTCGGCGGCGCGCATCCCGGCGAGCATCTCCGCAAGCTCGGCCGGGTCTCCCTGAAGCAGGTACAGTAATTCGGGCGCCGTAGATGGCGCGTCGCGCAGAGTGACCATGTCAACCGGTGGGGGCATGGAGCGCCGACCCACCGGCGCTCTGCGTTAGTGGACGACCGTCATCGGGATCGGATGGTCAAGATACACGGTCTTCGTCTGACTGCGGAAATGCAGGATCCGCTGGAACCAGCTTTCGTCGCGTGGCTGACCGCCGTGCTCCATGAGATAGCGCGCGACCCGGTACGCATCGTCGGGAGCCATGCGCAGACAACCGTGCGACGCGGCTTCGCCGACCGACTCCGGCTGATTCGTGCCGTGGATGTAGTAGTCGGGCTCCTTGAAGAAAATCTTCACGACCTTCATGGGATTGGCGGCCGCGCCCGGCGCCTGACGGTGCTCGTTCTTCGCCCAGGGCTCATCGGGCGGTACCCACTCGGGGTTCCAAACGATCTTGCGGATGCTGTAATTGCCGGTCGGGGTCGGCTTGCTCTCGCGACCGACGGCGACGCCATACGTGGCGGCGACGGATCCGTTGTTGTAGATCGTCAGCTGCCGCTCGCTGAGATCGGCTTTGACACTGACGTTGTTGTCGGGGTCGGCGGTGCCGGCGGCGGGCTGCGCGCCAACTCGGTGATGGATTGCACTCGCGCCGATGAAGCCCGCGGCGACGAGCGCGGTCGCCACGCCGATGCGGCGGACTCCGGTTCTGGTGATCTTGCGTCGATTGGATTCAGGCATCATTCCAGCTGTGGTTGCTCGTTTCAGTTGATGTATCTCGGCGTTTTCGCCTTCCGCCGTACTGAAAAGGCAATCCACGTTCCACTTGGGGGGAACGGAGGAACGGTGGAACGGTGGAACGGTGGAACGGTGGAACGGTGGAACGGTGGAACGGTGGAACGGATGAACGCGAATTACCCAGACGTCGGATTTCAGTCTTCAGTCCGCTCCAGCGCTCCAGCGCTCCAGCGCTCCAGCGCCCTACCGCTCCCCCGCGCCGCCGCTCGTCACCCAGGCGGTCCACCACAGGTCGCGCAACATGCGGGCGCCGGCGGCGAGCCGCTCGCTGGCGAATGCCTTGTCTTCGGGCGCCGTCGTGTTCGCATCGAATGGGTGCGACTTGTCGAGACGATAGAGCGGCTCGACTTCGGCGTTGGTCGCCTGGAGATACTCGTCGATCGCCGTCCGCAGATCCGGGAACACACGCGGCGTGCTGTCGACGCGAGCGAGCACGTCCGGCAGGGTGATGTGGGTTTCGACATATATGGATTCGAAACGCGCGTGGAACCGGCGATCGGTCGCGTAGCCGTTCGGGTTGGGCCCGGTCCAGCCGTTGAATTGCACGGTCGTGTGCGCCGGGTTCGAACCGTCGGCAACGTAGTGGCCCAGAATCCCGGCGTCGTCGATGATTCGCGCCTCGATCCACGGGCGCGTGGTATCGTTCGCGGTCCGCCAGAGTCGAAAGTCCTCGCGCAACTCCTGCGCACGCTCGAGGATCGCGAATGGCAGCAGACCCATCTTCGAAGCCTCGACGCCGGCCGCGTGCAGCGTGTCGGCATATGCAAAACGATCCGGCGCATGGAGTGCCGCACTCAGCACGGGCGGCGCGACGAGCTCCATGTCGATGAAGTGCTCGGGCGCTGTGCCGCCGTCGAGCGCCGGATCGAGGTCGCGCTCCTTGCGATCGCGCCAGCGATCCGGCTCGGGATTGAGGTAGCCGAGCTGCCGCCACGCGCCGCGGAAGAACGCGGGCATCTCCGCCGGCAAACGCAGCGCGGCGGCCTCACCGGTGAGGCGGTGTCCCACCGCGCCCCACCCGAAGGCCAGCGTGGGAACGGCGACGAGACCGGCGGCGACGAGCGCCACCGCGATCAGCTTCTTCATGCTCGCGAATCCTCGAAACGGTCGCAGCAAATGTAGCGGACGCCCGCGGTGTGCGCCTCAGTCCGTGAACCAGTCGCGCGCGCTCTCGAATCGGGCGTGGAGCGCGGCGTGATCGACGTCATCGTGCCGCAATGCGCCGCGGAACGCCGCGATCTCGCGCTCTGCCGCGACGAGCGCGGCGTCGACTTCGGCGGCGTTCTCGCGCAGGATGGCCGTCCACATTTCGGGCGAGCTGCCGGCGATGCGCGTCATGTCGCGTCCGCCGGGACCGAGCGATTGCCGATCCAGACCGGCGCCGGCGAGTGTGAGCGCGAGCGCGGCCGACAGCACGTGCGGCAGGTGGCTCGTCCACGCGAGCATCCGATCGTGCTCCTCGGCTGGCATCAGCGCTGGATGTGCCCCGAGATCGTGCCAGAAATCCGACGCGTGCGTGAGCGCGTCGGAGCTGGCATCGCGCGGCGCGCAGAGATAGACGCGCGCATCCCGGAACAATCCGGGCCGCGATGCCTCCCAGCCAAAGCGATGGTCGCCGGCCATCGGATGCGAGCCCACGAAGCGCGGCGCCAGACCGGTGGCCGTTGCGGCCGCGACGATGCCCGTCTTGGTGCTCCCGACGTCGGTGATCAGCCGCGCGTCGCCGGCGTACGGCGCGAGCCGGCGCAACGCGACGATCGCCGCGTCGACCGGCAGCGCGATGATGATCGTCTCGGCGCGACCCACGCCGGCCAGCGACTCGTCGAGCGCCGCACTCACGACGCCGGCGGTCATGGCCGCACGCACGCGGGCCTCGTCGCGATCATATGCGAGAATACTCATGCCGCGCGGCGCCAGGTCGCGGGCCAGCGATCCGCCCATCAACCCCAGCCCGATGATCGCAACCGTGCTCGACTCGCTCACGCCTGCTCCTGCGCACGGCGCGACATGCCGACGATCTGCCAGAAGATTTCGCGCACCGGCTCCGTCGGCAGCCCAGCCTCGCGCGCGACGGTCGTGACGCGCCGGATCACCGCCGCCTCGCGTGTTGGATCGAGAATCGGCAGACCCGCGTCGCGCTTGAGCGCGCCCGTGCGCTGGCCGAGCGCCACGCGGTCGGCGAGCAATCGAACGATCTCGCGATCGACGCGCTCGATTTCGTCGCGGCAGCGCGCCAGCTCGGCCACGGCCTCGTTCGACTTCGCGCTCTCGCTCATGCGACCGCCCGCGTCGTCGCCGGCACCTCCGGCAGCCGCCGTCCAGCCGCCGCGGCGAACGCGCCGAGCTGCGTCATGAGCTGCACGAACGCCGGCGGCGCGAGCGACTGGTCGCCATCGGAGAGCGCGCGCTCCGGATCGGGATGGACTTCGATGATCAGGCCGTCGGCGCCGGCGGCAATCGCCGCGAACGCGAGCGGCGCGACGAGATCCGCGTCGCCACCTGCATGACTCGGGTCGACGATCACCGGCAGGTGCGACTCGCGCTTGAGCACCGGAATGGCCGCGACGTCGAGCGTGTTGCGCGTCGCCGTTTCGAAGGTGCGGATGCCGCGCTCGCACAGCACGACATCGTGATTGCCGTTGGCCATGATGTATTCGGCGGCCATGAGCAGTTCCTTGATCGTCGCCGACAGGCCGCGCTTGAGCAGGATTGGCCGGCGCACGCGCCCCAGCTCGGCGAGCAGCGGAAAGTTCTGCATGTTGCGCGCGCCGACTTGAAGCATGTCCGCGTGTTCGGCGACGACGTCGACCTGACGCGTGTCCATCACCTCGGTGACCACCGGCAGGCCGGTCTCCGCGCGCACCGCGGCGAGCATCTTCAGCGCCTCGACGCCCATGCCCTGGAACGCGTACGGCGACGTGCGCGGCTTGAACGCGCCGCCGCGCAGCATCGTCGCGCCGGCATCGCGCACGGCGGCCGCGGTCGCATCGAGCATGGCGCGGCTCTCGACCGAGCACGGACCGGCGATCACGGTGAGCGTCTCGCCGCCAAACGTCGCCTGGGCCGTGCGTCCACCGACGCGGACCACCGTCCGGTCCACGGCGAACTCGCGCGATGCGAGCTTGTACGGCTTGAGCACCGGCGTGACGGATTCGACGCCCGGCATCGAGCGCAGCGGCAGCTCGTCGAGCAGCGACTCGTCGCCGATGCAGCCGATGATCGTGCGATGCTCGCCGCGCGAAAGATGCGTGCGCATGCCGACCGACTCGATGCGTTCGCGGATGTGGTCGATCTCGGCGTCGGTGACGAAGGGGCGTGTGATGATGATCATTGGACTACAGAGGGGAGAGAGGAAGGCGGAGACAAAAAGAAAGCGACCCGTGGGTTTCACGGGTCGCTGGGGTTGGTTGCGGCGCTGCTCGACTATCCTACCGCGTACGACTCCAACCACGGCCCGTGTGGGTCGTGTAGTAGTAGTAATAGCGGTAGGCGGCGGCGCGGCTCATGGTCATCACGGTACGACTCGGGGCGCGAGCTGTCAAGAGCCCGTGGGCCGTCGCCCGGGTTTCGCCAGATCCACAACCTTATTTCTCCCGTTCATCCGCCATCTCGCTCTTCGTCGCGAAGTCGTATAGCGTCACTCGGCGCAGATGATAGTATGCCGTCCAGTAGCCGCGCAGCGCGGCGACGTAGGCAAGCACCGCTGCATCCTTCTCGGTCTGGGCCTGATAGAGATCCGTGATGCCGATCTTGCCGATCACGTAGCGATTCTTCGCCACGTCGAATCCCTTCTCCGCGACGGTGTCGGCCTTGGCCGAGATCAACACGTTGCGCTGCGCCTGCTGGAGCTGAAGCGCCGAGAAGCGTGCGTCCTCCGCCAACTGGTCGTGCGCGATCTTGTTGTCGGCCGTCTGACGGTCCTGCTCGGCCTTCGCTTCCTCGACGTTCGCATGTCCGGCGCCCCACTGCATCAGCGGCATGTCGACGCCGACGACCAGATCCTGTTTGCCGAGTGGGCTGCGGTACGCCTGGCCGAACAGCGGCGCCGTCTGGTTGAAGCCGACGCTGGCCGAGATCGTGGCGTTGAAGCGGTTGGCGAGCTTCGCCTGGTTCAGGTTGCGCTGGCTTCGGAGCGACGAGAGCTGTGCCTCCGTGATCGTGCTCGAGTTCTTCAGCGCTTCGCGGACGGCGACGTCGGGATCGGCGTCGATCACTGGAATCGAATCCGGCGTCACGATCGTGAACTGCTGATTCACCGGATAGGCGATGATCCGCCGGAGGGCGGCTTCCGCGCGATCTCGCGCCAGGCGCGCGTCATCCGCGGAGGCGCGTGACCGCAACAGCGCCAGCTCGCTCTTGAGCAGATCGTTCTCGCCGATCTTGCCGACCTGATAGCGTCCCTTGTTCAGCGTGTACAGCGTGTCGTTGACGGCCACGTTCGACGCCGAGTTCTGCAACGTCATTTGGGCCGAGTAGAGATCGAAGAACGCCGCAGCGGTCTGCGCTGCAACGTCCTCCCGCGCCTCGAGGTATGCCCGCTCCGCCACGTTCGCGCTCAGTTCATTGTCGCGTTCGTCCCACACCAGATTGCGCGGTTTGAACACATCCTGCTGCAGACCGATGAGCACCGGCGTCGTCTGCCAGTACTTGCCCGTCTGATCGCCGAACAGATCGATGCGGCTCATCTGCGACTGCACGGTGAACGTGCCGCCGGTGAACGGGATCTTCTGCGCGATGCCAAGGCCGATCGTCGACTGATTCTGGGCCTGAGCGACGAACTGCGTCGTGCCATCCGGGAGTGTGATCGGATTGATGCCGCGATTCAGATTGGCGGCATTGCCGGACAGGAATACCTGCGGCAACAGGCTCGCGCCGAATGCGTGGTCGTGCCACCGGGCCGCGTCGCGCGAATCGCGCGCGACCTGCGCCGACGGGCCCTGCGCCTGGGCCATCGCGATGGCCTCCTGCAAGGTCAACGTGTGGACGTCTGTCGCAACGGATTGCGCCTCGAGCGTCAGCGGTGGCGCAACCAGCACGACCGCGAGCGCGAACGCGGCGAGGCGCGAACGGGAGGATGCTACCATGGCCACCTTCGGTGTGACGGGAAAGAGAATCGACCGCTACTCGTAGCGGAGACAGACGATGGGATCCTGCTTGGCCGCGCGCGACGCGGGCATGATGCCGAACACGAGTCCGACCGCGACCGACACGCCGAAGGCGACGACGACGGAGGCGACGGATACGATCGTGCTGATGTGCGCAATGCGCTGAATCGCGTAGCTCAGCACGCCGCCAAGCACGATGCCGGCAATGCCGCCGGCGAGGCTGATCATCACGGCTTCGCTGAGAAACTGCGCGAGAATGTCGGCCTGCGTCGCGCCGACGGCGCGCCGCACGCCGATCTCCTTGATGCGCTCGAGAATCGACGCGAGCATGATGTTCATGATCCCGATCCCGCCGACGATGAGCGAGATCGAAGCGATCGAGCCGAGCACCACGTTGAAGATCGTCTTGGTGCGCTGCTCCTGCTTGAGGAGCAGCTCGGGCACCGAGATCTCGAAGTCCGTGACGTCGTTGTGCCGGCGCTGCAGCATGCGCTGCACCACGTTGGCGACGCTTGGCACGAGCGCCGCCTGGTCGACCTGGACGATGACCTTGTCGAGCTGATTGTAGTTTCGCTTTTCGGCGCGCTGATCGTCCGTCTCGGTGGAATCGCTGGACGAATTGAGCTCGCTCGCCGCCTGCTCCATCTCCTGCTGCGTGACCTCGCCGCGATTGCGATAGCGCAACAGCATCGTGGGAAGCGGCACGTACACGTCCATGTTCGCGTCGCGAATGCCGAGGCGCTGCGCGGTTTCCGCCGAGACCTTGCGATCCTCGAGCACGCCGACGACCGTGAGCCACTCGTTGCCGACCTTGATGGTGCGGCCGATTGGATCCTGCGTCGTGAAGAAGCGCGCCTTCACGCCCTGACCGATGATTGCGACCGGCGACGATTCGGCGAAGTGGCGCGTGGCGAAGCGCGCGCCCTGCACGACGTTCAGGTTCATCAGCCGGAAGTAGCCGGAGTCGACGCCGACGAGCTTGCCGGATCTGTGATGTCCCTCGCGCGTGATGACGCTATTGATCACGACCTCGCTGCTCGTCGCTGACACATCGGGAATTTCCCGGCGAATACTCTCCGCATCGAGATAGGTGAGGCCGGGTGTGAATCGCTTCGCGTCCTTCTTGCCGTCGTCGTCCGATTGCACCTTGCCTTCCGTCTGCTCGACGATCGGCGTGATCACCACGTTGTTCGCGCCGAGCAACCGCATCTGCGACAGGATCTCCTGCTCGGCGCCGTTGCCGATCGCGAGCATTGCGATGACGGATGCGACGCCGAACAGAATGCCGAGCGACGTCAGGCCGGCGCGCAACTTGTTGTTGGCGACGGCTTCGGCGGCGGTGCGGCCGCTGAACGCCAGGTGTGCGGCGATCGCCTGCATACGTGACGATCGCGACACAGCTGGCGTTGGACCCGCGTCCGCCATCAGGGCTTCGGCTTGGTCGGCAGCGAAACGCTCGCTGGCGCGTCGCCGGACGCCGCTGGCGGCACCTGCGGCTTGAGGCCAGGAATGAGAGATTCCGAAATGCCCGACTTGTCGGTCGGCGGCGACAGCAGCACGTGATCGTCCTTGGCAAGGCCGCGTCGCACGATGATCTCGTTGTCGTTCATTGCGCCCGTCTCGACCTGCTGCTTGGTGATGTGGCCGCCGTTCTTCTTGTAGACGAACGACAGTCCGCCCTCCGAGCTCACCGCCTCGAGCGGCACCGAGAGCGCGTTCGGAATCGACGCCGCGATGATGGCGTTGGAGGTCGTCATGCCCGGCCGCAGCGTCGTATCGGCCTTCGTCACGGCAATCTTGACTTCGAACACCTTCGAGTCCTGGTTCGGCCGCTGCTCGCCGACGTTGGCGACCGAGGTCACTGTTCCCGGAAGCTTCTTGGTCGGATCGGCGTCGAGCGAGATCTCCACCTTCTGCCCGACGGCGACTTTGCGCACGTCGACTTCGTTCACGTAGGTGTCTGATTCCATGTGCGTCAGATCCGGCAGCGTTGCGACGGTCGGATCCCACGGGCTCCACTGCGAGCCGACGCCCTTCTTCTTGCCATTCCACTCGCGGACGTAGATCACCATGCCATCGGCGGGCGCCTTGATCGTGAAAGCGCCCATGACGTCCTGAATCATCTTGAGCTGATTCTGCTGGCGGCCGAGATCCGCACCGACGGACGACATCTTGGCCACGGCCTGCTTGGTCTTGGTGTCGAGACTCCGCTTGGCCTGCTCGAGTGCGCGCTGTGCCTTTTCGAGATCGATCTCCGCCTGCCGCTTGATGCTCGGTGCCTCGTATGCCGCCTGCTCCTTGGCGATCTGCTTCTCCTCTAGCGCGTACTGCGCGGTGCGGACGTCCTCGCGCGCCTGCGCCAGATTGAGCGCGGAGTCGAGTTGCGCGGTCGTGAACTCCGCCTGCGCCTTCTGCAAGTTGAGCGTAACGTCGGCGAGCTTCGACGCGACCGGTCCGCGATCCAGCTCGGCGATGACCTGCCCCGCTTTCACCACCGAACCTTCAGGCACGATGGAAGAAATCTTGGTTTGGTAGACGTTCACCGTCTGCGCGCTGGCCGGGCCGGCGATCTCGACGAACTTGCTCGCCCGCAGCTCGCCGGTCGTGGTCACCTTGATCTCGAACTGACCGTACTTGACCGGCGCAATCAGCCCAGCTTCGGCGGCTGAGGCGGTCGACGGCCACTTATACCACGCGACGGGGCCGCCGACGACTAGCGCGACGATCAGGATGGAGATCCAGCGTTTGCGGAGCTGTTGCATCTCGATTCACCCTCGAGCAAGGACAGGTCGTTCAGCGATGAACGACGAAAGCACCACCTTATGAGCGGCGCAGCGACACCGCAATGCGGTTCTGGTTAGGAAACGATGAAGTTCAGACCGGGCAACCACGACCATCAGCACAGCCCGCCATACGCGCCCGCAATTCCTGTTGGACACTACGAAGCGGCGATGGGTTGGTTGCAAGATGGGCTGTTTCCGGGCCTGCCGTCCGTCGTGCGTCGCGCGGGCTTGCGCGTGGCAAGTCTGCCGCGCCGGATCGGGTTGGACTGACTTGGGGACGCGGACGAGGGCGGAAACCGACGAACGAGGCGCGGATTGGCTGCTACTCGAACATTAAGACTCTCGCGCCACACTCCCCAAGCATTTCGATTGTTTAATCTTCGCTCCGTCGCGTTCGTGGCATCCCTGTTCAAGCCACTTGTGGCTGCGTCAGCATCGTTGCTTCAGAGAGCGCCGCGAAGCTGCGGAGAACGGCGGAGAACGGCGGAGCACTGCTGAGAAGGCTTGTATGGTGAGCGGCCGCGAAGACCATCGCGATCAGGAATGCTACTTCCGAGAACGCCGAGCATCTCACGCGTCATGTGCGGTGCAGTCGTCAATCATCGGTCGCCAGCAACGCCTCTCCGCGCCGCTCCGCAGTTCTCCGCCGTTCTCCGCGACCCCGTTCCTCTCCCTGAGATGTGGCCGGAGCGGCGCGACCCTGGGGCACGAGAGGCTCTCGCGCGACGAGAGTCCAACGGGGCTGCGGAGTTTGCGGAGTTGCGAAAGTCCTAGAACAATCCGACAATCTCCCCGCTCGGCAACCTCGCCATCCGCTCGGCGGCAGGCTCCTTCGGCAAGCCCGGCATCGTCATGATGTCGCCGCACTGTGCGACGACGAAACCTGCGCCCGCCGAGGCACGCACCTCGTTCACCGAAATGCGGAAGCCGCGCGGCCGGCCGAGCTTCGACGCGTCGTCCGTCAACGAGTACTGCGTCTTCGCCATGCAGATCGGCGTCGATCCCAGGCCGATCGACTCGAGATAGTCGATCGCACGGCTCGCCTGCGGCGAGTAGTCCGCGCCGTCGCCGCCGTAGATCTGCTTGACGATGATGTCGATCTTCTCACGGATCGGGAGATTGGTTGGATAGAGAGGACGATACTCGGCACCCTTCTTCTCGAGCAGCGACAGCAGCTCTGCCCCGAGCACTTCACCGCCCGCTCCGCCCTTCTCCCACACTTCGGTCAGCACGACGTTCACGCCGAGCTGCGCCGCGTGATCGGCTACCGCCTGCAACTCCGCGTCCGTGTCACTCAGGCGGCGATTGAGCGCGACGACGCTCGGCACGCCGAAGTGCTTCACGTTCTCGATATGCTTTTCGAGATTCGGCAATCCTCGCTCGAGCGCCGCGAGATTCTCCTCGCCGAGATTCTTCTTGTCGGCGCCGCCGTGCATCTTGAGCGAGCGCACGGTCGCCACGATGACGGCCGCCTCCGGATTCAGTCCGCCCGCGCGGCATTTGATGTCGAAGAACTTTTCGGCACCGAGGTCGGAGCCGAAGCCGGCCTCCGTGACGACGATGTCGGCGAGCGCGAGCGCCGAGCGGGTCGCGAGAATGCTGTTGCAGCCGTGCGCGATGTTGCCGAACGGTCCGGCGTGCACGAAGGCCGGTCCGCCCTCGAGCGTCTGCACGAGATTCGGGCGAATCGCGTCCTTGAGCAGCAGCGCCATCGCGCCGGTCGCGCGCAGCTCGCCGGCGGTCACCGGGCGCCGCTCGCTGCCGGCGGTGGACCCGACGATGACGCGCGCCAACCGCTCCTCCAGGTCGTGCGCACTCGTCGCGAGCGCGAGGATCGCCATGATCTCGCTGGCGGGGATGATCACGAAATGCTCTTCGCGCGGAACGCCGTCGCCCATGCCGCCGAGGCCGACGATGCAGTTGCGCAGCGCGCGGTCGTTCATGTCGATCGTGCGCGGCCAAGTGATGCGCCGGGGATCGAGATGGAGCGCGTTGCCCTGCTGGAGATGGTTGTCGAGCAGCGCGGCGAGCAACGCATGCGCGGTGGAGATCGCGTGGAAGTCGCCGGTGAAGTGCAGATTGATGTCCTCCATCGGCACCACCTGCGAGTAGCCGCCGCCAGCGGCGCCGCCCTTCATGCCGAACACGGGCCCAAGGCTCGGCTCGCGAATGCAGAGCGCTACCCGCTGGCCCATGCGACGCAGCGCCTGCGCCAGCCCGACGGAGACGGTGCTCTTCCCTTCGCCCGCCGGCGTCGGATTGGTCGAGGTGACGACGACGAGGCGTCCGCGGATCGGCCGTTGAGCGATCTCCAATGGAATCTTCGCCTTGTATTTGCCGTAGAAGTCCAGCTCATCGCGTTCGAGCCCGAGCTCCGCGGCCACGTCCTCGATCGGACGCATCTTCACGTGTTGAGCGATCTCGATATCGGATGGAACGGTCGTCATGCCCACGATGAGTCGTCTCCCGAAGCCAGAGGGTGAATGCGTTCGCGGCCGCAGTACACGTTCCCGGTGCTGGCGCGCAGCAATCCGACGAGCGTGACCCCGGCCGATTCGGCGAAGCGAATGGCGAGTCCCGTCGGGCGGGAGATCGCCGCCAACAGTTCCACGCCGCGTG
Organism: Gemmatimonadaceae bacterium; assembly: GCA_025928185.1. Lineage (GTDB taxonomy): Bacteria > Gemmatimonadota > Gemmatimonadetes > Gemmatimonadales > Gemmatimonadaceae > JAQBQB01. Next base: position 48,037 of record JAICKA010000001.1, read on the forward strand.
ACGCGGCCTTCTGCACCATCTCGTAGCTCGCTCGGCTCGTGACGACCACGAACCCGTCGCTGGCCGCCCGTCGCTCGCGGGCGAGCGCGCCGAGCAGCTTGTCGAGCGCATTGTGCCGGCCCACGTCTTCGCGAACGAGCACGAGCTCTCCATCCGGCCGTGCCCAACCGGCGGCGTGCACGGCGCTGGTGGCGTCGTTGAGCGTTTGCTGATGATTCAGCTCGGACGCCGCGCGCCAGAGCGCCGCCGGCGCGACCGTGAGGGCACGACCGACGGGCGGCGGCACGCGCATCGCGTCGGCGATGGTTTCGACGCCGCAGAGTCCGCATCCCGTGCGCGCCGCCATCGATCGCGCAGCAAGCGCCTCGGCGCGCGCGGCTGGAATCTCGAGTTGCAGCTCCACGCCCTGACTCGCCCGCACGACGTCGAGGCGCCGCACGTCGTCCGGCGACTCGATGATGCCTTCAGTAATTGAAAAGCCGATCGCGAGATCGTCGAGATCGGCCGGCGTCGCCATCACCACGACGTGCGAGCGTCCGTTGTAGACGATCGCCACGGGCACTTCCTCCGCGACGATCGCGCGCGATTCCGAAACGTCGCGCCCGGACAGACGCATGAACGACCGCTCCTCCGCCGCCGGCGCGTATCCCAGGCCGGCGAGCGGACGATCAGCGACGGCCATCGCCATTGCCGGCGGGCGGTGCACGGTTGCCGACGAATCGCCAGCCGAATCGCCCCTTGATGCAGAGATTCCCCTGCGTGATCGCGTTCTCGAGCGGCGACGTGGCCTTCACGATCTCGCCGTCGTCGACGTGCAGCGTGAGCGTGCAGCCGACGCCGCAGTACGGGCAGATCGTGTCCGTCGTCGTCATGCGACTTTCGTCCCACACGCCGGCGGCGCGGCGGTCGAACTCCGTCTTCGCCATGAGCGCGCCGGTGGGACAGACCGCGATGCAGTTTCCGCAATACACACAGGCGGAATCGGGCAGCGGCACGGTGAACTCGGTCGAGATGTGCGCGTCGAATCCGCGGCCCGCGACGGCGATGGCGAACGTGTTCTGATGATCCGGCCCGCACGCTTCCACGCACTTGTAGCAGAGAATGCACTTGGCGTAGTCGCGCACGTACAGATCGTTGTCGATCGTCGGCGGCTCGGCCACCGTTGCGGCGTAGCGTGGATCGGGCGGCTCGTGATGGCCAGGCTGCGCGGCAGCTCGCGCACCGGCGGCGGCGGCCGGCGCGGGCGGCCCAAAACGGTCGGGTTTTGCGTCGTACTCGTCGATCCACGCCTGCACCTCTGGCGTCGCCGACAGGTCCACCGACGATGCGAGCAGCTCGAGCACGAGCTTGCGGCTGTGGCGGACTCGCGGCGAATCGGTGCGCACGACCATGCCCTCTTCCACCGTGCGCGAGCACGATGGCACCAGCACGCGCGCGCCCTCGACCTCCACGACGCAAATGCGGCAGGCGTTCACGGGATGCAGCGTCTCGAGAAAGCACAACGTCGGGATCTCGACGCCAATCATGCGGCAGGCGGCGAGAATGGACGTGCCGTCGGGGACGCTGACCTCCCGGCCGTCGATGGTGAGACGAACCTTGCGCGGCGCCACGCGGCGATTCACGTCGGTGGCGCGCGTGGGGCGCTGCAACTGGACGAGCTCCGCGATCGCCGTCACGCCGACGCTCCGTGAGTACCGTTCAACAGACCAACCCGATGAATCGCCGACTCGATCGCGGCGTACGCCGTCTGGCCGAGCCCGCAGATGGATGCGTCGCGCATCGCGGCGCCGACCTCGTCGAGCAGCGCCGTCTCGCCGGGCATTCCGCCGCGGGTCGCGCCGCAGGCGATGCGATGCAGCGCTTCCTCCTGGCGCACCGTGCCGACGCGGCACGGCACGCACTGCCCGCACGACTCGTCGCGGAAGAACGACGCGATCCGCAGCAGGATTTGGCGCATGTCGACGCGATCGTCGAACACCATGATCACGCCGGAGCCGAGCGTCGCATTGGCCGCGCGGGCGCCTTCGAAGGTGAGCGGAATGTCCAGCTCGTCCGCGCGCACGAACACGCCGGCCGCGCCGCCGAGCAGCACGGTTCGAATCGACGCGCCGTCGGACGGACCGCCGGCGAGCGATATCAATTCTCTCAAGCTCGTGCCGAACGGCACTTCGTACACGCCGGGTTCGGCCACCGAGCCGCTCAAACAGAACAGGCGCGTGCCCGTGGATTGCGCCGTGCCGATGCGTGCGAAGGCCGCGCCGCCGTTCAATACGATGAATGGAATGTTGGCGAGCGTCTCGACGTTGTTCACGACGGTCGGCAGTCCAAAGAGCCCGGCCTGCGCGGGGAACGGTGGCTTGTTTCGCGGCTCGCCGCGATAGCCTTCGATCGAATTGAAGATCGCGGTCTCCTCGCCGCAGATGTATGCGCCCGCACCGCGCCGGAGCTCGATGTCGAACGACACACCGCGGCCGAGCACGTCCGTGCCGAGCAAACCGTTCAGGCGTGCCTGGTCGATGGCGTGCTGCATCCGCTGCGCGGCGAGCGGATACTCGCCGCGGATGTAGAGAAAGCCGCGTTCGCAGCCCGTGGCGAATCCGGCGATCGTCATCGCTTCGATGATCGCGAACGGGTCGCCCTCGAGCAGTACGCGATCCTTGAATGTGCCGGGTTCCGACTCATCTGCGTTGCAGACGAGGTAATGCGGCCGCGTTGCCTGCTTCGCGACCGCATCCCACTTTCGGCCAGTGGGGAACGCCGCTCCGCCGCGGCCCATCAGTCGCGACTCGATCACTTCGTGGATCACCGCCTCGGCACCAATCTCGACGGCGCGGCTCAACGCCTCGTAACCGCCGGCGGTGCGATACGCCGCGAGGCTGGCCGGATCGGTCGTGCCGATGCGCGGAAGGAGCGAGAGCGGCCCACTCGCGGCGTGCACGACGCCGGCGCTGGCACTCGGACCGGGCGAAGCACCGCGCGGAACGCGGCCTTCGCGCAGAATCACGCGCGCCGCGTCGGCAGTCAAGGCGGGAACCAGCTCTTCCTGGGGCGCGAGCCCCGCCTGCTGCACGAACGCGGCCGGCGCGCGATCACACATCCCTAAACAGGGCGATCGCATCCACACGGCGCCCCGCGCATCCACTTGCACGTGATCGGCGCCAGCGGCGTGCGCGTGCGCCGGTCCCACTGTGCGCTCGAGCTCCGCGATCAGCGACTCGGCGCCCTTGCAGCGGCAGGCGATGTCATCGCAGACGTGCAGCACCCGCGGCGGCCGCGGCGTCGTGGCGAGCAGCGCGTAGAATGTCGCGACGCTCCACGCTTCGGCCGGCGGCACGTCGAGTCTCGCGCAGATGTACTCGATGCCCGTCTCGCTGATCCAGCCGACGCGCGACTGCAACGCGCGCAGGGCCGGCAGCAGCATGTGTCGCTGCTGCCGCAGCTCGCGCCCGCCGAATGCGACGCGCACGTCGACTTCGTCGCCACGCTCTCCGCCGTGCCAGCCGGAGCGCGCTGGGCCGAGCACCGCGTCGACCGCAGCTCGCTCGTCACTCGTCGGTGTGGTGTCGTGAAGCCGCAGATCCATCAATCGTCTCCTGCCGCCGCGACGCGATCAACGCGCCGCTCCGTTGGCGATGGACGCCGGCGCGCCGGCTCGACCCGCACTGCACACGCCTTGAATTCCGCTGTGCCCGAATGCGGATCGGTCGCGTTGATCGTGAGCAGATTCGTCGCGACGTCGTCCGGAAAGTGAAGCGTCATGAACACGATGCCTGGCCGCAATCCACGATCGATGTAGGCGGGCGCGGTGACCGTGCCGCGCCGGGACGTGACCTGGACCAGCGTACCGTTTGCCACGCCGAGGCGGGCCGCATCCTCCGGCGACATATCCAGCGTCTCGCCGCGATGCAGCGGCGAGCTGTACCCGCCCGACTGCACGCCCGTGTTGTACGACTCGAGTCGACGCCCGGTAGTGAGCGTGAGAGGATACTCATCGTCGGGCTGCTCGACGGGGCCTTCGTGGTGCACCACCGAGAAGGCGGCGAGCTTGCCGCGCTTGGCTGGATCGGCGTCCCACAGTCGCGCGTGCAGGAATTGCGTGCCGGGATGGTTCTCGTCGGGACAGGGCCACTGCAAGCCGTGCAGCGCCTCGAGCCGCGCGTAGCTCATGCCGGCGAGGCCCGGCGCGAGCGACCGCAGCTCGTTCCACACGTCTTCGGCCGACGGATGGCCCCAATCGTAGCCGAGCCGCCGCGCCAGCTCGCACATGATCCACAGCTCGTCGCGCGCGTCGTGCGGCGGCTCGACGGCCTTGCGCACGCGCTGCACGCGGCGTTCGCTGTTCGTGACGGTGCCTTCGCCCTCGGCCCAGGTGGCCGCCGATGGCAGCACGACGTGCGCGAGCTGCGCCGTCTTCGTGAGAAAGATCTCCTGGACGACGAGGTGCTCGAGATTCTCGAGCAGATGCGTGACGTGCGCGGCGTCGGCGTCCGACTGCGCCGGATTCTCGCCGATCACGTACAGCGCCGTGAGCTCGCGGCGCTGCATCGCGTCGATCATCTCGGTGAGATGCCAGCCGTCGTCCGGCAGGATGTCGCGCTTCCAGGCGCGCTCGTACTTGGCGCGGTGCTCCGGATTGCCGACGTCCTGAAAGCCCGGCAGCTTGTTCGGGAGCGCGCCCATGTCGCCGCCGCCCTGCACGTTGTTCTGGCCGCGCAGCGGGTTGCAGCCGCAGCCGTACCGGCCGACGTGGCCGGTGAGCAGCGCGAGGTTGATCAGCGCGTAGACGTTGTCGACGGCATTGTGGTGCTCGGTGATGCCGAGCGTCCAGCAGATCATGGCGCGATCGGCACGCGCGTAGGCCAGCGCCGAGTCGCGGATCACGTCAGCGGGAATGCCGGTGACGCGCTCCGCCATCTCGAGCGTATACGCCTCGACAGACTGCCGGTACGCATCGTAGTTGGTCGTGCCGCGCTTGATGAAACTCTCATGAGCGAGGCCGGCATGGATGATCACGCGCGCCATCGCGTTGGCGAGCGCGATGTCGCTGCCGACGGCGAGCCCGAGCCACACGTCCGCCCACGCCGCGGAGCTCGTGCGCCGCGGATCGACGACGTGCAGCTGCGCGCCGTTCTGAATGCCCTTGAGCAGATGATGAAACCAAATCGGATGCGCTTCACGGGCGTTTGATCCCCACAGGAAGACGAAGTCGGTGTGCTCCGCTTCCTCGTATGAGCTCGTGCTGCCGCCCGCTCCCAGGATTGTCGCCAGACCGACGACGCTGGGAGCGTGTCAGGTCCGGTTACAACTATCGATGTTGTTGTTGCCGAACACCGTCCGCGCGAACTTCGCCGCCATGTAGTTGACCTCGTTGGTCGACTTGGAGCAGCTGAAGATTCCGGTCGTGCGGCGGCCGTGCGCGTCGAGCGATCGGCGGATTCCCTCGGCGGCGCGGTCGAGCGCTTCGTCCCACGTGGCAGGACGGAGCCCGCCGTTGTCGCGAACGAGCGGCTGGGTCAGACGCGAATAACCGACAGCAGACTTGGAGCGAGACGACTTCACGTGCATCTCCACTGCAAGGGGGATTCGAGACGATGCACAAATGCGCACAGGGGGGCAAGGGGATTGGTCCGTGGTCCGTGGTCCGTGGTCCGTGGACCGTGGTTGTCGCGCGGGGCGGGTGTGGCGCGCCGAATCGAGTTGGACTGCATTGGGGACGCGGATTTGGCGGAAACTGGCGGACGAGGCGCGGATTGGCGGCTACTGGCGCGCCGAGTCTATCGCGCCACACCCACAAATCCTTTGGTTTTTCATCCGTTCCATTCGTCCCATCCGTGTCATCGCAGTTCAACCCGTTGTGGCTGCGTCGGCATCATTGCGTGGGAAAGTGTCGCGAAGTCGCGGAGAACGGCGGAGAACGACGGAGCACTGCTGAGAAACTTTGAATTGTCAGGGGTCAGAATCCGATCGCCGATCAGGAATGGCACTTCCGTGAACGCCGAGAATCTCAGGCGTCATGTGCGATGCACTCGTCGTTCATTCTTCATCACCACCACCAGCAACGCCTCTCCGCGCCTGTCCGCAGTTCTCCGCAGTTCTCCGCCGTTCTCCGCGACCCCGTTCCTCTCCCTGAGACGTAGCCGGCCACGCCGCCTCTGTGGGGCGACAGCCCATCGCGCCACAGATGGTCACGACGGCGCTGCGGAGTCGGCGGAGGCGACGGCGTGGGAGTTGATCGAAACGCCACCATCACAAAGTCGTGTTCGTTATTTACCTGGCGCAGGGAACTCCATACGCCACTCGGGCCGGATTCGCGCCTCGTTCGCCGGTTTCCGCCAGATCCGCGTCCCAAAAACAGTCCAACCCGATTCAGCGCACCGCACTCGCTCCGCGCGACACCAACCTTGCGGCCCAGCCGCTCCAATCCTACCTTCCCCTCTGTCACAGAGGGGAGAGGCACGATGGTCGACCCGGATGGCGGTCTGCTGCGCGGCACGCTCGACGTCCTCATTCTCAAGGCGGTGAGCTGGGGACCGAGACATGGCTACGCCGTCGCCGAGTGGATCCGTGCGATCACCGACGGCGAGCTGCTCGTCGAGGAAGGACCGCTCTACACCGCCCTGCATCGCCTCGAGCGTAACGGCTGGCTCACCGCCGAGTGGGGGTACTCCGAGAACAACCGACGCGCCAAGTACTACCAGTTGAGCCGCGCCGGGCGGCAGCAGTTACGCGCCGAAGTGAGCTCGTGGGAACGGTATGCGCGCGCGGTCGGCAAGGCTCTCGGCGCACTCACGCCGCTCACGGCCTGACCGATGCGCCGCCTGTCTCGAATTCCGCTCACCGTCTGAATCATGCGGCGCGTCTTTCGAATTCCGTTCGCCCGCGCGCACGTCGCGCGCGAGGTGGACGACGAGCTGGCCTTTCACCTCGAGATGCGCGCGCAGCGACTGATCGCCGCCGGCTGGGCGCCTGACGCCGCGCACCAGGAGGCGCTCCGGCAATTCGGCGACGTCGCCGGCGTACGCGAGTCCTGCGTCACGATGGATGAACAACGGGAGCGGACGATGACACGAACCGATCGGTTGGCCGACTTGAGACAGGATCTCGTGTACGCGCTGCGAATGCTGCGGCGCAATCGCGGCTTCACCGCAGTCGTCGTCGGGGCGCTGGCCCTCGGCATCGGCGCAAACACCGCGATCTTCACTCTCGTCGATGCGGTGCTCCTCCGGACACTGCCGGTGTCGCACCCAGAGCAGCTCGTCGCGATCGGCGATCCGGCGCGAGTGAGCTCGTTTTCCCAGGGCGACCCGCGCACCGATCTCTTTTCCTATCCGCTCTATCTCGACATTCGCCGGCAGAGTCACGTGCTCACCGACGTGGCGGCAACCGGGCGGGCGGATCGCCTCGACGTCCGTATCGACGGCATGAGCGGTGAGCTGGAGCATCCGCGCGGTCGGTTGGCGTCCGACAACTATTTCACCATGCTCGGCGTTCGCGCGCAGCTCGGACGCGTGTTCGGACCGTCCGAGCAGATCGTCGGCGGTTCGCCCGTCGCCGTGATCAGCCACGGCTACTGGCTGCGGCGGTTTCAGGGCAGCCCGTCGGTGATCGGGCGAGAGATTCTCATCGACGGTGCGCGGTTCACGATCGTCGGCGTCGCACCAGAGTCATTCACGGGTACGATCGTCGGCGCATCGCCGGACGTGTGGCTTCCGATCGGGATGATCGACGTCATGCACCCGCATCAGAGAATTCTCGACGATCGGGTGAGCAATCTGTTCCTGCTGCTCGGCCGGCGCCCCGCGGGTACGACGCTCGAACAGGTTCGCCGCGCGCTCGGCCCGTTCATCATTCGCACGATCACCGCGAACGCGACCGGGCCGGTCGCACAGGCGTTCCTCGCGCTGAAGCCGAAGATCTTCGTGAGCGACGGATCGCGGGGCTTCTCGCGCGTACGCCGGATCTTTCACGCGCCGCTCGTGACGCTGATGATCGGCGTCGCGCTGCTGCTCTGCATCATTTGCGCGAACGTCGCGAATCTCCTGCTCGCGCGGGCGATCGCCCGCGGCCGTGAGATGGCGGTGCGGCTCGCGCTCGGCGCCGGCCGCGCGCGTATCACGCGCCAGCTGCTCACCGAGAGCGCGCTGCTCGCCGCGATCGCCGCGGCGGTCGGCCTGTTTGTCGCCTGGTGGGGCAGCCGCGCGCTGCTCGTGCTGGCGGCGAATGGCGGCAGCCTGCCCATCGACCTGCCGCTCGACGGCCGCGTGCTCGCGTTCACCATCGTCGTCTCCATCGGCGCCGTGGCGCTGTTCGGGCTCGCGCCGGCGCTCCGCGCGTCACGTGTCGAGGTGGCATCGGCGATGCGCGCGACGACGACATCTGCGAGCGGGAGCACACTGGGTCGTCGCGGCCAGCGCGCGCCGCTCGGCCAGCTGCTGATCGCCGGCCAGGTCGCGCTCTCGACGGTGCTGCTCGTCGGCGCCGCGATGCTCGTGCGCAGCTTGCGCAACGTGCAGGCGACCGACGTCGGTCTCGACCGAAATCATCTCGTGATCGCCGACCTCGACATCGTGTCGCGCGGCTACACCGGTGGCCGCCGCGACGAAGTGCTGCACGCGATGCGTGATCGACTGGCGTCGATCCCCGGCGTCGCGGCGGTGACGTTCTCCGAAAATGGGATCTTCTCCGGCACCGAGAACGGCACGTCGATCGAGGTGCCCGGCTTCGTGCCGCGGACGGTCCAGGACACGAACGTGATGTACGATCGCGTCAGTCCGGGATACGTGCACGCAATCGGGGGCACGCTGCTCGCGGGACGAGACATCGAATCGAGCGACGAACCGATGCTGCCACGCGCGATCGTGGTGAACGAGGCGTTCGCGAAGTTCTATTTCCCCGGTCAGCCGGTGATCGGCAAATACATCACGATGAACGACACGGCCGCGTTCCGGATCGTCGGCGAGATGGCGGACACCCACGACCATACGCTGGAGGATCCGCCTGTGCCGCGGATGTACGTGTCGTACATTCACGCGCCGGATCCGAAGAACATGGGCCAGCCAGGGTCGCTCCGGTTCATCGTGCGCGCGAGCGGCGATCCCGCCGCACTCGTGCAACCGATCCGCAAGACCATCGTCTCCGTCGATCCACTGCTGCCGATCGACCACATCGATCCGCTCACGACGCTGATCCGCGACACGATCAGCCAGGAGCGCCTGCTCACGCAACTCGCATCGGGCTTCGGTGCGTTGGCCTTGTTGCTCGCCGGCATCGGCCTGTACGGCGTGATGAGCTACGCGATCGGACGACGCACTGGCGAGATCGGATTACGAATTGCGCTCGGCGCCGGCGGCGGAGCAGTCGCGCGCATGGTGTTGATAGACGCACTGCGCCTCGTCGCGTTGGGACTGATCGTCGGTGTCCCGCTGGCGCTGCTCTCCGTGCGCGCGCTGGGCAGCCAACTGCATGGCGTGCAGACGATCGATCCGTCGTCGCTCGCGATCGCGGTTGGGGTTCTCGTGGCGAGCGCGATCGCGGCAGTCGTCATTCCCGCCGCGCGCGCCGCGCACATCTCGCCGATCGTGGCGCTGAAGGGGGATTAGGAGCTAGCGGGGAGTGCCTTTCTTTTCCAGCTCCTTGTCCGCCTTTTCCTCGATCTGCCTCGCCATCGCTCGCTGATTCAAGTCAAGGATCTGATACGCGTGGTCGCGCGCCGGGTCGATGTTGTCGAGCAGCTCGCCGAGCGTCACGCGCACCAGGGCCTGCGCCTGAGCGAGCGAATCGCGCCGCGCGGCGCTCGGCTCGCCGAACAGCGGACCCTTGCCCTTGAACAAACGCTGCAGCGAGTCGAGCCGGCGCTCGAGCGGCGAGTTGGTCGAATCGAGCGACCGCTTGATCGCGATCACGGCGGCGAATTGCCGATCGTTCAGCCCGAGATCGCTGCGGTGCAGGACGACGAGGTTGACAGGATTCACCTGTTCGGGAATCACGATCCCCGACTCGCGCTTCATGTTGATCGTCTTGCCGCGGCTCATCGGATTGCCGATGCTCCCCAGGCCGCCGACTCCGCCCATTCCGCCGACCTGCGCCCGCGCTGCCGCCAACGGCATTGCGGCGATCGCGGCGGCAAGACCGCCCGCCCAGAGAACTCGCATTTGCATTTCCTGCTCCCGCAAAAAAAACGACGGCCGCGCGGTGATCCGCCCGGACGTCGTGTTCGGAGCGGTCGGCGGAGCTACTGCACCAGCACCGATCCCGTCATTGACGGATGTATAGTGCAGTGGAAGCTGAATGTTCCAGCGGTCGGGAACGTCTTCGTAAAGACTGCACTCGCGCCATGGTCGCCCGAGCCGGAACCATCATTGAATGTGACGTTGTGGGTCGCGGCATTCTGATTCCACGTCCAGGTGACGGTGGTCCCCGGCGTCACCTGAATGTCGCCAGGACTGAAGAAGTCGTTCCCCACCTCGACCTGATTGGTGACGACCGGTCCACCGCCGCCGCCCCCGCCTCCGCCGCCTCCACCACCGCCGGGCGCCGTCGAACTGCCACCACAACCGATAGCCGCGACGACTGCGGCCGTAATGACCAGGTGCTTCGTGATTCGCATGTGCGCAACTCCGGAAGATGGGCGAGAGGGGTGTCCCCATCGAATCCGGAGCTGGTCCGAACGGTTCCGGCTGGTCTACGCTCGCACGTGCGTGCGGTGTGTCACTGATACAGATCGGCGCGCGTGCGCGGGAGCGTCACCCGCCCGTCGCGCTGCTTCGCCAACAATGTCTGAATGATCCCGAGGCGGCCCGTCGCGAATCCGTGCTGCGAGGCCGTCATGTAGAGCCGCCAGACGCGGAACGTTTGCCGACCGACGAGCGCCACCGCTTCACGTTCGTGCGCCATCAAGCGCCGCACCCATTCGCCGAGCGTCTGCTCGTAGTGTTCGCGCAGGCTCTCCGCGTCGCGCAGCTCGAACCCGGCCTCCTCGGCCGCCGCGGCGACGGCGTCGAACGGTCCGAGCTTGCCATCCGGAAACACGTACTGGTCGATGAACGAATCGCGGCGCCAGAGGCGATCCTCGATGCGCTCGCGCCAGGTCGGGCGGTGCTTCTGCAGCACCTGCACGATGCCGTGATTCAGAAAGAGTCCGCCGGGCTTCAGCACGCTGAACGCCGACTGGAAATATTCGGGCAGGTGATCGACTCCGACGTGCTCCACCATGCCGACGCTGGCGATCTTGTCGAACTGACCCACGTCCGCGAGATCGCGATAGTCGCGAATCTCGACTCGACAGGAATCCTGTAATCCCGCCGCGGCGATGCGCGCCTGCGCCAGGTCGCGCTGCTGTTCGCTGAGCGTGATGCCGAGCGCGCGGACTCCGTGCCGCTGCACGGCGTGCATGATGAGACCGCCCCAGCCGCATCCGATGTCGAGCAGCCGCTCGCCGGGACGCAGGCGCAGCTTGCGGCAGATGTGCTCGAGCTTGGCCTCCTGCGCGCGATCGAGCGTGAAATCCGATTCGGCGAAGTAGGCGCACGAGTACACCATGCGCTCGTCGAGAAACAGCTTGTAGAAGTCGTTGCCGACGTCGTAGTGATACTGAATGGCGGCGCGGTCGCGCTCGCGGTCGTGAATGCTTCCGGCGATCGGGACCACGCGCTCGGAGCGATGCTGCTGCACCGTCTCGGCCGCGGATTCGTGTTTGGGGAGCGCGAGCAGGTCGCGTGTCAGCGACGCGAGGACGCGGGGCGACTTCACGTGCGCGTTGATCGTGTCCGCGAGCGAGATGGTCGCGCTAAGGTCACCCTCAACTTCGACGTCGCCAGAGAGATACGCCTCGACGAGCGCCAATTCGCTCGGCGGCAGCAGCATGCGCCGGAGTGCACCAGGACGCGTGAGCACGAGCGTGAATGGCGCGGCGGTTCGCGGATTTTCCGCGGTGCCGTCCCAGTAGCGAACGGCGAACGGTCGTGCGGGCGGCGGTCCGAACAGGGTCGCCATTGCCCGTTTCGCATGGTGGAGCGCCGAGCTCGTTGCCCAGCGAGAGGTAGTGACCTCAGCGGTTGTTGTTTCTGCGTGAACTGTCGTCATCGGCCTTTCCTGTCACACGTGCTACGTCCTCGCGATTGTCCGCGATCAACTCATGAATGTGCTCGCCGCTCTGGCCGGCTTGCGGGCCGGTGTCGGCGATGGCGCCGCCCAGGCGCACGTCGTCACGGACGAACTCCGCACCTGCTGGATCCTCGAGCAGGTCCTCGACGTCGTCCTGGCGAACGCGAAAGTTCCCGTCGACGTCCCGTCCATTGTGCGTTTTCTGATGATCGCTCATCGGCCTGCTCCTGTTTAGATGATAGCGCGTCCCGCCGCGGCCGCCAGCAGGGGCGCTCACGGTGTGCAGGGTTGGACTCCGCAAGGGACAGGCCGAACACGAACGGGCTCGCAAGGCGGCGCGGTGCTTGCGCTTGCATGCACCGCGCCGTTCGGCGCGTTGCACATGCCGTGGGAGGACGTATGCGAGGAATCACATCGACGATTGCCGTGGCGCTCATCGGTGCCGGCGCGCTGTGCGGCTGTAATCGCACCGGTTCGGCGGCCGGCAACGTGCAACTGCCGCCGGATGGCGGCGCTCGCGTCACATCAAGTGGCGCAGCAACGGTGCCCGCCGCACGTGGGCCCGCTGTCGTCGGCGGACCCGCGGAACCATCGCGAGGCGTTGCGTCGACGACGACGTACCTGCCGACGCTCGGCACCTACATAGAAATTCCCGCCGCCATGCCCGGAACGACAGCGGCACCGCCGTCCATCACGCCGCCTGCTGCGCTCCCCGCGCCAGCTCGGCGCTGAGGACGCGCCGCGTCACTCCTGTCCGACCGCGAGCACGGCAATACCGAGCCCGGTGATCATCAGCCCGGCGACGAACGCCGCGACGCCCGCCCAATTCCAATGCTGCCAGAAGACGCCGCCCATGGTGCCGGCGACGCTCAATCCGATGTAATAGAAGAACAGGTAGAGTGCGGACGCCTGCGCCTTCGCGCTGCTCGCGCGCAGGCCCACCCAGCTGCTCGCCACCGAATGGCCGCCGAAGAATCCGAACGTCACGACGGCGATGCCGAGGATGACCAGCGGCAGCGGGCCGGCGAGCGTGAGCCCGACACCGATCAGCATCGATAGCAGCATCAGAATGAGCATTCTGTCACGGCGCAGGCGGTCGGCCAGCGATCCGATCCACGCCGACGACGCGATGCCGATGAGGTATACCGAGAAGATGGTTCCCACGCCCGCCTGCGAGAGCGAGTACGGCCGCGCGAGGAGATGATACGTGATGTAGTTGTACGACGTCCCGAACGCGCCCATGAGCAGAAAGCCCTCGGCGAACAGCGCCAGGAGTCGCGGCTGCCGTAACGGCGTCCAGAAGCTTCGCGCCAGCGTGGCGCGGCGCACCGGACGGGGCGTGAAGCCGCGCGATGGCGGCAGCGTGCGCCAGAAGATCACTGCGGCGACCAACCCGAGCAGCCCGATCGCCCCGACGGCGAAGCGCCACGAGACCAGCTCCGTCAGCCACGACGTCACAAGGCGGCCGAGCATTCCACCCAGGCCGTTGCCGCCGATCGCCAGCCCCATCGCGAGGCCGATCGAACCTGGATGAATCTCCTCGGCGAGATACGCCATCGAGATGGCCGGGAGACCGGCGAATGTGATCCCCGCGAGCGCACGCAGCACGAGCAGCGTGCTCCAGCGAGTCACGAACGCCGAGCCGAACGTCAGCAGCGCGGACGCGAGCAGCGACGCGACCATGATCGGTTTGCGCCCGCGCGATTCCGAGATCGCGCCGGCAACGACCATCGATGGCGCGAGCAGCGCGGTCGTGAGCGACAGCACGAGGCTGCTCTGCGCGGCACTGACGTGGAAATCGCGCGCGAACACCGGCATCAGCGGTTGCACGCAGTACAGCAGCGCGAACGTGGCGAAGCCCGCGGAAAAGAGCGCGAGATTCGTTCGCCGGAACTCGGGTGTGCCGCGTCGAATGCGATCCGACAGCTCCGGAGCCGGCGCGGCGGCGAGCGACGCCGGTGGTGCGGCGCGCAGGGCGCCGCCGGGCACAGCACGGTCAGTTGCTGTCCGATGTACGGATCGAGCTGATCGAGATAATCGATCGACTGCTTCGCCGCGTCACCATACGCGGTCTGGCCGGCGAGCAGTCCGCCGCGGGCCAGCGGCAGCATGTCCGCGCCGTGGCGGGCGAGCTGGCAGCTCGCCGTCTTGTCGGTGGTGCTGGTCGCTTCGGCGAGCGACGTCTGCGCCACGCCGAGTGCGGCAGCGCCGACGAGGAACTTCGATTCCGTCGACGAGCGCACGCTGTCGGAGAATGAGAGAAATCTCAATGCCAGTCCGAACGCGTTCGACGTCTTGATGCCGCTGGCCGCACGGTAGAGGGAGTTGCCCTTCTGCAGCGCGAACTGCGCGACGAGCGTCGAATCCTCTCCGTGGCTCAAGCCACGGTGGAGTGCAAAGAGTGCGCTGTCGGGCTGCCCAACCTGGAATTGCAGATCGGCGATCACGAGATCACCCTGTGCGAGCGACGAATCGAGCGCCACCGCGCGCTCCGTCGCGCTCAGTGACTCGGCGAGCTTGCCGCTCGCCCGCAGCGACTTGGCCTGGAGCGCAAGCAGATCGGCGCTGCGCGGAAAGAGCGCCAGCCCGCGCGGCACGACGGTATCCGCCTCGGCGCGAATCGATTGCGCGTACAACGAATACAGCCGCACGTCCCTGGGGAATGCAGCCACGCCGTGCGCGAGCGTCTCGATCGCACCAAAGGGCTGGTGGTCGGCAGCGTACGCGGTCGCGAGGCGCAAGTAAAACGTCGAGTCGCTGCGCACGCCCGAATCCGCGGCGAGCAGCGTTTCGGCGGCGCGGATCGCGCGCGGCCAGCTCTTGTTCACGTACGCGACCCGCCAAGTTTGTTGCACGAGACGCATGTCGTCCGGATGCGCGTCGGACGCGCGCGAGATGAACGGCTCCGCCGCCGCGCTGTTGCCGCCGTCCGCCAATGCGTACGACACACGGAGAGCGAGGTCGACGTCCTCCGGCGCGGTTGCGGCGAGGCGCAACCACATGGACGCCGCTTCGTCGCGGTGGTGCAACGAATCGAGCGACACCGCGGCTGCTTCCAATCCGTGCGGGCTCACGGAGTCGACCGCCAGAATCTCGCGCGCTACCGCGAGCACTTCGGACGCCGGCGCACCGCGCTGCCGCAGCGCCCAGACGAGGCACGTTCGCGCAATCGCTGCTCCGCCGTATGCCGCAATCCCGGCACGCGCATCCGCTTCCGCCTGCTGAGCGTGGCCGGTGCGCAGCGCATTCTCGCAACGTCGTTCCGGGACGAGCTGTCCGCGCGCGGCGGCGAGCGAAGCGGCGAGCACGTCCGCCGCGGAGTCGATCGTCGGGGCAACAGCGAGCGGCAGCGGCTGCCGGAGCTTCTCGTCCCGCAGCAGCACGAGCTCGGCCGAGAGGCGAACGCCGCTCCGCGCGCGCGCAACGTGCCCGAGCACGTACTCGTCGGCGCGAAGATATCGCCCAATGGCGTGCACCGTGGCGAGGCTGAAGACCGTATCCGGATTGTAGCCGGCGCGCGACATCTCGTACGTGATGTCACCGCCGTTGATCACCTCGACGGCGTGGCGATCGACGAGCTTGCCGATTCGCGAGCGCACCGCGTTCGCGGCATCGCGGCCGTCGCGCATGCGCGTGCCCGGCATCGGGTTGAAGTTGACGATGAGCAATCCCTGGCGGGTGAATTCGGACGCCGGCCGGCGCGAGCGCTGCGCGGCGACGCCGCGTGATCCGATCGAGCCGATGAGGAGCGCGGCGGCGAGCGGAGTGATCTTCGGCAGCCGCCGGCCAATGCGTGGTATCATGCCCGTCCGCCGGGGAGTATGCGGCAAAGCGCCGCGTCGAGGCGAAATCTGCCTCGACGCGGCGCCTCGGTCCAGCGTGCCGCTGGCGGACTACTGGTTCCGGTTGCTGCTCTGGGACGAGGACGACGAACCCTGATGACTGCCGCCATTCGACGACGAGCTGGCCTGCTGCGAGTGCATCTGGCGATTGTGGCGATCGAGATCTTCCCGCGAATCGAAGTGCGCGTTGCACTGCTGACAGTCGAACTCATGGGTATGCGCCATGATCATGGTCCTCAAGTTGAGCCGGCGGCCGCGCGTCGGAGTGACACGCATTCGCCAACGACACGAGTCGGTGGCTGCACGCGTCGTGCCGCAAGACGTCGCAAGTGTGCTGGGTTCGCCAGCGCGCCCGCGGAGCTCGATTGAGTATCTTCTAACGCCAGAGTCCGAATGACGAGCGGATATCGAGACTGCGTCGGTTCGTGCCGGACGGCGCCGCTCCGGAGGAAGGCGGCCGCCCGGACGCAGCGGCTGGAAGGGCGGGACGGGGTGACCATTCCGCGTGTCTGTATCTTGCCCACGCATGACACTTCTAACGCCGCTCACCATCCGGGCCGTCACACTGCGCAACCGCATCGCCGTCTCGCCGATGTGCCAGTATTCGAGCGACGACGGCTTCGCCGACGATTGGCACCTCGTTCATCTCGGCCAATTCGCGGTCGGCGGGGCGGCGCTCGTGCTCACCGAAGCCACGGCGGTTACGGCTCAAGGCCGGATCAGCCCGCAGGATCTCGGATTGTGGAAGGACGAGCACGTCGACATGCTCGCGCGGATCGGCCGGTTCGTGCGGGCGCACGGAGCCGCGTTCGGCTCGCAGCTGGCGCACGCCGGCAGAAAGGCGAGCACCGCACCGCCGTGGGAAGGCGGCGGTTCCGTCGATCCGGCGCACGGCGGTTGGTCGCCAATCGTGGCGCCGAGCGCGATTCCGTTCAGCGACGGGTATCAGACGCCGGCGGCGCTCGACGGCGCCGGGATCGTCGCGGTGATCGATGCCTTTCGCGCCGCCGCGCAACGGGCGCTCGCCGCGGGCATGCAAGTTCTCGAATTACATGCCGCCCATGGTTATCTGCTGCACCAGTTTCTGTCGCCGCTCTCGAATGCCCGCACGGATCGGTATGGCGGCTCGTTCGACAACCGGATCCGGCTGCTGCGCGAGACTGTCGCGGCCGTACGCTCGGTCTGGCCGGAGAAGCTGCCGTTGTTCGTTCGATTGTCGGTGACCGACTGGCATGACGACGGTTGGACCCCGGAGGATTCGGTCGCGCTCGCGACGCTGCTCGCCGGCGACGGCGTCGACCTGATCGACTGCTCGAGCGGCGGCAACGTGCGCGGCGTGCACATCCCGATCGGTCCGGGCTATCAGGTGCGCTTCGCCGAGCAGCTCCGTCGCGAGGCGCACATTGCGACTGCGGCGGTCGGACTGATTACCGCGCCGGTGCAGGCGGAAACGATCGTGAGCAGCGGGCAGGCCGACATGGTCATTCTCGCTCGCGAGCTGCTGCGCGATCCACACTGGCCACTGCGTGCCGCGCGCGAGCTGCGACAGCAGATCGATTGGCCGAAACAATACGAGCGGGCGCGCCTCTGAGCGCCGCTGACCCCGCTCGCCAGCAGGCGCCGGTGCGTCCATTGCATGTGCACCCGGCGATGCAACGTCATTCGAAGACCTCGTGGCTCGCCCTCGCGTCGAGCCTGCTGATCGTCGTTGCTGCCTGCGGCGGCAACGACGACGCGGCCGTCTCGGCGCGCGACTCGTCGGCCGGCAATATCTCCGCCGATTCCGCGGCGGCAGCGGCCGACACGGCGGCGATTCGTCGCGCTGCCGCGGCCCACCCGACATCAATGGGCCCTGCGACCGACTCGACATCCGGCAAGACCGGGGCGAAGTCCGATAGCAGCGCCAGCGCGAAAAAGAAGACCGGTCCCGATTCGGCGATTCGAGCGGTCGCCGCCGTACAGCTCAAGGCGCGCACCAAGGCAGACAGCATCTCGATGGTCGCCGAGATTCGCGCTGGGCTGAAGAATCCCGCGTGGCCGGTCCGCCGGCCGCCGCCGCTGCCCGGCTCGATCCTGCCGGCGAAGCGCATCGTCGCGTTCTACGGCAACCCGTTGTCGAAGCGAATGGGAATACTCGGTGAGCTGCCGCAGGACCAGATGCTCGCCAAGCTGGACACGGTCGTCGCCATGTGGAACAAGGCCGATCCGACGACACCGGTGCAGCCGGCGCTGCACCTGATCGTTTCGGTGGCGCAGGGTGCGCCGGGCAAGGACGGGATGTACCGGCAGCGCTCGGATCCCGATCTGATCGAAAAGGTCTACGGCTGGGCGCGATCGAAGCACGCCATTCTCATTCTCGACATTCAGGCCGGAAAGAGCACGGTGGATTCGGAGATTCCGCTCCTCATTCCATTTCTCTCACGGCCCGACGTGCACCTCGGCCTCGACCCCGAGTTCTACATGCATCACAATCGCGAGGGGCGGGATCCGGGAGACAAGATCGGCGCGATGGACGCCCGCGACGTGAACTACGCGATCGATCAGCTCGCGGCAATCGTCACGAAGTACCACCTGCCGCCAAAGGTGCTGATCATCCACCGATTCACGTCGAACATGCTGCAGAACGCGGAGCAGATCAAACTCGATCCGCGCGTGCAAGTGGTGATCAACATGGACGGGTGGGGCCAACCGTGGCTCAAGTTCGACACCTACGCACGCTGCGAGGAAAGCGAGCCGGTGGAGTTCACGGGTTTCAAGCTCTTCTTCCACAACGACACGAAGAAAGGCGACCCGCTGCTCACGCCACTCGAGGTGCTGGCGTTGGTGCCGCGGCCGATCTACATCCAGTACCAGTAATCGGCGCCAGCGAAGCCCAGCGAAGCTCCGAGCGGAACCGAGCCCAAGCTCTAAGCCGCGAGTCCCGAGTCGCGAGCGGCGAGTCTTGAACCGAGTCCTGAGCCAGCATGCCCCGGACGTGAAGCGAACGCCGAGCCTCGACGCGTCGGCGCAGAAAGCTTGACGACCGACGTCAGTGTACGAACTCGTGGTACAAGTTGATCAACCCTCCAATCGCCAGCGACGTCGTTCCATTGAGCAGCGCCACCCGTGTCCGGCTGTGCCCGTGCGACGGACGCCAGCTCGCCTGCGCGAAGCTGCCGAGGTACGCGCCGACGATGCGCGGAACGGCGAGCGGATGCGTGCCGTCGGGCATTTCGTCGGCGTACATGCCGTGCAGCGCCCAGGCGATGCGGCTGTGCGTTTCGTGGCAGGGGCAGCGCGTATAGTCCAGCGGACGATCCATCAGGGCGGCGAGTCCCTCCGTCGCGCTCTCCTGGATGTAGAACTCGCCGATGTTGGACGCCGCACGTCGGCCGTAGCCGCGCCAGCCCTTTCCCCATTCAGGCGGATCGTTAGCCAGCTGATCGTAGCCGGCGAACGCGAGTCCTTCCGCGGTGCCGTACATGAGATCGCGTCCGAGTCGCAGGAGGCGCGTCGCCGAATCCTTGCCGACATGCACCTGTGCGCCCGCGGGCGACGGCCGCGCGATCGAGATGCTCGCGGCTACGATCGCTGCCGCGAAGAGGAACCGCGAATGGCGGCCAACCGATAGAGGTGACATGGTTGAGCCGGGCGGGCAAGCGGCGCGCCATTGCGCGACGATCCGCCCGGGCGCCATTCTATGGCGGGGCCACCACCGGAGCCGTCATGCACGATGGAAGTCGGATTCTGGTCGTCGACGATGCGGAAACGACCCGACAGACGATCAGCCGTATGCTCGAGGCCGGCGGCTTCGCCGTGGAGACCGCATCGAGCGGACCGGAAGCGCTCGAGTGTCTCGCGCGCGCGAACGGCTCGTTCGACCTGGTGCTCTCCGACGTGACCATGCCTGGCATGACAGGCATCGACCTCGCGTACGAGATCCGTGATCGCTATCCGAGCGTGCCGATCGCCATCGTTTCCGGCGACGTGAGCGAGCTGGAACGCGCGATCATCGGCCGCGCCGACGTGCCGTTCATCAAGAAGCCCTTCCACGCCGAGTCGCTGTACAGCGCCGTGCGCGAGGCGATCCGCCGCCACCCCGACCGCGCGACGGGCCAGTAGCGTTTTCTAAATCCGACGGCTGACTAGTGTTTGCGAAAGTCCGCCGTGCCGATGCGCACCACGGTGCCGGCCCGCGTCGAATCGATCGGCGCCGTCTCGGCCCAGATGCCGTACACGCGCCCGTCGTACGCCGTGAGCCAGGTGTAATCGCCGAGGAACGCGTTGCGGCCGGCGAACGTACTGTCGGTCCAGGCGTAGTTGACGAACGTCCGCCCGCCATCCGTCGACCGCGCCAGCGTGAAGCCCGTCATCCGGTTTCGCGGATCGTCGCGGCGGTCGTAGAACTGCACGTACAGGTCGCCGGTTTTCGGATCCACGGCGAGGAACTGGAAGAACTGATCGCGGCCGCTGTGCAGCGAGTCCGTCGTTACGCGGACCGGTGCGCTCCACGTACGCCCGCGATCGCGCGAGGCGGCGACGAAGGCGTCGATGTCGCCGTTGCGATAGTCGCTCCAGGCGAGATAGAGATTCGCGCCATACGTGCCGACCTGCGGAAAGCCGAACACGCGGCCGAGTCCAGGCACCGCGCCCGTGCCGCCGAAGTACGGCGGCGCAACCTGCTGCACGACGCGCGACGGCGAGAAGGTCCGGCCGCCGTCGTGCGATGTGGCGAGCACGATCGTGCTGCCCCAGTTCCAGATTGCGTCGATGGTGCCATCCGCCGCGACGACACCGTGAAAGCCGACGACGTCGCCGTTGTCATCGCGAGGCAACCCGGCTTGCGTGCTGATGCGTATCGGCGCCGACCACGTGCGACCCTGATCGGTCGACCGTGAGAACAGCATGATCGATTTGTCGATCCGCCATTCGATCCAGCCCACATAGATCGAGCCGACGTACGGGCTCGTGGGACTCACGTCGGCGAAGATGCGCGGCATGTCTTCGTACTGCATGCCCGGTTCATCGCCGCGATACCATACGCGCACCGGCACGGCCGCGGTATCCCACGTCGCGCCGCCGTCGCGCGAGCGGCGCACGTAGATGCCGTTGCGTCCGGCGCCGTGCCGCCAATAGGAGTTCGTACCGAGCCGATCGAAGACGAGATAGCTGAGGTACGCATTCCCCTTGTCGTCGAACGCGACGCTCACGTCGCCAGCCGATCGCCAATCACTTGGCGCGGTGCCGGCGGCGGTGGTGAAGGTGCGTCCGGAATCGGTGGAGTACACCGCGTGCGCCGGGCCCTGGTACACGCCGACGATCTGCGCCGGATTGCGCGGATTCACCGCGATGCTCGGCTCGTTGCCGCGCGCCGCGGGCGGCGACACGTCGACGACGCGCGCACCGGGCGGGTGCGGCAGCGAGACCTGGAGCAGCAGCGCGAGTCCGGCGCGCGCGGCGGCGCCGATCATTGTTTCGCGAAGGCGAGCTTGATCGTGGCGCTCTGGCCCGCGACGCTCACGTCGCTCGTGATGTGCAGCGTCTTGCCGTCCGGATCGAGCGACCAGTGGTCGACCTGCGTGAATGCCTGGCCGGCGACATCGGCGGTGGTAGTGAATTGCAGCACCGAACCCTGCCACGCGCTCGTCGTGTTGAGATCGAGGGTCATGCCGTTGCCGCTCACGGTGTTCTTGGCCGGCGTGCCGTCGAGCGTGTAGTTGAGCGTCTGCGACTGCGTGCCCATCTGCGAGACTTCGGCGCGGTCGACCTTGAGCGTTTTCTCATCCTGCGTGATCTGCATCGTCATCGACTGCGGCATGCCCATGCCCTCGCTGGCGGCGGGGTTCAGCACCCAGTGCCCGGAGAAGTCGGGGTGAGCGGCGGCGGACGCGGTCGCGCCCGATTGCGCCGACACCGGCGCGGCGAGCGTAGCGAGGACGACGAGCGCGGTAGCGAGACGCATAGGGTCTCCGGTTGGGGGTGCAGAGAACATAATGAGTGGTTTGATTCCAAGCATATCTCTTGCGGCATCTCCCGGCTGCCCGATTTTGTGGAGCTCGTATGCACGCATCCCCGGCCCTTCTCGTGTTCCATCCGGATCAATGGGACCCCGCTCGCGCCGAGCAGGTGAAGGCGTACAGCCGCACGGTCACGCCGGTCCTCATCCCGAGCTCCGACCCGCGCGCCGCGCGCTACGGCGTCGCCGGACGGTCGGCAGTCGTCGTCGCGGACATCGACGGCGAGGTGGTGTGGCGACACATCAGTGGGAACGGCGCGCTGCCCAATCCCGCCGAGGTCGATGCGGCGCTCGCCGAAATCATCGAAGCTCACAGCACGCCGCGCACGGGCTGGTCGCGCCGCGAGTTCGTCGGTACGGTGCTCGCCGCCGCGTTCGCGCTCGCGCTCGAACCGGCGATGACGCGCGCCGAGGCCGCGGCGATGGCGACGAGTCACGCCGCGCCGGGTGTCGCACGCCCTGTCACGCTCCACGTGAATGGCCGCGAGATCACGCTCGCCATCGAGCCGCGCGTCACGCTGCTCGACGCGCTGCGCGAGTACGCTGGACTCACCGGCAGCAAGAAGGGTTGCGACCACGGCCAGTGCGGCGCCTGCACGGTGCACGTCGACGGGCGACGCGTGCTGTCGTGCCTGACGCTCGCCATGGCCGCACAAGGCAAGCAGGTCACGACGATCGAAGGCCTGGACGATCCGATGCAGCAGGCGTTCATCAGTCACGACGGCTTCCAGTGCGGCTACTGCACGCCTGGGCAGATCATGTCCGCCACCGCCGTGGTGCGCGAACCGTGGGGTCCGACGGATGACGACGTGCGCGAAGCGATGAGCGGCAACATCTGCCGCTGCGGCGCCTACGTCGGCATCGTCGAAGCGATTCAGCAGGTGCGGCACGGCGGCGCCGCAGGCCCGCAATGAGAGCCTTCGAATACGTCGCCGCGGCGGACGTGAACGCCGCACTCCGCTCGGGCAGCACTGCGGATGCGCGGTATCTCGCCGGCGGTACGAATCTCGTCGACCTCATGAAGCTTGATGTCGAGCGGCCGTCGCTCGTCGTCGACGTCACGCACCTCGCGAGCGCCGATCCATCGCTCGCGCAGATCACCGAGCTGCCCGGGGGCGCGCTCCGACTCGGCGGACTCGCGCACATGAGCGACGTCGCATGGGACGCGCGGGTGCGCGACCGGTACCCGTTCGTCAGCCAATCGCTGCTGCTCGCCGCGTCGGGGCAGTTGCGCAACATGGCGACGATGGGCGGAAACATCCTCCAGCGCACGCGCTGCCCGTACTTCCGCGATACCGCGACACCATGCAACAAGCGCGAGCCGGGCTCCGGCTGTTCGGCGCTGCACGGCGTCCACCGCACTCACGCCGTTCTCGGCACGAGTGAGCACTGCATTGC
The DNA here is from genome assembly GCA_025928185.1 of Gemmatimonadaceae bacterium. GTDB lineage: Bacteria > Gemmatimonadota > Gemmatimonadetes > Gemmatimonadales > Gemmatimonadaceae > JAQBQB01. The sequence continues at coordinate 71,374 of JAICKA010000001.1, forward strand.
GACGCATCCGTCCGACTTCGCCGTGGCGCTCGCCGCGCTCGACGCGACCGTGCGCGTGCGTGGCGAGAACGGCGCCGAGCGCACCATCCCGTTCACGCGCTTTCACGTGCTGCCCGATGCGCATCCCGAGCGCGAGACGGTGCTCGAGCACGGCGACCTGATCACCGCGATCGACTTGCCCGCGCTGCCGTTCGCGCGGCACTCCCTCTATCTCAAGGTTCGCGATCGCGCGAGCTACGCGTTCGCCCTCGCATCGGCCGCCGTCGCACTCGACGTGGAGAACGGCACGATCCGCAATGCTCGCGTCGCACTCGGCGGAGTCGCCACCAAACCGTGGCGGTCGCCGGAAGCGGAGCATGCACTCGTCGGCCGTCCGGCGACGCAGGCGACGTTCGCCGCCGCGGCGAACGCGGCACTCGCCGGCGCGCAACCGCGCGAGCAGAATGCATTCAAGGTCGAGCTGGCGAAGCGCACGCTCGTGCGCGCGCTCACGGAGGTGGCTGCATGACGGAACTCGGCGCTCCACTCGATCGCGTCGACGGACATCTCAAGGTCACCGGCGGCGCGCGCTACGCGGCCGAGTATCCGCTGCCCAACATGACGCACGCGGTGCTGATCACGAGCACGATCGCGAAGGGACGCGTGCGCCGCGTCGACAGCGCGTCGGTCGAGCGGATGCCCGGCGTGCTCGCGGTGCTCACGCCGCAGAACGCGATCAAGCTGCCCGGCTTCGAGGGCTCGAGCGGCAACAACGCCGGAGCGCAGGGCCCGGCGGCGCGCGGCGCACTTCGCATGCGCGTGCCGTCGCTCCTCCAGGACGATCTCGTGCACTACAACGGCCAGCCGATCGGCGTCGTCGTGGCCGACACCTTCGAGCACGCGACCGCTGCCGCGCACGCCGTGCGGGTGGAGTACGCGGCCGAGCACCCGGTGCTCGATTTCGCCACTGCCCCGCGCAATCCGCCCGAGAGCGTGCATCCGCTCGGCGGCCCACGCGAAACCACGCGCGGCGATGTCGACCGCGGCTTGGCCGGCGCGGCAGTGCGCGTGCAGCACACGTACGCGACTCCGTTGGAAAACCATAATCCGATGGAAGTGCACAACACGATCGCGAGCTGGAATGGCGACGAGCTGACGCTATATGAATCCACGCAGGGCATCTTCAGCGTGCGCAACTCGGTGGCGCGCGCATTCGAGATGCCGCAGGACAAGGTGCGCGTGATCTCGTACTTCACCGGCGGCGGCTTCGGCAGCAAGGGCGGCGCGTGGTCGCACGAAGTGCTCGCGGCGATGGCGGCGAAGAAGGTCGGCCGCCCCGTGAAGCTCATGCTCACCCGACGGCAGATGTTCGGCCCCGTCGGCGGGCGGCCGCGCACCGAGCAGGAAGTCACGCTCGGCGCGGCGCGCGACGGAACGCTCACGGCGATTCGCCACACAAGCACGTCGAACACGTCGACGCTCGAGGATTGGGTCGAGCCCGACACGTCGCAAACGCGCATGCTGTACGCGTGCCCGAACGTGCACACCGTGTATGATCTCGTGCGGCTCAACGTCGGCTCGCCGACGTTCCAGCGCGCGCCGGGCGAATCGACCGGCACGTTCGCGCTCGAGAGCGCGATGGACGAGCTGGCGTACGCGCTGCGCATGGATCCGGTCGAGCTGCGCCTCAAGAACTATGCGGACGTCGATCCGGAAAGCGGGCATCCGTGGTCGAGCAAGGAGTTGCGCGCGTGCTATCGCTCGGCCGCCGAGCGATTCGGCTGGAGCAGGCGCAATCCCACGCCGCGCTCGATGCACGATGGCAACTGGCTCGTCGGCTGGGGCATGGCGACGGCGACGTATCCCGCACGGCGCGCTGGCGCCGGCACCACCGCGCGGCTGCTCGCCGACGGCACGATCGACGTGCGTGCCGGATCGCAGGAGATCGGCTGCGGCACGTACACCGTGATGACGCAAGTCGCGGCGGACGCGCTCGGCGTGCCGGTCGACCGGGTGCGCTTCGAGCTGGGCAGCACCGAGATGCCGGAGACGCCGGCGTCGACGGGATCGGTCACCGTCGCATCGACGGGCAGCGCGGTGCACGACGCCGCGGTCGCGCTCAAACAGCGCATCGAGTCGATCGTGCCCGGCGGATTGGCGATCGCGTCGGCGAGCGACATCGTCGCGAAGAATGGCGGCAGACCCGTCGAGGTGACGGTGCACTCGCAGCCTGGTCCGGAGCAGCGGCAGTACTCGATGCATTCTTTCGGCGCGGTGTTCACCGAAGTGCACGTCGATCCGGAGCTCGGCATGGTCCGGGTGCCGCGCATCGTCACGGCGCATGCGATCGGCCGCGTGCTCAACGAGAAGACGGCGCGCAGCCAGATCCAGGGCGGCGTAGTGTGGGGCGTCGGCATGGCGCTGCTCGAACAGACCGAGATCGATCCGCACATGGGCCGCTACGTGAATGCCGATCTCGCCGAGTATCACGTGCCGGTGAACGCCGACGTCGGCACGATCGACGTACAGTTCGTCGAGGAGCACGACCCGTACGTGAGCGCGATCGGCGCGAAGGGTGCGGGCGAGATCGGCATCACCGGCGTTGCGGCATCGATCGCCAACGCCGTGTTTCACGCGACCGGCAAGCGTGTGCGCGACCTGCCGATCCGCATCGAGCAGTTGCTCTGACGGACGCGCCGGGCGGTACGATCGCACGCTGGTGGACGCGCCTGTCGCGCGTTCCATTCGGCCGCGCGCTGTTCAGCTACATGATCGGCCGCACGGCGCCGTACACCGGTACGATCGGCGCGCGCGTCGAGGAGCTGCGGCCAGGCTACGCGCGATGGACGCTTCGCGATCGCCGCCGCGTGCGCAACCACCTTCGATCGATTCATGCCGTCGCGCTCGTGAACCTCGCAGAAGTGACGAGCGGGACGGCCATGCTGACGGCGCTCCCCGCCGGCGTGCGGGGCATCGTCACCGGGCTGTCGATCGAATATTTAAAGAAAGCTCGTGGTACCCTGACGGCCGAATGCCGGTGCGATCCGCCGGCCGTGACCGGCGCGACATCGTACGACGTGCACGCCGACATCCGCGATGCCGCCGGCGACATCGTGGCGCGCGCCACGGTGACGTGGCGGTTGCAGGCGAGGGAGTCCGTGGACATCGCGGCGAAATAGACTCGACACGAACAGTGCGGCGCCGTCGGCGCGCACCGAACTGGTGCTTGCGCATTCGCGGCATGTGTCGTGCGCCTTCGAGCCCACCCGCATCCGGAGCGAGAACATGGGCACGCAGATCGAGCACACCACCCGATCATCGAATGGAAACGGAAGCGCGCTCGCAGCGAACCGCCGTCCGGCGTCCGACGTCACGGCGCCATATCAGCGCATCGCCGACCGCGACCGCGGCACCGGTGGCGAAAGCCTCGCCGACTTCCTCGGCTACTTCGGCGTCGGACTCGGCCTCGCCGAGTTCCTGATTCCCGGGGGCATGGCGCGACTCATCGGCATCGAGAGCGACGAGCGCAATCGCAACCTGCTCCGCGTGATGGGTCTGCGCGAGATCACCAGCGGCGTCGCCGTACTCTCGAAGCAGCAGCCGGCGAAAGCGATGTGGTCGCGCGTCATGGGCGACGCGATCGACCTCGCGTGCCTTGGCGTGGCGCTCGCCAATTCGGACAACGATCGCGGCAGAACCTTGTTCGCGACGACGAACGTGCTCGCCGTCACCGCCCTGGACGTCATGTGCGCCAGGCAGCTGTCGAAGCAGCCGGAGACGCCGGCCAACGAGGGAGCCGACGAGGGCATCATCCACACGCGCCGCAGCGTGACGGTTAACCGGCAGCCCGGCGAGGTCTACGGCTTCTGGCGCGATTTCACCAACCTGCCGCGCTTCATGCGACATCTCGAATCGGTGCGCGTCACCGGCGAGCGGCGCTCACATTGGGTGGCGAAGGCGCCGGCCGGCACATCCGTCGAATGGGACGCCGAGCTCACGGCGGACACGCCGGATGAGCTGATCGCGTGGCGTTCGGTGGAGGGTTCAGAGATCTATAATGCCGGCAGCGTCCGGTTTCGGCCGGCGCCGGGCGGCCGCGGCACCGAAGTGCGCGTCGACATGGAGTACGATCCGCCGTTCGGCAAGCTCGGCTCCAAGGTCGCGATGCTCTTCCGCGAAGAGCCGGGCCAGCAGGTGCAGGATGACCTCCGGTATTTCAAGCAGGTGATGGAGACGGGCGACATCGTCGTGTCCGACGCGACGAAGCAGCGCGGGCCGCACTCCGGCCAGCCCGATGGTCGCGGCGTTTCACTCTGAATCGAGGAGCAGGCGATGAAAGCCACGTGCTGGATGGGCAAGCACAAGATGGAAGTGGTCAACGTGCCGGATCCGCGGATCCTGAGCCAGGGCGACTGCATCGTGAAGGTCACGTCGACCGCGATCTGCGGCTCCGACCTCCACCTCTACAACGCGTTCATGCCCGGGCTCGAGCATGGCGACATCCTCGGCCACGAGTTCATGGGCGAAGTGGTCGAGGTCGGGAACAACGTGAAGAACGTGCAGGTGGGCGACCGGGTCGTCGTGCCCTTCCCGATTGCCTGCGGCCACTGTGCCGCCTGCGAGGCGGGGCTCACGTCCGTATGTGAGAACTCCAATCCCAATGCGTGGATGGCCGAAAAGCTCATGGGGCATTCGCCCTCCGGCATCTTCGGCTACACGCACCTGCTCGGCGGATTCGCCGGTGGCCAGGCGGAGTACGCGCGCGTGCCGTTCGCCGACTTTGGCCCGCTCAAGGTTCCCGACGAGCTGACCGACGAACAGGCGCTGTTCCTTTCCGATATTCTGCCGACCGGCTACATGGGCGCCGAGATGTGCGACATCAAGCCCGGCGACACCGTCGCGGTGTGGGGGTGCGGCCCGGTGGGACTGTTCGCGATCGCCAGCGCCTACCTGCTCGGCGCCGAGCGCGTGATCGCCATCGACCGGTTCCCGTACCGGCTGCAGATGGCGCGCGAGAAGGCTGGCGCGATCACGATCAACTACATGGAGATCGACAGCGTGCAGGACGTGCTGAAGGATCTCACGGCCGGCCGCGGCCCCGATCGCTGCATCGATGCCGTCGGCATGGAGGGCTACAGCCACGGCTTGTTCTACATGCACGATCGCATGAAGCAGATGATGCGCATGCAGCCGGACCGCCCGATCGCACTTCGCGAGGCCATTCTCTCGTGCGCGAGCGGCGGCACGGTGTCGGTGATCGGCGTGTACGGCGGCCTGATCGACAAGTTTCCGATGAACGCCGTGATGAATCGCTCGCTGACCATCCGCGCCGGACAGTGTCACGTCCACCGCTACATGCGGCCGCTGCTCGAGCGCATCCAGAAAGGCGACATCGATCCGACGTTTGTCATCACGCACCGGATGAAGCTCGACGATGCCGCCCGCGGTTACGAGATGTTCAACCAGAAGGAAGACAACTGCGAGAAGGTCGTCCTGAGCGCGTGAGGCGTACAGCTCCTTCAGAAAGACGCCGGCGGACCGACTCCGTCGGCGCTTTGCTGTTGAGGTGGTTCGGGCCTTGCGAATGGAGCCACTGAACGCTCCAACAACACGAGGACGAGATGTTCCGTACACGTATGCTCACGAGCCGCGTCAGCGCGGTATTCGCGATTGGTATTGCCGCGGTCCTGGCCGGTTGCTCAGGCGACAGCCCGAGCGGACCCGGCGGCGGCGGTGGCGGGGGCGGCGGACCCGCCATCATTCCGCCGATTCTCGCTTGGCAGCCGTCGACCAGCGGCGCCACGATCGTGACGCTCAACTCCGACGGCACCAACAGCCACGCCGTCGCAACCACGACGATGCGGACCGGCAGCGCCCAGGCGACACAGGCGGGCAAGCTCATCGTCTTCACCGACGCGACGACCGGCGGCGCGCAGGGGCTGTTCGTCGTCGATCAGGCTGGAACGCGGCGCGCGCTGGTGGCGCCATCGGGCGCGATATCCGCGGCCTTCGATCCAATCTTCTCGCCGGACAGCCAGTGGGTGTACTTCCGCGCCACGATGCCGGGCAGTCAGGTGTCGGGCCAGCCGGTGCCGAGTGCGATTTGGAAGGTGAAGCTCGACGGAACGGGGCTCGCGCAGGTCAGTTCGCCGCGGCCGCTTGGCCAGGGCGCGCCATCGATTGCACCGGATGGCCGTACGCTCATGACGACCGATGCGGATGCGATCGTGTTTCTCGGACTCCAGAGCGGCGCGATCCATACAGTGCCGGCGCAATGCGCCGACGCGCAGTACTCGCCGGACGGGCTGCACATCGCGTGCGTTTCGAACGGCCAACTGATCGTGTCGGATGCACAGTTCACGACGTCGCCGGCGACGATCGGAGCGGGCGGGTACGATCCGAACGGCGGCATCGACTGGGCGCCGGATGGCAAGACGATTCTCGTCTCGAGCACGACGACCGGCGCCGAGCTCGTTGCCTATCCGGCGGGCACGATCACGACGACCACTCTCGGCACTTCGTACTCGCGCGTCGCGTTCGTGAAATAAGGGATCCACAATTTCAGCGAACGAAAGCGTTCGCGCCGCGGTACGCAACTCGCATCGGTATCGCGGCGTGCAGAATGCCAGCTTCTCGATCGTTTCGTTCGAGGGCACGGACCCGTATTCGCAGGCGGGCGGCCTCGGCGTACGCGTCTCCGGTCTCGTGCGAACACTCGCCGAGCTCCGTCTAGAGACGCATCTCTTCTTCATCGGTGATCCGTTTCGCCCCGGCGAGGAGCAATGCCACGACGGACGGCTGACGCTTCACCGCTGGAGCCAGTGGATCAGCGCCAACTGTCCCGGCGGCGTGTACGACGGGGAGGAAGCCAAGGTCCGTGATCTCACGGATTCGCTGCCGCAATATCTCGTCGACGTCGTGATTCAGCCGGCGGTCGCGGCCGGCCGCGTTGCCGTCGTGCTGCTCGAAGAGTGGCAGACCGCCGAGTGTGCGTGCCGCCTGGCGGATCTACTCATCGCCTCGGGGCTGCGCGACCGGGTGGTGCTCTTCTGGACGGCGAACAATTCGTACGGCTTCGACCGCATCGACTGGCCGCGGCTGGCGTCCAGCGTCACCGTGTCGACGATCAGCCGGTACATGCGAAGCATCATTCGCTCGCACGGTGTCGACGCGCAGGTGATACCGAACGGCATTCCGCCCGAGTTGCTCGAGCCGATTCCGCGAAAGGAAGCCATCTCGGTGCGCCGGCTCATCGATCCCGATTCGCACGTCACGCTCTTCTTCAAGATGGCGCGTTGGGAACGGGAGAAAGGTTGGGCCCAGGCACTGGGTGCGCTGACCGAAATGCGTCAGCGGCGCAGGCGGCCCTTGCTCGTCGCGCGCAGCGGCGGACCGTCGGCGGGAGCGCCGGGGATCGTCGAGGAAGCTGAAGCGCGAGGCCTGCGGGTAGTCGAAGTGAACGACGAAGCCGCACTCATGACGCAGCTCGTCGCCGCGCCGCGCGCCGACACGGACGTGATCAACCTTCGCTTCGGCGTCAACACGAGATTGGCGCGGAAGCTGTTCGCGGCGTCCGACGCCGTGCTTGCCAATTCGATCTACGAACCGTTCGGACTGGTGGGTCTCGAAGCAATGGCGGCGGGCGGCGTGATCTACACCGGTGGAACGGGCGAGGACTACGCGGTCGACGGTCGCAACGCCGTGGTGTTGCAGACACTTCGCCCGGAAGAGATCGTGATGCGCTGGGAGGAGTTCGACTCCGCGCCGATCCGCGCTGCTCGCGTACGCCGAGCGGCACGACAGACCGCGCGCGACTACAGTTGGCAGCGCGTCGCCGCCGTGCTGCTCGACCGAGTTGCTGCGCAAGCCGCCAGGCAGGGCGCGCGGATGCTGCGGTTGGTTGGCTAGAGAGAGGAGAGAGGAGAGAGGAGAGAGGAGACAAAACAACGAGATGTCAGACGGCAGACGCGGGATCTGAGCGCCAGCCAGCCTACCGATCGTCCTCTCCGCCCTTTCGCAAACGCTCGAACTTCGCCCGAACACCGGTCGGGACGAACATGTCGTCAGAGATCGCGGCGATCTCCTCCGCGTCGCGCCAGGCCTGCTCCAGATTCTCCAACTCCCCTTCCAGCGCGGCGCGCTCCACGTCTTCGTGCAGCGCCATCTCGAGCGCGAGACGGTGAACCGGGTTGAGTGCGAACAAGCCGGTGTCCCAGTCGCGCGACCAGCGGCCGCGGCGACGACCGCCGAAGCGTACCGAGAAGCCAATCCCCGCGCTCACGATCGGTAGCCCGCCGCCGCGCGCGGTCGCGGCGACACCCGACGCACGCGCCGTTCGCGCGAGGAATGCCTCCGGTCCGCCAGCGGACTCGATTTCCGTGACGGCCTCGGCGACGGCGCGCTTCGAGCCGCCGAACCGGTTCGACGCCGGCACGATCAGAGACGCCACGCGCATCGCGTCCGGACCTTCGAAGCGTGTCTGTCCGCCGGCGTAGCGCAGATTTACAGCAACCGGCGCATCGCTTCCCGGAACGATCGCGCTTTCGAGCAAATGCCGCCGGCGGACGCGCAGCACCTGGCCATCCGGCGTGCGGACGCGCGCGACTACTCTTTCGGCATTGCCTCGGATGATCCCCTGGGTCGTATTCACCAGCACGCCGGCAAACGCGCCGACGCCGATGCCAGCCGTGGCGCCGCCAACGATGACCGCGCCAAGCACACCGAGACCGCCGCCCGCGATGAGCATTTGCCTACGGCGACGTCTGCCGAACTGGTCGCCGTAGCGCCAGCCGGCAAACTCGGGACGCAGCGCCGCGCCGATGCGCACCAGCGTCGTGCCGTCGCGCAGCTTGGCCAAGCCGATGTTGTCCGTCGACACGCGCTGCCGCGCGTCGCTGTACAGCCGGTCAGCGGACTCGATCGTTTCCCACCGCTCTTCCAGCGGCGTCAGGTTCCAGCGCTCGCAATGCGGACACACGACCCACAGTCGCCCGCGCGCCGGATCGAACGCGAATCGCCGGCCGACCGGGAACGCCTCGAACGTCTCGTTGGTGCCGAGTGGCCGATTGCAAAAGAGACAAGCGGCGTACATGCCGAAGTGTAGCCGAGTGTGCGGCTATCCGGGATTTCTCATACCGGAACCCCGCGCCCACGACCTCACCGTTACGCAAGCCTGCCGCTGCGTCAAAAAATTTCTAACTTGAGAGAGGACAACAGGATGGGAGGTACGCATGACCATTCGCGGCGCGCTGAAGCGTACGCGGAGTCAGGTGCTGTTGTCGCTGGCGGTTGCCGCGTTTGGCGGCGCGGTCGCGATCACCGGACTCGACCACACGCACTATTTGCGGACGACCGCGGCAGCAGCCAAGGTGCTACCGCATGATACCGTTGCGTCCGCTGATATGGCGGACTCGGCAGTGGACACGATGACGCACCCATCGGCGACCGTGGCGATCGCGACGATCGACGCAGCGGGCATCGATCATCCGCTGATCGACCACTGGATCAAGCGCCTGACGACGTCGCTCAAGGGCGACTTCGAGCTGTCGCTCGGCCGGATGGACAGGTACGCCGGCATGATCTCGGACAAGCTCGCGAAGCGCGACATGCCGCACGATTTGATCTATCTCGCGATGATCGAGTCCAACTTCAATCCGAATGCGAAGTCCCACGCGCACGCGGTTGGTTTGTGGCAGTTCATGAGCGCCACGGCGCGACGGTTCGGGTTGAAGGTGACCGGCCACACCGACCAGCGCCGCGATCCGGCGCGCGAGACCGACGCCGCGTTGGCGTATCTCACGCTGCTCCACAAGCGCTTCGGTTCGTGGTATCTCGCCGCGGCGGCGTACAACTCCGGCGAGGGCACCGTGTCGCGCGCGCTCAAGCGCGTGACGGGCAAGAGCACGGGCACCGATGAGGATTTCTTCAAGATCCTGCCGAAGCTGCCGAAGGAGACGCGGGATTACGTTCCGAAGCTGATCGCGTCGGCGCGCATCGCCGAAAACCCCGCGAAGTATGGTCTGACGCCCTCGAATTGATGCCGCGTGATCGATTCGCGGTCCGATCTTGTTTGGCCGGCCGCAGATGACGCTGATGAACGCTGATTGATCGCTACTCGAAGCCGTGTCGGGTTTCGGCGTATGACGAAGCTTTCTTAGTTGTCGGTGCGCCGCGTACGGCACCGGAACGTCCCGAGCGGCGCTTCAAAAAAGTCCCGTTCCAGCGGATGAAGTTCAGTTCGAATCTGCGTTCATCTGCGTTCATCTGCGCCGACAACGGCCGCTGCGCACCGGACCCCTGCGCCATCAGCTTCGCAAACATTTCGCGGCTGGATCGTCTGTGAACAGCGGCCGCGGTGCTCGAAAGTGCGAACCACGGCCGCCGGCGGCCGGAGCCGATCGTCGGCCGCCAACCCGCCACTGCCCGTACTGCTCTCATGCGCCGCGAACTGACGATCCGCCACACCACGCTGACCGCTCTTCCCGACTCGGTCTGGCAGGAAACATCGTTGGAGATCTTGAATGTCTCCAACAACAAGCTGACGGTCATCGCCGACGGCATCCGCAACCTGCAGCAGGTGCGGATCCTGGACGTCGGCCACAATGCCTTGCGCGATTTGCCGCCCGCCATCGGCGAGCTGGGTGGCCTGACGGACTACCTGTATCTGAGCGATAACGCGCTGACGGAGCTGCCCGCGTCGATCGGCAAGTTGACGCGCGTCCGCTATCTCAACGCGGGCGACAATCAGCTCGCACGATTGCCCGCCTCGATCGGCGACATGGCTGGCCTGGTCGAGTTGCGGCTCTCGGGCAACAAGCTGGCCTCGATTCCGCCATCGGTCGGGCAGCTGACCCGGCTGCGAGAGCTGCACGTGGCGAAGAACGATCTGTTCGAGATTCCTGATGCCATCGGCGAGCTCACGGGCCTGCGCCGCCTGAGTCTCGAGGCCAACCGACTGGCGCAACTGCCCGCGTCGATCGGCAAGCTGACCGAGCTCACCGAGCTGACGCTGCGCGGCAACAAGATCAACGTGCTGCCGGACAGCCTCGCCGAATTGAAGCAGCTGGCGTGGTTGGACGCGCGAGCCAACGGCATCACGTCGCTCCCGCCCTGGCTCGCCGACCTTCCACTCCAGAAGCTCGACCTGCGCTGGAATCCGATCGCGTCGTATCCGGCGTGGCTCGAAGATCTGGAAGCGAACGGCTGCGTCGTCTTTCGCTGATCCGGGTCGTTACCGCCCCAGCGTCCTGGTAACGATCGCGTCCGCGATTGCTTTCGCATTCGCCGTGTCGTCGTTCGTCAGCACGATCACCGTCAGATCCTTCTCCGGCACGCGGACGAACGCGCCGCGACGGCCGTTCGGGGCAGCGAACGCGCTCAGGCGTTCCATGCCGTCGAACGTGTCAGCCTGCCAGCCGAGCCGCGGGTCGAACGCGGTGCCGCGCACGAACGCCGTCGGACTCTCGAGGCCCAGCTCGAACCGATACAGCTCGTCGACGTCGGAGTGCACCTCGCCGTTCGCCGTCGCGCTCGTCTTGTGCTCGCCGACCGGCGTGTACACGTGCCGGGCGAGATAGGCGTTGTACGCGGCCGCCGGATTCGGCGCACTCGCGCCGCGGCCGCCTCGTCCACCGCGGCCGCCGCGCGACGGCTCCGCCTCGGCGCGAGCGGCGATGAGCGCCGCGAGCAGCGAATCGTCGTCAGCCGCATTCCGGTCGCCGGCGAGGAATTGCGAGACGGTGGCGCCATCGGCCAATGTGTCCGTTGATTTCAGCACGCCGTCGTGCTCCAGCGTCTGCGCGGCGACGGCTTCGTACAGGCGCGAGATGCCGCCCAGCGCGAACTGCGGAACCGTCGTCGTCGGCATGTAGCGTGGCTGCTCGGGAATGCCGTACGACTTGTCGACGAGCACCTCGCCATTCTGCGCGACGAGCACCGTCGCGCCGCCGAGCGCCGGGTTTGAGTATTTGCTAAAGAGCCCATCGACGAACGATTCCGTCAGCCGCGAGTCCGAGATGGCGCGGTGCACCACGTGCCGTGCCGCGAGATCGTACTTGTCGCCGGGGTGGAGCGTGAGGAACGGCTTGCCGGGATCTGTCGCGTCCTTGCCGCCGTACACGAACGCCTTGTTGCGGCCGATGATCGTCGCCACGTCGCCGCGCACGACCCAGGCGGTGCCTTCGTCCTCGCTAATGCCGAGCAGCTCGGGATGGCGCGGCATGAGCGAATCGGCAAGATCGCGCAGCCGCTCGCGCGCGACGACGTGCTGGTCGATGCCGACGCCGCGCAGAAAACCGAACCCTTTCTGATAATCCGGCGCGACGATGACCGCGTTGCCCTGGCGCGCACCGCGCACGAGGAAGCTCGCCAGGATCGACGCGCCGGCGCTCGAACCGCCCACCACACCGCCGCGCGCCAGCACGTCGTGAAATGCCTGCTCGGTCTTCGTTCCGGCGTACGAGTCGACGAGATGCCACTGGCGTCCTCCCTCGAACCAGACGCCGCCCGCCTTGGCGAGAATCTTCGGAAAGCTGTCCGAGTCGGCGACCTTGCGGTCGATCGTGTGCACGACGACGACGTTCTTCGCGCCGGCCGCTTTCCAGCCGCGCGTGCCCGGCGCGTCTTGTCCGTAGACGGAATCGCCGCCCGCCGTCGGCACGTCGACGATCAGCGCGTCGGGACCGCCGGCCGCGTCGATGAACGTCTTGTAGATCTCCGGACCCATCGCGCCGCCGCCGACGACGATGACCGTACCGTTCGATGGACCGACTTTGGTTTGCGCGCCGGATTGCCGAACCGACTGTGCGGACGCGAGGGGGCCGGCGGCAAAGAGGCCGGCGAGAGCAAGCAGAGCGGATGTGCGCGACATGACGGGATGCGAGAGGGTTGTGCATAAGTAGGCGGATCGCGCGGCGTCTCGTCAACCCGCAAGCGGGCCGCAAGTCGCGCCGGAGCGGCCTCAGTCGTCATATTGATCCCGACTCTCGACCCTCCGCATGCCGCGCTATCTCATCTACGCTGAAGGCCAGTTCGGAACGCCCGCGTCCAAAACCGGGAACTCCGTCGTTCGCTATTCCGCCGATCGGGTCGCGGCGGTCCTCGACAGCACGCAGGCCGGCAGCACCGCCGGCCGCCTCCTCGGCGTAGGCGGCGTGATCCCCGTCGTCGGAACTGTGGCCGAGGGTGTCGCGCGCGGCGCCGACGCGCTGCTCGTCGGCATCGCGCCGCCGGGCGGCAACATTCCGCCGGATCTGCGCGCCGTGATTCAGCAATGCATCGCGCGCGGCATGGAGATCTGGAGCGGATTGCACGCGTTCATCGGCGACGACCCCGAGCTGTCCGCCATGGCACGCCAGCGCGGCGTCACGATTCACGACGTGCGGCGCCCGCCGAGCGGCGTACCGGTTGGCAGCGGCCGCGTGCGCGACATCGACTCGACGGTCGTGCTCGCGGTCGGGACCGACGCGAACATCGGCAAGATGACGGTGATGCTGCAGCTCCGCACCGCGCTCCGCGCGCGCGACGTGCGCGCGGCATTCGCGCCGACCGGGCAGACGGGCATCGTCATCGAGGGCTGGGGACTCTGCGTCGACGCCGTCGTCGCCGACTTCATTGCCGGCGCGGCAGAGACGGTCACGATCCAGGCGTCGCGCGATGCGGACATCGTGCTCGTTGAAGGCCAGGGTTCGATTCTCCATCCCGGCTACTCCGGCGTGTCGCTCGGGCTGCTGCACGGCAGCCTGCCGCACGCGCTGATCGCCTGTCATCAGCCGTCGCGTGATACATTCCGACACAACCCGTGGCTGCGCATTCCGCCGCTGCGCGACGTGATCGCGCTGCACGAGTCGATGGCGGCGCCGCTCAGACCCGCGCGCACGATCGGCGTTTCACTGAACACCGTCGAGCTGTCGGACCGCGATGCGCGTGCGGTGATTGCACGTGTCGCGGCCGAGACGAACCTTCCGACGACCGATCCGGTTCGTTACGACATTACGCCGCTCACGGAAGCGATCGTGACGTTCGACCGTGAGCGGCGGCAAGCCGGAAGTCGTCTGTAGACTGAATGACATCACGCCGCATCGCGCGGCTGTTTGGCTGGAGGAAGAATGCAGCATCGAATCGCATGGCTTATCGCGACACCCCTCGTCGTCGCGGTGCTCGGCTGCAGCGACGCCCACGCCGATCCCATGCAGGGCATTCGCGGGGTGACGCTGCAACCGGTCCGCCCCAAACCTGACTTCACGCTGGAAGACACGCACGGCCACCCGTTTCATTTTGCCGCCGACACGCGCGGCACGGTGACGCTGCTCTATTTCGGCTACACGAATTGTCCGGACGTCTGCCCGGTGCATCTCACCAAAATCGCGCATGCGATGCGCGGCATGTCGGCGGCGGATCAGGCGCGCGTGCGCGTGGTGTTCGTGACGACCGATCCCGCGCGCGACACGGCGCAGCGGCTCCGCTCCTGGCTCGACAACTTCGACCCGCGATTCATCGGCCTGCGCGGCCCGGTCGAGGAAGTGAATCGCATTCAGGCGTCGCTCGGCATGCCTCCGGCCGTGGTCGAGCCGATGGACCAGATGAAAGGCCCGCACGTTCCGACGTACGGCGTCGGCCACGCCGCCCAGGTGCTCGCGTTCACGCCCGACGACAGCCTGCGCGTGGAATATCCGAGCGGGATCACGGAGCCCGATTGGGCGAACGATCTGCCGCGGCTGGTGAAGGTGACCCGTCCGTAGTCCGTGGTCCGTGGGTGTCGCGCGGGTCGATTCTGGCACGCCGAATCGGGTTGGACTGAATTGGGGACGCGGATTTTGCGGAAACTGGCGAACGAGGCGCGGATTGCCTGGTACGGGCGCGTCGAGTCCGTCGCGCCACACCCAAAAAGCATTCGGGTCTTGATCCGTTCGATCCGTCGCGTTCGTGTCATCCGGTGTTTCACACCTGTTGTGGCTGGGGCAGCATCGTTGCTTCAGAGAGCGTCGCGTAGCTGCGGAGAACGGCGGAGAACGGCGCAATCGTTGTTCATCATTCATCAACATCTCCCAGCGACGCCGCTCCGCGCCTGTCCGTAGTTCTCCGCCGTTCTCCGCGACCCCATTGCTCTCCCTGCGATGTGGCCTGAGTCGCGCGGCAGTGTGGCGCGAGAGTCTTTCGCGCCGCGAGAGTCCAACGGGGCTGCGGAGTTTACGGATTTACGGTTGGGGGAGTTGACCGGGACGCCACCACCACAGATTCATGTTTGTTTTTGGGCCTGGCGCACAGAGCTCCATGCGCCACTCGGAGCAAATCCGCGCCGCGTTCGCCAGTTTCCGCAAAATCCGCGTCCCCAAATTCAGTCCAACCCGATTCGGCGTGCCAGAATCGACCCGCGCATAGGTCTCGACACTCGACACTCGAGGGCCGGTCGACGACTACGAACCGAGCATCGCGAGCATCGCGTATGTCGCCAGCCAATGTTCGCCCGCGTAGTCGCCCGCCACGTGCGGCAGACTCGCAGCGAGGTGCCGCTCCGCGGCCTCGAGCGCGATAGCGCGGCGTGGGTCGTCGGGGTTCCAGCGCGCGGCGATGCTTCGCCAGCACCAGGCGCGGCTCAGATTGAGTCCATCGAGGTGCGCGATCTTGCCGTCGCTGCGATCGCTCACCGTCGCCGGCGTGAACAGCGTCGCCGGTTGTCGATCCACGAGCCGCGGCAGAAAGCGATCCATCCAGGCGCGCCACACAGGGTGCTCGAGCACGCGGCCCATGCACTCGGCCTCGATCAGCGCCGGCGACAGAAAGTCGTCGCCGCCGGGCTCCCACGCCTGACAACCCGCGTCCTCGCCGTACCACGCCGTCGCCTTCTGCCGGACGAGCTCCGCCAGCGCGTCATCCGCCGCGACATGAGCATACTCTGATGCCAGCGCCAGCGCGAACGCCGTGTTGAAGTGCGTGCCGGCGCGAATCGGGTAGGCGGCCTTGGGGAGAAACGTCGTGAACCGCGCGACGAATGCCTGGGTGAGCGGCGCGAGCGCTGCCGCCCAGCGACGGCCATTCTCGGTGTCGTGTCGGTGCAGCTCCGCGGCGAGCATCAGCAGCCATGCCCAGCCGTACGGCCGCTCGAACGTGCCGCGATTCGGCTGGCCGAGGTACGCGACTTCACCGGCGACGTTGGCGGCGGTGAGCTGGGTGTCGAACAGTGCACGAATGCGATCGGCTTCCGGCAGATCGCGCGTCACACGCAGCAGCGTTGCCAACAGCCAGTAGCCGTGCACGTTCGAGTGCCAGTCCATGCTGCCGTAGAAGACCGGGTGCAACGCGCGGGGGTTTCTCGCATCGTCCGGTCCGTTGAGAACGTGATCCAGCTTGTTCGGGAACTCGCGCGTGACGTGCGACAGCGCGAGCGACGCGAAGCGCGACGCGGTCGCCGGATCGATCGGCGCCGCGCTTGATTGGGAAACGCTCATCGGAAGACGAAGAAGTACATGATCGCCGTGTTGGCCACGAGCAGAATGAGCCCCGTGGGAATCTGTACCTTGATCACCGCGTTCTCGTCCGGCAGCTCGAGCAGCGCGACGGGAACGATGTTGAAGTTGGCGGCCATCGGTGTCATCAACGTTCCGCAATAGCCCGACAGCATGCCGACCGACGCCATCACCACCACGTTGCCGCCGAAGTGCTGCACGACGAGCGGCAAGCCGATGCCGGCCGTCATCACCGGGAACGCGGCGAACGCGTTCCCCATGATCGTCGTGAACAGCGCCATGCCCACCGTGTACGTCGCCACCGCGGCGAACGGCGTGTTGAGCGGGATCCAGCGCTCGAGAAGCTCGGCGACGATTGGGCCGACGCCCGCGAGAGCGAACATGGTACCGAGAGCGGCCAGCATCTGCGGCAGCACGGCGGCCCAGCTCACGGCATCCATCAGCCGGCGCGCTTCCGTAACCGGCGCGCTCAGCGGCGGGCGCAGCATGACCATGCCGACGATCAGCGCGACGACCGTGGCCAGGCCGAGTGAGATGAGCGTCACCTGCTTCGGGTCGACGAGTACAGTGCCGCCCACGTGAATGTGGCCGAGCGTGAACGTGCCGAGCACAGTGACGGCGGGGATCGTCAGGGCCGGAATGAACAACTTGTTGCCCCACCGCGCGGCGCTCGCTTCGCGCTCGGCCGGCGTGGTGCTCTCGGCTGGTGCGTCACCGAGCTTCCCCGTTGCCGCGATCAGCACCATCGCGATGACGATGATGCCGTTCGCGATGGACGGGATCCGCGGACCGACGAGAAACGTGACGGCGTACAGTGCCCAGAACGCCGCGTTGTAGGCCCAGCGCGGATTCGACCTGTCGCGCACGTTGACGATCGCCACCCCGGCCATCATCAGGCCCATCAGGATGTCGACGAATCCGAGCGAGATCATTCGGCCTCGTTCTCCGCCGCGAGCTGCTTGTCGAGCAGCATCAGCCGAGTGGCGTGAATGATGAACGCGCACACGGCCGTCGGAATCGACCACAGCGCGAGCTGGGTCGCCTCGACGTGAATGCCGCTGCCGTCGAGGAAGGCGCGAATAAGCAGGATCGAGCCGATGGCGATGAAGATGTCCTCGCCGAAGAACACGCCGATGTTGTCGACGGCCGCGGCGTGCGCGCGGATGCGATAGCGCACCCGTTGTGTGATCGTACCCAACCGGCTCTCGGCCGCGGCTTCGGCCATCGGCGCGATGAGCGGCCGCACCATTTGCGGATGCCCGCCGAGCGCGGTGAGTCCGAGCGCGGCGGTGATCTGGCGCAGTGCGAGATACGCGAGCAGGAGGCGTCCCGTCGTCGCGACGCGAATACGCGCGATCACGGTGCGCGCGCGTTCCTTGAGACCGGCGCGCTCGAGCAATCCGATCACCGGCAGCGCCAGCCAGACGACGGCGACGGAACGGCTGTCGATGAATGCCTTGCCGAACGCGGCGACTACCTCGGCGAGATGGTGGCCGGCGGCGAGGCCGGTGGCGATTGCCGCCGCCGCGACAACGGCGAGCGGATTCAATTTGAGCGCGAAGCCGACGATGACGATGAGAATGCCGATGAGCGGGAGCACGGTCTCCGGGGAAAAGGTCCTGGGCTTACTGCGGGCCGGACGGCCGGGATATAATGCGTGCAATCGTCGCGTTTCACGACCCATTTCTCTCAACTCGAGCCATGCCATTCACCAATGCACTGGTCGCCGAGATGGACCAGGAGATGAAGACCACCCGCTCGCTGCTCGAGCGCGTACCAATGGACAAGGCGGCGTGGAAGCCGCACGGCAAGTCGATGAGCCTGGGTCAGCTCGCGTCGCACCTCGCGAACCTCGCGCGCTTCGGCGGCCTGATCTCGAACGGCACGGAGCTGGATTTCAGCCCGCCCGGCCAGGCGCCTGCTCCTCAGCCGCAGTACACGACGCGCGAGGAAGTGCTAAAGGTGTTCGACACGAACGTCAAGAACTCACGCGAGGCGATCGCCCGCATGAGTGAGGAGTCGACGCGCGAAACGTGGACGCTCAAGCACAGCGGCAACGTGCTCCTGTCGGCGCCGCGCAAGGTGCTCTATCGGACGCTGTTCATGAACCACATCATCCACCATCGCGGCCAGCTCAGCGTCTACCTGCGCCTCAACGACGTACCGCTGCCATCGATCTACGGACCGACGGCGGATATGGTCTAGTCGCCAGGGACTAGGTGCTGGTGGCTAGTGGGCGGCTGGCCGCCAGTTGCTGGTTGCGTTGACTCGCCCTGAACGCCAATGGCGCCACTAGTACCCAGCATCTAGTCCCTAGTCCCTAGCCCCTAGCCTCTAGCAACTTTCGCCCACGTATCCCGGAGCGTCACCGTCCGGTTGAACACCAGCCGCGCTGGCGTCGAGTCGATCGGATCGCTGATGAAGTAGCCCGTCCGCTCGAACTGATACCGTGTGCCGAGTGGATCCGCGGCGACACTCGGCTCGATGCGCGCGTCGGACACGACGGTGAGCGACTCGGGATTCAGCACGCTCATGAAATCCTCGACGTCGTCGGGATCCGGAATGGTGAACAGCTTGTCATAGAGCCGCAGCTCGCAGCGGAGTGATTCGGTGGCCGACACCCAGTGGATCGTGCCCTGCACCTTGCGCCCGTCCGGCGCGTCGCCGCCTCGCGTTGCCGGATCGTACGTACAATGCAGCTCGACGATCTCGCCGGCCGCGTCCTTGATCACGTCCGTGCACGTGATGAAGTAGCCGTACCGGAGCCGCACTTCCCTGCCCGGCGCGAGCCGGAAGAACTTCTTCGGCGGGTTCTCCATGAAGTCGTCGCGCTCGATGTACAGCTCGCGCGAGAACGGCACCATGCGCGACCCGGTCTTCGGCACGTCGTGCGGATAGTATGACGCCTCGAGCTGCTCGACCTGCCCTTCCGGGTAGTTCGTCAGCACGACCTTGAGCGGCCTCGTCACGCACATCACGCGCGGCACGCGCATATTGAGATCGCTCCGCACCGCCGCCTCGAGCGTCGCCAGCTCGGTGCGCTGCGGCTTGCGCGTCACGCCCGCCGTTTCGACGAATGCGCGCAGCCCTTCCGGTGTCACGCCGCGCCGGCGCAGTCCCGAAATCGTCGGCATCCGCGGATCGTCCCAGCCGCCCACGATGCCGTCCTTTACGAGTCGGAGCAATTTGCGCTTGCTCATTACCGTGTACTCGAGCGATAGGCGCGAGAACTCGGTCTGCTCCGGCGGCCGCTCGAACCCGCACTCGTGGACGAGCCAGCGGTAGATGTCGTTGTTGTCCTTGAACTCGAGCGTGCAGAGCGAGTGCGTGATGCCCTCCATCGCGTCCGACAACGGATGCGCGAAGTCGTACAGCGGGTACAGACACCACGCGTCGCCCTGGCGGTAGTGCGGCGTGTGCCGGATGCGCAGCAGGATCGGATCGCGCATCAGCATGTTCGGATGCGCCATGTCGATCTTGCCGCGCAGCACGTGCGTGCCGTCGGCGAACTCGCCGGCCTTCATGCGCCGCAGCAGATCGAGATTCTCCTCGACCGAACGGTCGCGGTAGCGACTGTTCGTGCCCGGCGTCGTCACCGTGCCGCGCGTCGCGCGAATCTCTTCGTCCGTCTGCGAGTCGACGTACGCGCTTCCCTTGCGCACGAGCAGCTCGCCGAACTCGTAGAGCCGCTCGAAGTAGTCGCTCGCGTACAGCTCCTCGTCCCACTCGAAACCGAGCCAGCGGATGTCGTTCTTGAACGCCTCGACATACTTCACGTCCTCGCCGGCGGGGTTCGTATCGTCGAACCGCAGGTTGCAGCGGCCGCCGAACTCGTCGCGAATGCCGAAGTTCAGGCAGATCGCCTTGACGTGGCCGATGTGCGGGAATCCGTTCGGCTCGGGCGGAAAGCGCGTCGCGATCTGGCGGCCAAAGCGATTGGTCGCGACGTCGTCGGCGACCATCTCGCGAATGAAATCGCGGTGCGGCGCCGTGTTCGGTGCGTCGCTCGAGGAGTGGGGATGCGTCACGGGCTCGGGTACCTGGCGAGGTCGGGATGAATGAAAGATATCCGGCTCGCCGCCGCCGGTGCCGCGACCGCTCCTAGTTCACCGGCGCATCGAAGCAGGCGACGCCAGCGACGTAATCGATCGTCACCGCCAGATGTCTGAACGCCGCGCCGCCCAGCGAACCCTGGATCGGGTGGTCCATGAGACCGTCCATTAGCTTGTGGAAGCCGGTGCTTCCCCGCTCCTCCCACCAGACCGGTCCGAGCGTGTAGCCGCCGAGCCTCATCGAGGGGACCTCGATCATGGGGGCGCGGGTGCCGACCTCGCCCTGCGGGATCACGCGCCAGTCCGGATGCCGCGCGTGCCAGCGATCAAAGATCTCGGATGAGATGAAGCTGCCGCCACGTCCCGCCGGTCGCCCATCGTGCACGATTGCCATGGCGCCGTCGGTGAACTGTGTCGTCGCGCCCGTGTCGAACAGCAGGTCGAGCGAATCGCCGTCCACCTCGGCGCGGAACCTCGCAAAGTTCGTCGGGCGCCGGCCGTCGACGCTCCGAAACGTCACGCGCACCTCGTGCGGCCCGAGCGTCGAACCGTTCGTCGGAAGGACCGAGCGCGGAAAGAGCCACAGCTTGCCCGCCGGGTAATCGATGCGCCAAACCCGATCCGCCCACCAGCCGCCGCCGAGAAATCCCGTGAGCTTCACCGGGTACATCCGCGCGAGCTGATCGAACAAGGTCGACGCGGCGAGATAACCGGGCCCGGGAAAACCGGCTCTGGGCCGCGGCAGCTGCATCGAGTCGATCGACGACGGAAACGGCACCACACTCATGGTGTCGCTGCCGGAGCCTCGAACCATTGGCGTCAGCCCGAAGCGCGACAGCACTGCAGCGTCGATCGCGTTGAAGCCACCGCCGGAGTCGAGAATGAAGAACAACGTATCGCCGTTCGCCGTGACCGGCGCGGCGAGCACGCGGCCCTGATCGAAGAACGCCGGGATCCGCCGTGCGCCGTGTGCCGCCGGCGATGGACACTGCGCAACGGCGACGGGCCACGTCAGTGGCGTAAGTGTCAGGATCACCGCTGCGAACGCCATTCCGCTGACTTTCCGAAGATCAGCCATGTGCATTCTCCAATAAACGCCGATGGACCATGGACCATGGTCCATGGTCCATCACCGCACCGACGGCACGCCGCTCTGCTGGATCAGCTTCGCCACGAGCGCCGTCCACCCCGTCTGGTGCGACGCGCCCAGCCCCGCGCCGTTGTCGCCGTGAAAATATTCGTGAAACGGGATGAGATCACGCCAGTACGGGTCGCGCTGAAAGCGCTCCGTGCCGCCGAACACCGCGCGGCGGCCATCGTGCCGCACGAAGATGCCGATCAGCCGCCGCGACAGCTCGACCGATACGTCCCAGAGCGTGAGCATGCGCCCGGACCCCGTGGGATACTCCACGGTGAACGTCGTCCCGTAATACCAGTCGAACTTCTGCAGCGCTTCGATGATCAGATAGTTGAGCGGGAACCACACCGGCCCGCGCCAGTTCGAGTTGCCGCCGAACAACCCGCTGCGCGACTCCGCCGGCTCATAGTCCACCGCGCCGACCCGCCGTCCGTTCACCGTGAGTACGAACGGATGCTCGGCGTGCCAGCGCGACACCGAACGCAATCCGTGCGGCGACAGGAACTCGCGCTCGTCGAGCATGCGCGACAGGATCGCCTTCAGGCGCGGCGCGCTCACCACCGCGAACAAGCGGCGATCCAGCTCACCGGTCGTCGTCACCGACGCCGCATCGCCTACCAGGTCGGCGCGATTCCGCAGGAACCACTCGAGCCGGCCACGGAAATCCGGCAGGGCTTCGAGCAGATCCTGGTCGATCGTGGCGACCGCGAGCAACGGGATCAGGCCGACCATCGAACGCACGCGGATGTAGCTGCTCGATCCGTTCGACGAGCACAGCGCGTCGTAGTAGAACGCGTCCTCGTTGTCCCACAGATCTTCGCTGTCGTCGCCCACGGCCGCCGGCCGGTCGTTGATCGCGTGCGCGATGTGAAAGAAGTGCTCGAGGAACTTGGTCGCGACGTCCTCGTACACGCGATCGTTCCGCGCCAGCTCGAGCGCGATCGCCAGCATGTTCAGACAGAACATCGCCATCCAGCTCGTGCCGTCGCTCTGGTCCAGCCAGGCCCCGTTGGGCAGCGGTTCGCTGCGATTGAACACGCCGATGTTGTCCAGCCCGAGAAAGCCGCCCTGGAACACATTGCGGCCCGCCGCGTCCTTGCGATTCACCCACCACGTGAAGTTGATGAGCAACTTGTGAAACACACGCTCGAGGAACGCGTCGTCGCCGCGCCCGGTGATGCGCCGCTCGATCTGGTACACGCGCAACGCCGCCCACGCGTGCACCGGGGGGTTGACGTCGCTGAATGCCCACTCGTACGCCGGCAGCTGCCCGTTCGGGTGCATGTACCATTCGCGCAGCAGAAGCACGAGCTGCCGCTTGGCGAAATCGGGATCGATCAGCGCCAGCGGGATGGTGTGAAACGCGAGATCCCACGCCGCGTACCACGGATACTCCCACGTATCCGGCATCGAGACCACGTTGTGGTTGTTGAGGTGCTGCCACGCGTGATTGCGACCCGTCCACCGGGACGCGGGCGGCGTTGGCTGCCCCGGATCGCCGAGCAGCCAGCGGCGCACGTCGTAGTGATAGAACTGCTTGCTCCACAGCAACCCGGCGAATGCCTGGCGCTGCACGCGGCGCTCGTCATCCGACGCATCGCTGTCCGCCAGCGGCCGATAGAACTCGTCCGACTCGCGGACCCGCTCGGCGATCGATGCGTCGAACGTGCTGCCGAACGCGGCACGGCCACGGACGTGCGTCGAGAGACGGAGGCGAATCACGCGCTCGCTCTGGCCCGCGATCGTCAAGCGATAGCGCGCGGCGGCCTTGGTGCCTTCGCGCGCGGGGTTCACCGCCTCCGACCGCCCGTGCACGACGTAGTCGTGAAACGCATCCTTCACCCACCGGCTCGCGTTATTGGAGCCGAACAGCCGTTCGACGTTCGTCTCGTTCTCGGTGAACAGCAGCTCCGGTTCGCCCTCGCACGTGAGGTGATACCGTCCGAGCGTCTCGTGCTCGGCGAGCACCTGAGCCGTCTGTCCGTCTGAAGCCGCTGCCGAAAGCGACGGGCGATACGCATTCGCGCCCCAGCTCCACGTGTTGCGAAACCACAGCGTCGGCAGCACGTCGATCGTCGCGTCTTCCACGGCGCGATTGGCGATCGTCACCCGGATGAGCAGGTCGGTGGGCGACTCCTTCGCGTACTCGACGGTGACGTCGAAGTAGCGGTCGTCGGCGAAGGCGCCGGTATCGAGCAGCTCGAACTCGGGATCCGCCTTGCCGCGCCGGCGGTTCTCCTCCACGAGCCACTGATACGGAAACTCGCATTGAGGATACTTGTACAACGCCTTCATGTAGGCGTGCGACGGCACGTTGTCGAGAAAGAACCAGTAGTCCTTGGCGTCCTCGCCGTGATTGCCCTCGTGCCCATTCACGCCGAACGCGCGCTCCTTGAGGAACGGATCGCGGCCGTTCCAGAGCGCGAGCGCGAAGCAGAGTCGCTGGCCGTCGTCGCAGATGCCGAGCAGCCCGTCCTCGTTCCAGCGGTATGCGCGGCTGCGGGCCTGGTCGTGTGGAAAGTAGGACCACGCATCGCCATCGGCGCTGTAGTCCTCGCGCACCGTGCCCCACGCGCGCTGCGCGAGGTACGAGCCCCACAGGCGCCACGCCTCGTCGCCGGCGCGCGCCGCATCGAGGCGCCCCTGCTCGGCAGACGACGCGTCGACGGTCGGCATCCGCGGCTCGCCTGGGCCGTTCAATACAGCGTCACTTGCTGCGTCATGCCGCCGTCGACGTAGTACGTGCTCGCGGTGACGTACGCCGCGTCGTCGCTGGCGAGGAACACGGCGACCGACGCGACGTCGTCCGGCGTGCCAAAGCGGCCGAGCGGAATCTCGCTCACCGCATTCCGGAACGCCGTCGGATTCTCGAGCACGGACTTGTTGATCGGCGTGGCGATCGCACCCGGCGCGATGTTGTTCACGGTGATCCGATGCGTCGCCAGCTCCATCGCGACGTTGCGCATCATCATGCGAATCGCGCCTTTGCTCGCGCAGTATGACGTGAACCCGGGGAACGGAATGTCCTCGTGGACCGACGAGATGTAGATGAGCCGGCCGCCGTCGCCCTGCTTCACCATCTCGCGGGCCGCCGCCTGGCTCACGACGAACGACCCGTACAGGTTCACGCCGAGCACGCGATTCCACTCGGCATCGGTCGTCTCGAGAAAATCATGCTTGATCTCGATGCCGGCGTTGTTGATGCAGATGTCGATGCGCCCGAGCTCCTTCACCACGCGCGCGATCATCGCTTCGACCTGATCGCGCTTCGACACGTCCGCCTCCACGGCGATTGCGCTCGCCTTGTAGCTCTTGACCGCGAGCTCGGCGGCGTCGCGGTCCCTCGGGCTGTCGGGCCGGTAGTTCACCGCGACGAGGGCGCCCTCATTCGAGAATCGTTCGGCAATGCCGGCGCCGATGCCGCTGCTCGCGCCGGTGATGAGGGCAACCTTGTTCTTGAGACGCATTCGAGTTCCGTGCGTGCGCGTGGCGATCAGTGGGTCAAACGACCTCTCGCAATATTCACCCGCACGGCCGATCCGAGAAGGTTGCGCCGCCGATCAGGCGCCCGATCGCATGCTCAGGCTCACGTTCGCCGCGATCTCGTACGACCGCAGCCGCGCCGCATGATCATGGATCTGTGATGCCAGAATCAACTCGTCCGCGCCGGTGCGCTGCGCGAATGCCCGCAGCCGGTCGGCGACTGTCTCTGGCGACCCGACGATCGCGTGGCTCAGCACGCCATCGAGCTGCGCCCGATCGAGCGGCGACAACTGTCGCGCGAACTCCTCGCTCGGCGGCGGAACTTCGATCGGTCGGATGCGGCGGATCGCAATGAATGTCTGCTGCACCGACGTGAACAGCCACGCCGCTTCCGCATCCGTGTCAGCTGCCACCACTGTGACGCCGAGCATGACGTGGGGACGCTCGAGGGTCGCCGACGGCCGAAAGCGACTGCGGTAGAGCGCGATCGCGTCATCCAGACTGCCCGGCGCAAAATGCGATGCAAACGCGAACGGAAGTCCGAGCATTGCCGCGAGCTGCGCGCCGAACAGGCTGGAGCCCAGTATCCAGATCGGCACGTGCAGTCCCGCACCCGGCACCGCACGCACGAGCTGACCTGGTTGCGGCTCGCGGAAATACTCCATCAACTCCGCCACGTCGCGCGGAAACGCCTCCGCGGACATCGGCGTGCGGTGCAGCGCGGCCGCCGTCACCTGATCGGAGCCGGGTGCTCGACCAAGTCCGAGATCGATACGTCCCGGAAACAGCGATTCGAGTGTACCGAACTGCTCGGCGATCACGAGCGGCGGGTGATTCGGGAGCATGATGCCGCCCGCGCCGACGCGAATGGTCGACGTGCCTCCGGCGACGTGCGCGATGACGACCGCGGTCGCCGCGCTCGCGACACCTGGAATGTTGTGATGCTCGGCCAGCCAGAACCGCTTGTAGCCCCAGCGTTCAGCGTGTTGCGCGAGATCGAGTGAATTGCGAAACGACTCAGCCGCGCTTCCGCCCTGGACGATTGGCGCAAGGTCCAGGACGGAGAGCGGAACGGAGTCGTTCACCGGCTCACTCGGAGCAGACCGGCTGCGCCTTGCCGCTGAGATCGATCGTACAGGTGCTCGTCGACGTCTCGTCGGTTGTCGTAAGGGTCACGAGGTTCGTGCCGTTGAACGTCAGCGTGGCGTGAATCGACGTCGAAACCGGGCCGAGCGTACCGAGCGTGATATCGGCCGTGAGGTCGGAGGCGACCGAGCCGGAGAGTGGCCACGGGCTGCTGCTGCCCGGCGCCGGGAGCACGACGTTGGTCGCGGTGTTCGTGAAGTCGTCGACGATCCGCGAGAGCGACGTACCGTTGATGACCGTCGAATCGTGATTGACCGACGTGCCGTTCAGCACGTGCTGATCGGTGAGCAGCCCTGACAGCGTCAGGTCGTTGTGCTGCTTGACCGTTACCGACCCCGACGTGCCCGAGACCGATTCAGTCACCGTGCCGGCGAGATCAGTGACGAGCCGCACCGCCGCCGTCGTCGTATTGCTCGGCGCGGTCTGCGAATTGCCCGCCGCGTCGAACAGATAGTACGACGAGGAGAAGGTCAGACCATCCACCGTTCTCGTCGGACAGTTGAAGCTCTCGGTCGCGCCCGAATAGGTGCAGGCGGACGGCACGACCGTCGCATCGGCGCTCGGTGGCAGCGTGACGCCGAGGACCTGCCCCGTCGCGTCCGTGAAGCTGTTCGTCGAGGTCGACATCTGTGCGAGCACGCTCGGAAGATCGAGCTGGTGGTTGCCCGGTCCGGTCGGCCCATCGCTGCCGCACGCCGCGGCGGCGGCAGCCAGCGCCGCGCCGATGATCGCTCGTGCCGTGTTCCCGTAGCTCATTAGCTTCCTCCAAATAAAGCGTCAAATCCCGCTACTGCTGACACACGCCGTGCGGGTTCGGCTTTGGATGGTCGACCACCATCCGGTTCGGCGCGTTCGCCACGTGCACGGCGATGTCCTCGATCAGGTTGTCGACGCGCGCCATGTGCTCGTAGTCGATGTACTCCGGCTCGTCAGTCACCTGGTGGTAGTCCGAGTGGCCGCCGGTGGTGAAGAAGGTGATCGGGATGCCGTAGCGCGCGTACTCGTAGTGGTCGCTGCGGCAGTAGATGTTCGCCGGGTGGCCGTTCGCGTCCATCGAGTAGTCGAACACGAAGCCGTGATGATCGTCGCGGTTCACCTGCTCGATGAGGTCGCCCAGCTCGGTCGAGAGCCGGCGCGAGCCGACGAGCTGGAGGTAGTTCGGGCTGCCGTGGATCGGCTGCCCCGCTTTCGTGAGACCGGCCTGATCCCACGCGTCGCCGCGGCCGACCATGTCCATGTTCAACTGGGCGTCGATCGAATCGCGCGGCACGGTCGGGTGGTCGGTGAAATACTCCGAGCCGAGCAGTCCCTTCTCCTCGCCGACGTGCCAGACGAAAAGGATCGACCGCTTTGGGTGTGGATTCAGCGACGCGAGCTTCTGCGCGATTTCGAGAACGCTCACGGAGCCGCTACCGTCGTCGTCCGCGCCGTTCGAGATCGAGTCGAGCCGCGCCGTGCCAGGGTGCGCCGCGCGCCATGCGGCGAGCTGACGGTTCACTTCGGCCTGCTCGTCCGGCGTGGCCTGCTTCCCCTGCTCCTCCGCGCCTTCGGGCCGGACGATATGGTTGAAGATCCGAAGCGAATCGTGGTCGACCGGCTGATGATTGAAGCCGACGTGATCGTTGTGCGCGCCGATCGCGACGTACTCGCCCTTGAGCGCCGGATCGCTGCCGGGCAGGACCGCGACGACGTTGCGCGCCGGAAATGGCGTGGGATCGACGTGCACCTGCAACTGTACCGAAACCGGCTTGCCCGCAGTCCCGGCGGCGAGCTGCGCCATCGGGGTGTCGAACAGCTTCGCCGCGCCCGACGGCGTGAAGAACAGCACCGTCTTGCGCACGGCCGGCGGATTGGCTGGATCGTCGACGAACTGCATCGGCGCGCTCACGTATCCGAAGAACTGATTGGGAATCACCAGCGCCACGGCGGCGACGCCCTCGAGATGCTCGGCGTTTTGAAGTTGCTGATACCCCTCCATGCTCGTGGGCATGCCGAACAGCAGCACCTTGCCGGCGATGTCTGCCGGCGGCGTGGCGATCGTCTCCTTGCTCAGCGCGCCGCCATATACCACAGGCACGTCGAGCTTCGACATCGAGACGCCGCTGCCCGTCCATTCCGTGCCGAGCGCCAGCGACGAACCAGGGATGGTGAGCGTCGACGCGGGGTCGGTAAAGCGCGTCTTGAACGGAATCGTCTGGAAGTACGTGCCGTTGTCGCCGGCGGGGACGAGACCGATGCGCTTCACTTCGCTGGCGATGTAGTCCGTGCCCTTGACGTTGCCGATGGTCCCCGCTTCGCGGCCCTGCATCGAGTCGTCGGCGAAGATGTAGAGGCGCGTCATCAAGTCGGCCGCGGTGATCGCGGCGGATGTCGGCTGCGGCGCGTGCTTGAGCGGGAGCGTGGTCGCGGGCTGCGGCACCACGGCGGACTGCGCGCCCAGGGCGACGGGGGCGACGAGCGCGGCAACGGCGAGATAACGACGCATCGAGAGTTCTGGGATTCGGGGGCTGGTGCATGCGCGGGCGCCGCGGCATTTCGCCGCCGCGCCCGCGTGAAATCACCCTCGAATGATCGGTAGCTGCGCGCCGTTGCGCCAGCCGATCGCAACCCACTTTACGCTACTTTGACGGGCCGCCCGTCTTCGTGGTGATGTCGATCACGCCGTTCGCCGCGGCTGGATCGTTGTATCGCTCGGCCGCTGCCGCGCCCTTGATGACCTCGACGCTCTTGATGCTGTTCCTGTCGAGCGTCTGGATCGCCGACGGATCGGATTTCACGCCGTTGATGAAGACGAGGCCGGTGAAGGTCTTCGGATGCGCGATGCTCGACACCATCGTGGACTCCGCTCCGGCGCGCACTGGCGACGCCTTGTCGTTGATGGCGACTCCGCTCATCTCGGAATACAAGGCTGCCTTCCGCGTTGCCGCCAGATCGGCGCCCTTGCGGGTCGTGATGTTGATCTCGTTGCCGTTCGCGCCCTTCACGATTTTGATCGACGCAATGGCCCTGGCGTCGAGCGCATGCGCCTGATCCGCCGTCGCTGCGACGCCGTCAATGGTGTAGTGCCCGTCGCTCACCATCACTTTCTGCGCGCCCTGCTCGGCCGCGGCAACGTTCATCTGATCGATGTCCGCCGACGTCGGCATCTTCGCTTCGCACGCGACGATGAGCGCCGATGCGGCGAGCAGCGCGATCGCGCTCGCACGGGTACGAGCGAACTTCGGGAATTCGGGTTTCATGGCGTTGAGTCTCTGTTGAAGATGAGATGCGTCGTCAGCGAGCGCGGGCGCGCCCACACGTAGACCGGAGCAGTACTCGGCGAGATCGATCAGCAGCATGCCGTACGTGCGCGTCGCGGCACCGCCACGCAGCACGCGGGCGTCGCAGTCCAGCTCCACCGCCAGCCTGAGACGCGACACCATGAACCAGACGGCGGGATTCCACGGCACCAGCGCGACCGCAAGCCAGCCGATGACGAGCACGATCGGGTCGCGAGCCCGCAGATGTTCCTGCTCGTGAGCGAGCACCAGTCGCTGTTCTCCGGGCTCGCGGCCGAGCAGCCATCGCGGCACTACGATTTCCGGACGCGAGAGACCGATCACCGCTGGTCCGGCAGCGGGCGACACGCGCACGCGAACGCCGTGCAGGTGCGTTGCGGGCCAGGTGCGGCGCGCACGGTGAAAGCGCAGTTGCACGGCAACGAAAAGCGCGACGAGCGACATGGCGGCGAGCAGCCACGCCGCGCCGATCCATGGCAGCGCGCGCGCGGGCAGCACGTGCTGCAGGCCGGCGATGCCGTACCGAATCGGCCGAGCGATCGCCGTCTCCAGCGTACGCGTCAACACAATCGAGGCCTCGCGCCAGAGTGGGATCGCCGATCTCGGCGCCGCGACGAGCCGCGACGGCGACTCCGATTTCATCGAGAGCGCCAGCTGTTGCGCCGGACGTGTTGACGCCGACGCGATGAAGCCGAAAGTGAGCGCCAACGCGCACAGCCACACCCAGCGCACCGGCCGGTGAGCCATCCGCAGCATCGCGTCGGCCGCGTACGCCGCCACGGCGAGCAGCGCTCCGACGATCGTCCCATAGAGCATCCACGCGGCGATCATCGCTTGTCCCCCAGACGCTTCGCGAGGAGCTTGCGCATTCGCTCGAGCTCCGCGCGTCCGAGCGAGCGATCGGACACGAGCTGCGCGAACATGCGCTCAGCGGATCCATGGAAGATGGAGTCGCGAATGCGCGCCAATGCGCTGCCGCCGGCACGCTCCGCCTCGACGAGTGGGAAGTACCGGTACGCGCGTCCCTCCGCCTCGTGCCGCACGTAACCCTTCTCTTCCAGCGTCTGCAATGCCGAGAGTACGGACGTGTACGCGAGATCTTCGTCGCGGAGCGCGTCGCGCACATCGGACACCGTCGCCGAGCCGAGTCGCCACAGCACACTCATGACGGCGAGCTCGCGCGGGGGGAAATAGACTTCGTCCATGCCCTGCTCCCTACGGAAGTTTCCGTAGAGTACCGCTCGACCCTTAGTCTGTCAACTGCTTTTTCAGTACCGAAGGCCGGTTTCGCCGCGCCGGCTCAGCCGTTCCACCGTTCCACCGTTCCACCGTTCCACCATCCCCCACTCAAGTCGCCGGCGCCACCTGGTACTGTTCCAGCTTTCCGCTCGGCAGCTCGTACGTCCACACCCGCAGCGTCTTGCCGCCGGCCACGACGCGGTAGACGCGCTCGAGCATGCCGCCGCGGTACTGCTGCGAGATCTGGGTGAACGTCGTCGGAGCGCCGAGTGCGCCGAGACTCGACTTGAAATCGGCCAGTGCCTCCGCGCCGAAGTAGGCGTTCGCGTCAGCCGTGAACAGCGAGCGAGCGATCGTCCCGCGCTGGAGTCCCGTGAAGATGCGCCGCGCGACCGCGGTGCGCGCCGCGGTCTGCGCGTCCTCCGTCGTGAACAGTCGCTGCGAGACCTGTTGCGCGATCGCGCCCGCGGCCGGCGCGGCGTCCTGATTCGTCAGCACGACGACCGCGACACTGTCGTCCGGAAACACGATGTTCTGCGCCGTGAACCCCGCGACTTCGCCGCTGTGCGCGATGTCGCGATGGCCGTTGACCATGCCGACGTCGACACCGAGGCCGTATCCGCTGCTCGCGCCGTTGGCGAGCAGCACCGTCTGCTCGAGAGCGCGGTACGAGGCAGGTTGCAGGAACGACTGATCGATCATCGCGATGTCCCACTTGGCAACGTCGCTCGCCGTCATCGCCAGCTCGCCGGCGCCGAACATCCAGCCGGCGCCCGTCGGGATCGCCGGGCGGAGCGGGCCGAGTCCGTAGCGCATGTACCCGATCGGCTCGATCGACTTGGGACCGCGCGCGTCGAAATCGACGGCGCTCGCGATGTGCAGCGGCGCGAGAATGCGATCGTGCACGAACTGGTAGAACGGCACGCCGCTCACCTTCTGCACGATCAGCGCGGCGATCACGAAATTGGTATTGCTGTACTGCCACCGCGTGCCGGGCTGGAAATCCAGCGGCTGCTTCGCCCAGTGATCGAGGATCTGCTGCGGCGTGACGGGACGTTCCATCGCCGGCGGCACGTAGTCCTGCGGCCAGAAATCCTGATAGCCGGACGTGTGCGACAGCAGGTTGCGAATCGTCACCTTGTCGCCTTCGGTGAGTCCGGGGATGTACCGCGAGACCGGATCGCCGAGCGACAGCTTGCCTTCCTGCTGGAGCAGGAGCACCGCCGCCGCGGCGAACTGCTTGCTGATCGAGCCGAGCGCGTACGCCATCGACGGTGCGGCCGCCACGCGCGGCGAGAGGCGCGCGTCGCCATAGGCTTGTGCGTAGCGCAGCCGGCCGTGCGTCACGACGGCGACACTCGCGCTGGGTACGCCCGTGCTGGCGAGCACGCGATGCGCGATCGAGTCGACGGCGGCGGGAATGCGCGCATCCGAGGTTTGCGCGCGGGCGGCGATGGGGCGGCTCGCTCCGGCGACGGCGAGCAGCGCGGTGGCGATGGCGACTGTTCTCATGTGCTGTGTTCTAACCGCCACGGCCCCGAGGTCAAGAGTGCCGCCGGTTTGCGCGATGGCGACCCGCGTCGTAGGCTGACGCATGCCACTTCGCCGCTACCACCTGCTCGCCGCGCTGCCGACGATCGGCCTGCTTGCCGGCGTACCGTTCGCCAATCGCCTCGAGCCGTACGTGCTCGGCCTGCCGTTTCTGCTGTTCTGGATCGTGGCCTGGGTGATCGCGACGTCCGCGATCATGTGGCTGATCTGGGCGCTCGATCGCGCGCGCGCCGGAGCCTCGAACCCATGAGCGCCGCGCTCGTCGTGCTCGCGGCGTTCTTCGTCGTCGCGATCGGCCTCGGCATTGTGGCGCGGCAGGGCCGCGACATGAATCTCGAGCAGTGGAGCGTGGGCGGCCGCGGCTTCGGGTCGCTGTTCGTCTTCCTGCTCATGGCCGGCGAGATCTACACCACGTTCACCTTTCTCGGCGGCAGCGGATGGGCGTACGGCAAGGGTGCACCGGCATTCTACATCCTGTGCTACGGCGCGATCGCCTACAGCTTCTCGTATTTTCTGCTGCCGGTGATCTGGCGCTACGCGCAGCCGCGGCGGCTCGTGTCGCAGGCTGACTATTTCATTGCCAAGTACGACAGCCCGGCGCTCGGCGTGATCGTGGCGGTCGTGGGCGTCGCCGCGCTCGTCCCGTACCTCGTGCTCCAGCTTCGAGGCCTCGGCATCATCGTCTCGGAAGCGTCGTACGGCTCGATTGCGCCGGCGACCGCGATGTGGACCGGCACGGCCGCACTCATCTTCTACGTCGTCATCTCCGGCGTGCGCGGCTCCGCGTGGACCGCGGCACTCAAGGACGTGATGATCCTCGGCGTCGTGATCGTGATCGGCGTGTACCTGCCGATGCACTACTACGGCGGCTATCGCGCGATGTTCGACGCGATCGCCCGCGCGAAGCCCGGCTTCCTCACGCTCCCGCGCGCCGGCATGAGCCCGGCCTGGCTCATCTCGACGGTGCTGCTGACCGCGTGCGGGTTCTACATGTGGCCGCAGTATTTCGCGAGCGTGTACACGGCGCGCAACGAAGACGTGTTTCGCAAGAATGCGGTCATGCTGCCGATCTACCAGCTGGTGATCCTGTTCGTGTTCTTCTGCGGCTTCGCGGCGCTGCTCGTCGTGCCGGGCCTCACCGGCACCGATGCCGACCTGTCGCTGCTGCGCATGAGCAAACTCGCATTTGCGCCCTGGAGCGTCGGCGTGATCGGCGCGGCGGGACTGCTCACCGCGCTCGTGCCCGGCTCGATGATCCTCATCTCGGCCGCGACGATCCTCGCGCAGAACGTGTACCGCCCGCTCACCCGCGGGGCGAGCGACCGCTCGGTCGTCGTCGTCGCGCGGACACTCGTGCCGGTCGTCGCACTGCTGGCGCTGCTCCTCGCGCTGCGCGGCGGCCAGGCGATCGTGGCGCTGCTGCTGATGGGCTACAACATCGTCACACAGCTCTTCCCCGCCCTCATGCTCAGCCTGGCGGCGCGGCCGCTGGTCAGTCGCGCCGCGGCGATCAGCGGAATCGTCGCCGGAGAGATCACCGTCGCGTCGATCACGCTCGCGGGAACGAGCGTGGCGACGCTGTTTCCGTCGGCCCCGCAGATGGTCAAGGACCTCAACGTCGGGCTCGTCGCGTTGATCGTGAACACGGTCGTGCTGGCGATCGTCGCGCTGATCACCGGACGACCGGCGAGCGACGTCTCGTCGACGCGCGCCTCGGCGGCGGTGTACGCGCCGCCGCACCTCGATCAAGTTTCAGCGCATGAGCTCTGAGACCCAAACCAGTCACAGCCCGGCGATTGACAGCCGGCGGTTGCTCGCCGATCTGAAAGCGCTTGCGCGCATCGGTGCGACGGCGGCCGGCGGCGTGAGCCGGCCGGCGTACAGCGATGCGGACATCGCGGCTCGCGAAGCCGTACGCGATCTGATGCGCGACGCAGGACTCGAGGTGCGCGTCGACGCCGGCGGCAACACATTCGGTTCGATGCGGGGACGGATGGACGCACCGCCCATCGTCATCGGCTCGCATACCGACACCGTGCCCGACGGCGGCCGCTTCGACGGGGCGCTCGGCGTGCTTGCCGCGATGGAAGTCGCTCGCACGCTGCGCGACCGCGGCGAGACGATCACCCATCCGCTCGAAGTCGTCGATTTCCAGAACGAAGAGGGTGGTTTGATCGGCAGCAAGATCGTATCGGGACGTTTCACCGCCGACGCGCTCTCGCTCGTCGCAACGAGCGGTCGCACGATCGGCGACGGCATCCGGCGGCTCGGCGGCGATCCCGAGCACCTCGAGCGGGCCGTGCGCCGCCCGGGAAGCATCGCCGCGTACGTCGAGCTGCATATCGAGCAAGGCATGATCATCGAACGGGCCGGCGCGCAGATCGGAGTCGTCGAGGGACTGGTCGCAATCCGGTACTGGGACGTGACGTTCGAAGGCGTTGCGTCGCACGCGGGCACCACCGCGATGACCGATCGACGCGACGCGCTGCTCGCGGCGGCGCGGTTCGTCGACGCGGTGAACACCGTCGTGACGTCGACGCCCGGGCGACACGTCGGCACCGTCGGCAAGCTCGCGGTGTTTCCGGGCGGCGCGAACGTCATTCCCGGAAAGGTCGTATTGACGCTCGAGCTGCGCGATCAGTTCGATGATGTGATCGAAACGTTGTTCGAGCGGATCGAGCGCGAGGCGAAGCGCGTTGCCAACGGCACGGGGACGCGCGTCACGATGATCCCGACGCTGCGCAACGCGCCGTCGCCGACCGATCCGCGCGTGCGTGAGGCCGTCGCGCGCGCCGCGGAGGACCTCGGATTGAAGACGCACGCCATGGTGAGCGGCGCCGGGCACGATGCGCAGAACATGGCGGCGATCGGCCCGGCGGGCATGGTGTTCGTGCCGAGCGTGAACGGTATCAGCCACTCGCCGGCGGAGCAGACGGAGGACCAGGATGTGATCAACGGCGCGAACGTGCTGCTCGGCGCCGTCCTTCGACTCGACGCTACACTATAAAGGAATGCGCGTCGCGATCGTCGGTGGTCCCGGAATCGGCAAGAGTACGCTCGTGCGCCAGCTCGGCGATCTGTATCACAATGGATCGTACGGCGAAGGCGAAAAAGGCGTCTGGGATCCGCGCGTGCTCGCGGACATCGACGCGGGCCGCAACGCGGTCGGCGTGACGGCGTATTTCGCGCGGCTGTACGACGCAAACTACCGCGACGCCGCCGAGCACGACGCGTCGGACAAGGTCATCTTCTTCGAGGGCGCGCGCATTACACTCGAGGCGCACATCGCCGAGTATCCGCCGGAGACGCATGCGGAGCTGCGGCGCGTGCTCGCGATCGGCGACGCGTGGCGCCCGGACTGCACCATCGTGCTGACGTCGAGCACGGACACCATCGCCAAGCACATTCGTGTGCGCAATCGCGATCATGAGTCGGTCGAGAACATGGTACGACGCTTCCGGCTGATCGACGCCGAGTTCCGTCGCCTGGCGCCGCTATACGAGAACACCGTCGTGCTGAACCGTGACGGCGTGGAGTTCCACGAGCGCGCCGGCCTGGAACGGATCATCGAGATCGCGGACCTGCCACGCTTTCACGATATTCCTTACGAGCAAATCGACCACTGGGGCCCATGACGACTGCACGCGCCATCATCCTTGCCGCCGGCATCGCGCTGGCCGGCCTGTTCACCGGCTGGGGGTTCGCGCGCGGCCGCGCAGCCGACCGCTTCGTCACGGTGAAAGGCGTGGCCGAACGGCCGGTGCAGGCCGATCTGGCGATTTGGCCGCTGCATCTCGTCGCCGCGGACGACGACCTCGCTCGCGCGCACGCGAAGCTGCAGGACGGCTTGCAGCGCGTGCGGCAGTTTCTCGCGCAGCAAGGGATCGACAGCGCCGACATCGCCCTCCAGGATTTTGCGGTCGCGGATGCCCAGGCGAATCAATTCGCCGGTAACATTCGCGCGGGCAGCCGGTTCGTGATCAAGCAGACGGTCGTCGTGCGCAGCACGAACCCGAATCTCGTGCTGCGCACGAGTCAGCGCGTCGGCGGTCTGGTCAATGCCGGCGTGGTGCTGTCGTCGGGCGGCGAGTATGGCCCGTCGGCGGGTGGGCCGACATTCGTGTTCACGAAGCTCAATTCCCTCAAGCCCGCAATGATCGCCGACGCGACCGCTCGCGCGCGCGAGGCGGCGGATCAGTTCGCGCACGACTCGCACGCGTCGCTCGGCGGCATCCGCCAGGCGAATCAGGGCGTGTTCGTGATCCTGGCGAGAGACCAGGTGCCCGGGATCAGCGAAGAAAGCCAGATCGAGAAGACGGTGCGCGTGGTCTCGACGGTCGAGTATTTTCTGAAATAGATTGACCCCGTCCCAGCGACCGTATCCTATGGCGAAGCCGCAGATCCTCTCGTCCTGTTTCAGCCGCGTGCTCGATCGCTGATATGCCCACACACTCATCTCGCGCGGCGGCGAGCTGGATGCTTGCGACGGCGCTGCTGCTCTGGAGTCGAGCGCCGCTGGCGGCGCAGACGCACCGGCTCGCATCGCCCCCGCCACCCCCGGCGCAATGGCCCGGCCTGATCGGCGAGTACGACGCGCCACTCGGTGCGCGCCTCGTGCGTGAAGACAGCGGCCGGCTCGAGATTGCGGATACGGTGGGACATGTCGCCGCGATGCACGAGCTGTCGACGAATCGATTCAGCGTCGATCGCGACGCGGCGCAACGTATACTCGGCCGCCCCGGCGGCGCCGTCACGTTCACGCGCGACGCGAGCGGCCGCGCGACGGCGATGCTGATCAGCGGCGCTCGGATGGCGCGGCGCAACATCGAGCCGCGCCCAGGCACGAATCAGCTGCGCATCAAGCCGCTCCGCCCGGTCGCCGAGCTGCGCGCTGAGGCATTGAAGGCGACACCGCCGCACGAGACGGGAACGTTCCGGCCATCCGATCTGGTCGAGCTCACGCGACTCGATCCCACCATCAAGCTCGAGATCCGCTACGCGACGACGAACAACTTTCTCGGAACGCGCTTTTACGATCAGGCACGCGCGTTTCTGCAGCGACCGGCCGCGGAAGCCGTCGTCCGCGCCAACGCCGCACTGCATCGACTCGGTTATGGCATTCTCGTGCACGATGCGTATCGGCCGTGGTACGTGACGAAGATGTTCTGGGACGCGACGCCGCCGGCGAAGCGCTGGCTGGTCGCCAATCCCGCGCACGGCTCGCGGCACAACCGCGGCGCGGCCGTCGACCTCACGCTATACGATCTGAAGACGGGCCGGCCGGTTTCGATGCCGAGTACGTACGACGAGAGCACCGACCGCGCGTTCGCGGATTATCCGGGTGGAACGTCGCTCCAGCGTTGGCATCGCGCGCTGCTGCGCCGGGAATTGGAGGCGCAGGGCTTCACGGTGAATCCGCAGGAGTGGTGGCACTTCGATTACAAGGATTGGCAATCCTACGCGATCGGGAACGTGCCGTTCGAACGGATCGCGCGGCGGCGGTAGACGACGCCGATCGGGCGCACTCCGCAGGCTCCCTGCGCGATGCGGTGGCGAGGTCGCCGGGAATCACATAGTGTAGGGTGACCTTCCCCGGAGATCCTCGAATGATCAGGCCTGGCCGCGCCCGCCGCTCGGATTCGCTCGCCCACATCGTCACTGCACTGCTCGCCGCATGTGCGCTCGCACCGGCCGCGGGCGCACAGAATCCACTGCCGAACGAGACGCCGGCGAAATACACGCCGGCCACGTCGACGTGGGACTACACGCGGCGCGACGTGATGATTCCGATGCGCGACGGCGTTCGGCTGCACACCGTCATTCTGATTCCAAAGGGCGCCCACCGCGCGCCGATGCTGCTCACGCGCACCCCGTACGACGCGACCGCGACGACGAGCTACGCGCAGAGCTCGCACCTCGCGCCGGAGCTCAACGGCTACGACAACGCGCTCGATGTCATCATTCCCGGCGGCTACATCCGCGTCGTGCAGGACATCCGCGGCAAGTACGGCTCGGAAGGCGACTACGTGATGAATCGTCCCCTGGTGGGACCGCTCAACGGCACCACCGTCGACGAATCGACTGACACCTACGACACGATCGACTGGCTCGTGAAGAACGTGCCCGAGTCGAACGGCAACGTCGGCGAATTAGGGATCTCGTACGACGGCTTCGAGCCGCTGATGGGGATCATCCACCCGCATCCGGCGCTCAAGGTCGCGGTGCCGATGAACCCGATGGTCGACGGCTGGATGGGCGACGACTGGTTCCACAACGGCGCGTTCCGCGAGCAGAACATGCCGTACATCCTTGAGCAGGAAGCGACGCGTGACAACTCCGCCAAGTGGTGGACGAGCGCGTTTGACGACTACGACGTCTACCTCCGCGCCGGATCGGCGGGCGAGCTGGCACGCGAGCACGGGCTCGAGCAGGTCGGCTTCTGGAACAAGATCATCGCGCACCCGAGCTACGACTCATGGTGGCAGCAGCAGGCGATGGACAAGATTCTCGCGCGCCAGCCGCTCAGCGTGCCGGTGATGCTCGTGCAGAGCCTGTGGGACCAGGAGGACATCTACGGCGCTATCGCCGTGTACAAGGCGATCAAGCCGAAGGACACGAACAACGACAAGGTCTTTCTCACGATCGGTCCATGGCATCACGGCCAGGAGATCGAGAACGGAAGCTCGCTCGGCGCGATCGACTTCAACAGCAACACCTCGCTGTACTTCCAGAAGAACATTCTCGGGCCGTTTCTCGCGCACTATCTCAAGGACGGCGCGCCGAAGGACGACGTGGCTTTAGTGAATGCATATGTCACTGGCGCGAACGAGTGGGAGCGGCTGGACCGCTGGCCCGCGGGCTGCGCGATCGGCTGCGCGATCCATCCCACGCCGTTCTATCTCAATTCGGGCTTTTCGGCGAGCTTCCGCCCGCCTGTCGCCGGCACTCCCGCAGCGCCGGGCTACGACGAGTACACGTCGGATCCGGCGAAGCCGGTGCCGTTCCGCGCGCGGCCGATCCAGCAGATCGGCTACGATCCACCGCTCACCTGGGTGCAATGGCTGGTCGACGATCAGCGCGAGGCATCGGGCCGCACCGACGTGCTCTCATATGAATCGGACGAGCTCACGGTGCCGGTGAAGATCAGCGGGCAGCCGATCGCGAATCTCTTCGCGTCGACGACGGGTACCGACGCCGACTGGGTCGTGAAGGTGATCGACGTCTATCCGGACGAAGTCGGCGGCCAGCCGAACATGGGTGGGTATCAGCTGCCGGTATCGATGGACATCTTCCGCGGCCGCTACCGCCAGGGTTTCGACAATCCGCAGCCGATCACTCCGAACGCGCCACTGCTCTACAAGTTCGAGCTGCCGACGGCGAACCATGTGTTCCTGCCCGGCCATCGCATCATGGTGCAGATCCAGTCGAGCTGGTTCCCGCTGTACGATCGCAACCCGCAGACATACGTGCCGAACATCTTCTGGGCGAAGCCGAGCGACTACAAATCGGCGCTGATGCGGATCTTCCACGAGCCGGGCCGCGCGAGCTTCGTCGAGCTGCCGGTGGTGGGAAGCTGAAGAACGGTGGAACGGTGGAACGGTGGAACGGTGGAACGGCGCAATCTTAAGATTGCGCCGCTCTTCACTTACGGGTCGACGCGGGTGAGACTGTTATAGCCTGCGTGCGCTGTACGTACATCACCTTCCTCGATGTTCCGACGGCCACGCGCGGGAATCGCCAATTCCTCAATCGCACGCGAATGGATACGAGCCCATCACGCGTTCTCGATTCGATTCGCCTCGCGCTCGTTCTCGTCGCGGCGATGCTCGCGATGCCGTTTGTTGCGAGCGCGCAGGCGACAGACGTCATTCGGGGCCGGGTGATCGCGGTCGACAGCACGCCACTGCCGAATGCCATCGTCACTGCCACGGACACCGTCGCGAAGACCACGGTCCGTGCTCGCAGCGACAGCACCGGTGCGTTTCGCCTGTCGTTCGAGAATGGGCGCGGCACGTACGCCGTCAGCGTCACCATGCTCGGCTACGCGCCGCAACATCGCTCCGTGTCGCGGCGCGCCGACAACACGCTGCCGCTCGTCGACTTCACCATGTCGCCAGTCGCCACGACGCTCGGGGCCACGCGCACCGTGGCGCAGCGGCCGCGCGCCGCGCGGTCGGATGTGAATGGTGACTACAGCATCGGCGGTGCGACGAACTATGCAAGCCTGTCGAATGGACTGACGGGCGACGTCACGGGCGATCCGACGTCGATGCTGGCGACGCTGCCGGGAATCATGGTCACGCCGAGTGAAACGGGCCTGCCCACTGTCTCGGCATTCGGCGTCGGCAGCGATCAGAATGGACTCGTGCTCAACGGCATGGGCTTCGGCGCGTTGGTGCCGCGCGACGGATTCCGGCTCGCGCTGATCTCGTCCTCGTACGATCCGAGCCACGGCGGGTACGCGGGCGTGCAGCTCTCGCTGCGGATGTTTTCCGGCAACAACACCATCTCGCGCTCACTGCACGGCACTCTCGACGCACCGTCGCTTCAGTGGACGTCGCCGGTGTCGTCCAACCTTGGCACGCGGTACGGACAGCAGGTCGTGAGCGGTCTCGCGAGCGGGCCGATCGAACGCGATCGCGTCTTCTATTCGACCTCGTTTCAATGGACGCGCCGAGCGAGCGCACTGACGAGCCTCGCGAGCGCGGACCCGAGCTCGTTGGCAGCACTCAACGTGAGTGCCGACTCCGTGCAGCGGTTGCTCGGGCAGCTCGCGCCGTTCGACATTCCGATCCGGACATCAGGCGTGCCCAGCCAGCGCCAGAATGTCGAGGGACGGGTCGCGGCGCGCATCGACTGGGAGCCGAACCTGCAGCCGTCGCCGCCCGGCGTCTTCTTCGTCAACAACAGCACGATCGACGACTACTACCTCGAGGCGGGTGGTACCTATCGCACCAACGACGGCACGCTGGTCGGGCCGCTGTCGCTGCCGTCGTTCGGGACGCAGCAGACGCACCGCGACGGCTGGATGCAGCTCTCGGCCGACAAATATCTGCCGAAGAACATTCTCAATGAGACGACGGTGAGTCT
This sequence comes from Gemmatimonadaceae bacterium, assembly GCA_025928185.1. Lineage (GTDB taxonomy): Bacteria > Gemmatimonadota > Gemmatimonadetes > Gemmatimonadales > Gemmatimonadaceae > JAQBQB01. Next base: position 112,793 of record JAICKA010000001.1, read on the forward strand.
CAATGGCGGTGACGATCACAGCGATCCCTACCTCGACGAGCCGGCGGCTCGCGTGCTCGTGGCCTCGCCGCGCGATGACGGGACCAGCGCGATCTCGACGGTACAGGTAGGCGGGAGCTCGAATCCGCGCGCGGAGTCGCGGACGTGGAGCAGCGAGCTGCGGAATCAGACCACATGGAACTCGTGGAACCGGCGTCACACGTTCTCGATCACGTTCGACGGAACCGAGGACGGCTATTCGCTGCGCCAGGACGCGGGCTTTGGCACGTTTCTGTTCAACTCGCTCGCCGATTTCGCAAACGGCGCGCCGGCAAGCTATCTGAGAACGCTCAACGGGCTGTCGACGAGCGGCCACGGCTTCAGCGGCGCGATCGGCATCGGCGAGACGTACGATCCGGCCCCGCGCGGCATGACGCCGCCGGGCAAGCCGCAGCCGTCCGTGCCGACGGTGCAGTACGGCGTGCGCATCGAGACCAACCACTTCGGCGTGCGGCCGGCGTACAACGCGGCGATCGACACACTGTTCGGCCTTCGCACCGATCACGTGCCGAACGCGGTGCGGGTGACGCCGATGCTCGGTTTCGCGTGGCCCATTTTCCCCGAGTTCCATCTCCCCACTGGCCTCAACCTCGGCCGCCGCGGCGAGATCAGCGGCGGCGTGCGCGAGTATCGCGGCACGCTGTCGACGCGCACGATCGACGCGTACACGCGCCAGACCGGATTGCCCGATGCCATCCAGCAGCTCTACTGCGTCGGCGCCGCAACGCCCGCGCCCGACTGGAGTGCGTACGCGGCGTCCCTCGGTGCGATCCCGACGGAGTGCGTGCCAGGCACCGAGTCGACGCCGCTGGCGCAGACGGCGCCGAACGTCGCGCTGTTCGCGCCTGATTACGACTTCTATGATAGCTGGCGACCCACGTTGTCGTTCTCGTACATCCTAAGCCGGCGACTGCGCCTCGAGTTGAGCGGCACCGAGGCGTACAACCGCGACGTGCCCGGCAGCTTCGACGTGAACTTCGACGGCACGCCGCGCTTCACCCTCGCCGACGAGGGCGGCCGGCCGGTGTACGTGTCGCCGTCGAGCATCGTCGCGGCCACCGGCACGCCGGCGTGGACCGATTCGCGGCGCTCGACGCGCTTTGCGCACGTCACGGAAGCGCGATCCGATCTGCACAGCGAGACACGCACGTTCGGCGGTACGCTCAACTTCCAGCCGTTCGCCGTGACGATCAACAGCGGCCTCACGTACGGCTCCATCGGGTACACCTACACCGACGCGCGCGATCAATTCCGCGGCTTCGGCGGATCCACCGCCGGCGATCCGACGGTGCTGACGTGGGGTCGCAGCGCCGTTCCGCGTCACACGATCACCGCGCAGATCACGAAGGTGGTGCGGCAGTGGGGCACCGCCGGACTGCAGGCGCGCATCCAGTCGGGCGTGCCGTTCACGCCGATCGTCGCGGGCGACATCAACGGCGACGGCTACGTGAATGACCGCGCATTCGTGTTCGATCCGGCAGCGGCGGCCAATGCGACCGTCGCTAGCGCGATGTCGGATCTCCTCGCCGATGCGCCGCCCAGCGCGCGGCGCTGCCTGCGCGCACAGCTCGGCAGTGTGGCGGCGCGCAACAGCTGCGTCGGCCCGTGGTCGATGCCGATGCTCAATCTGCAGGTCACGCCGGACCCGTATCGATTTGGGTTCAAGAATCGGGGCTCCATCCAGCTCCTGCTCACCAATGTCCTGAGCGGAATCGATCAGGCGCTGCACGGTTCGAATCATCTGCACGGCTGGGGACAGTACGCGTTTCCCGATCCGACATTGCTCACGGTACGCGGGTTCGACCCGGCGACGCAGCGCTATACGTACGCGGTCAATCCGCTGTTCGGCAGCACGGCGCAGTTCCGCAACATCTTCCGCGCACCGTTCCGGATCACGCTCGACGTGCGGTTGAACATCGAACCGGATCGTGAGACGCAGTACCTCGAGTCGCTGCTGCGCGTCGGCAAGTCCGCCGGCGACACGCTCACCGAACAGGAAATCAAGCAGCGCATTGCGCGCGGCTTCAATCCGCTCAATGCCTTCATCGTCTCGAAGGACAGTCTCCACCTGAGCACCGCACAAGTCGACTCGATCAAGGCGATCTCACAGCGCTACGCGACGGTGCGCGACTCGATCGTAACGGTGCTCGCGCGCTACTTGCTCGCGCGGCGCGGCAACTATGGGGGCGAAGAGGTGCGGCAGCACTGGCATTCGGCCGGCATCGCCAGCTACGCTGCGTATGTCAAGGAGGCGCGGTCCGCGATTGGCGTGTTGACGCCCGAACAACGCGAGCGGACGAAGCAGATCCCGCAACTACTCGGGATTCTGACGATCGAGACGATCAAGGACTCCGATCTGGCGGGACTGTTGCGCGGACCAATGCCGACGCTGCCGTGAGGCCGGAAGGAGCGGATAACGGCGGAGCGGCGGAGCGTCCCCGCTCCGCCGCTCCTCCGCTTCCCCGCATTCAGAATCCAACGACGCCCTGAACCATGAACCCCTTGAACTGTCCGCCGTACCGGATGTCCGTCGAGGCGAAGTCGTCGTACTTCTGATTCACCCACTCGAGCTTCGCGAGCACGTTCGGCGTGACGAACCAGCCGCCGCCGAGTTGATAGCGCTTCACCGTCTGATCGGTGTATGTGTTCGGCACCAGCTCACCCGTCACCGTGTTGTACCGTGCGCCGAGGTAGAACTCGTCGTGCGAGAACCGGTACAGACCCTCGTACACGTTCTGGTGAATGGTGCGCAGCCTGGCTTCGGTGAACGAGCCGCCCGTCGCCGTCTCGAAGTTGCCGAAGAACTCGGCGCCGCCAACCTTGATGAACGGGTTGATGACCTCGGCGTTCACCTTGTTGGAGAACCCCGGATGGATCTCGCCCGACCAGGCGTTCGCCGTTTCCGTCGACGCGGTGTTCTCGAGCACGTCGTAGTACGGTGAACCGCCGCGGTCGCCGGTGAACAGCGTGTTGCTCGCCGACTTGTTGTTTGCGTAGAAGGACCCGGTCAGCCGCACGCGGAGGTCGCTGCCGAGCTGCTTGTCGAAGCCGAGCTTGCCGAGCACGCTGGCCGAGCGCTTTTGTGGCGCCGTCACGGTGCCGTGCGACTCACCGCCCGTTGCGCCGAGCATCGCCAACCACGCACTCGCGCGAACATACACCTCGCCGCCGATCTCGGTCGTGAAGTCGTCGAGGATGTAGTTGCCGACGAACGGATTGTACATCGAGTTGCCGTTGTCGCTGCGCCGGAAGTGTGCGTCTCCGTAGTTGATCTCGAATTCGCCCACGCGCAGCGTGGTGTACTTCATGATCGACTTGAGCAGCGGATTGTCGATCGGCGAGTCGTCGATGAGGATGTAGCCGTCCTTGACCCAGGTTTCCTGGTGATGGCGCGCCGAGAGATACGACGTCATCGCCACGCGAATCCCCGGGGCGATCTGCGCATTGACGTTGAGGTTGGCGACGGCGTTGTTGAAGCCGTGGCCGAGGGTCATGAGCTGGTTCTGGTTGGCGCCGTTCACGACGACCGGACTCGCGGCGTTCTGGTGGGCGAGGCCCTGGAACTCCTGCGTGAACGCGCCGCCAATCGACAGCGCGAAGCCGGTGAACGGAACCGAATCAGACTTCGGTGATTCGAACACGTTGACGCCGCGTTGATCGGCCGGGCGCACGTGACTGATCTCGATCGGCCGGAAGAGGCTGATCTTCTGCGGCGCAGCGGCAGGGCTGCTGTCCGACGCCGCGCGTGATGTCGCCTTGCCGGGCCGGCCAGCGGAATCCGACGGGGCATTCGACTGCGCACTGACGCTGACGGCGACCGCCGCGGCGAGCAGCGTCGCGACGCTGAGGCGGAACAAGCTTTTCATAGAGGTATCCTCGGGATCTGGGACGATCGATCAGTCGGGGCGTCCGACCGAAACGACGTCGCTCGAACTCGGGTCGAAGCTACCGGTCGCGGACTCGCCGTTGCGTCCGGCGACTGCCGGGTCAGCGTGCGGAGTTGCTTGTATTTTTGTCGGGGAAATCCCGGACATGCCGCCCAGACGGCTCGGCGACGCGCAGCACGGTTGCGCCGCGGATGGCAGCGCCGGCGCGCAGCCTCGCCAGCGCCTCGTTCGCGTTCTCCAGTGGCAGCACGTCGATCGTCGGCGCAATTGACATGTCGGCCGCGGCATCGAGCATCTCGCGCACGTCGGCGCGCGTCACGTTGGCTACGCTCTTGATCTCGCGTTCCATCCAGAGCGACGTTGGATAGTCGATGCGCGCCAGCTCGTCGCGATCGGCGTTCGTTTTGCGGATGGCATTGATCACCAGGCGGCCGCCGGGCATCAAATGCGGCAGGGCCTCGACGATCGGCTTCCAGGCCGGTGTCGTGTCGATGATCGCGGCCATCGGTGCGGGCGGCCGGTCCGTCGTGTCGCCGGCCCAGGCGGCACCCAACTCCCGTGCAAAGGCGCGTTCGCCGGCGCTTCGTGCGAACACATATATCGGAGAATTCGGATGGCGATGTCGCGCGAGCTGCAGCACCAGGTGCGCCGACGCGCCGAAGCCGGTGAGGCCGAGCGGGTCGCCGTCGCGCAGCTCGGTGAGACGGAGTGAGCGCCAGCCGATTGCGCCGGCGCACAGCAGTGGCGCCGCATGGTCGCTGTCGAGCGCCGGCGGAATCGCGTACGTGAACGCCGCAGGCGCCGCGGCGTACTCGGCGTAGCCGCCGTCGGCGTCGCAGCCTGTCGCGCGAAAGTACGGACAAAGATTTTCCTCGCCGCGCCGGCACCAGCGGCACTCGCCGCACGCGTGATTGATCCAGGCGATCCCGACACGATCGCCCTCGCGGCGATCGCGCACGAGCGAGCCGACGGCCGCGATGTCGCCGACGATCTGATGGCCGGGGATCAGCGGGTAATGCGATGCGCGAAGCCGCCCCTCGACCAGGTCCAGATCCGTGCGACAGACCCCGCATACGGAGACGCGAATTATGACATCATCATCGGTGAGCTGCGGCGGATCGACATTCGCCGGCGTCAGCCACTCGCCGGGCCGACCACCATCCGGCTGAGTCAGTCGCATCGCACGCATGTCTGATCTTAATTCGCCGGCACACGCCGAATAGAAAGAACCCCCGCAGTGGCATTGCTGCCGACTGCGAGGGTTCATGCTCGCTGGCGATCGTCAATCTTTCGATTCGGTGCCGTGATCGAATGTTGTTACCAACTCCCAACGCACGGCCGACTGCCGATCTCTCCCTTGTCGGACGAGCCCGACGCAGGTGCCCCGTGATCCCGGGCGTCGATTGTGGCCAGCGACCCCACAACCTGCATACCGACACCGAACTGCCGGCATGCGTGCCCTCCGACGACGTCTCGCGAGAGGACTCCGTTCACGAACGCTCGTCACGTGAACGCGACACCAGTATTGTGCGCGGACGATAAAAAGTCCAGAGGAAAAATCGTTCGCTGTGATCGCCGGTCAGCAGGCAACGAGCTCGACCGAGGACACCTTGGCGAACTGATCGGGAGCCGTCGTCTTGACTCTATAGCGTGGCACAGTGGCGAGATTGCGTGTCTGAGGCGGCCGGACACGCCGGTGCGCGACCTACGACGCAACGGCGGCGCGTCTCGATTTGGAGAGGAGACATGTCAGGAATAACCTCGAGTATTGTATCATGATCGGAGCCTTGTCCGTATAGCGCGCTACAGAGTCAAGGCCCTGTTGGCAGGAGGAGTTGCAGGATGCTGTTTGTCGACAATGCCGATGTCACCGACGCCCGCGTCAATCTCGCCCTCGAGGAGTACGTGCTCCGCAACAAGCTGACTGGCGACGATTGCGTGCTCTTCTACATCAATGCGCCGGCGGTGATCATCGGGCGCAATCAGAACACGATCGAGGAAATCGACCCCGACGTGATCGCGGCGCGCGGCATCACCGTCGTGCGCCGGATCTCGGGCGGCGGTGCGGTCTACCACGACTTCGGCAATCTCAACTTCAGCTTCATGACCGCCGACATCACCGATCGGTTCAACCGGTACGGAGAGTTCACGCGGCCGGTGACCGACACGTTGCGGTCGCTCGGCGTGCCGGCGGCGCTCGGCGGCCGCAACGACATTCTCGCCGACGGCCGCAAGATTTCCGGGAACGCGCAGTTCGCCACGTCCGAGCGCATGTTCAGCCACGGCACGCTCCTGTTCGACTCCAATCTGGACGACGTCACCGCCGCGCTGCGACCCAAGCCCGGCAAGGTCGAATCGAAGGGACTCAAGTCCATCCGCAGCCGCGTGGCGAACATCAGCGAGTTCGCTCGCGAGCGCATCACCGTCGAGGAGCTTCGCGAGCGCGTCCTCGAGGCGATCTTCGGCACGCGCGATCGTGCCGCCATTCCGACGGTCGAGCTGACGGCCTCCGACTGGGAGGCAATTCAGGCGCTCGTCACGCGCAAGTACGGCGCGTGGGCGTGGAACTACGGCGAGAATCCAACGTCGAACGTGCAACGCTCCCACCGCTTTCCCGCCGGCGAGATCGACGCGCGCATCGACGTGCAGTCCGGCCGCATCGCGGCGCTGCGGCTGTTCGGCGACTTCATGGGTCGCCAGGACGTGACCGAGCTCGAAGCGCGGCTGCGAGGTCTTCCCTACGATCGCGTCGAGATTGCCGCGGCACTCGCCGAGCTGGATGTCGCGAGCTACCTCGGCGATATCGGCGTTGATGATCTCGTGAACACGATCTGCGGCTGACCGGCGACAGCGGCGAACGTGCCGATGCCTACCATCCACTCTCCGGCGGATTGCACTCGGGACACTGGATGTTGGCAAACACCAGCCAGTCGATGAGATCCCTGGCCGTCTGCGGCCATGTCCGGTCCCCGGGCCGCATGGCGCCGTAGATCTCGCGGTAACGGTCGGTCGTGAACAGCGTTACCACCGGCCGACCGGCGGCGTCGACCGCGCCGACGCGCCGGTGCAGACGTCCGTCTCGATCGAACAGCAGCGGAAAGGGCCAGCGCCAGTCGGCACTCGCGTCGGCGGCGGTCACGGCCAGCACCCGGCCGTCCTCCGCTTCCACGTCCGTCCGCTCCGCAGTGAGCGCGTCGAGCAGAGACACGACCTCGCGCGGCACGCGATCGGCGCCGAGCATCAGCATCACGAGATCCGACTTCGGCCGGAACGCATCGAGCGTGATGGTCCGGCCCGCCTGCGGAGCGAGCACAGGCAGGGTGGCGTCGGGAAACAGCCGACCGGTGCCGCCCGGACTGTGACTCGCATCATGCATGAGCGTTCTCTGATACTAGGCGAACGCCGCGTCGCGCAGCGCGCTGCAGAGCACGGCGCTGTCGATCTTGTGCGCTTTCGCGGCCGCCTCGATGCTCAGACCGCCGCCGCAGCAGCTGTCCAGGCCAAAGCGGTTGAACACATCCAGCGTCGCCGGATACCGCTCGAGCATCGCGGTAATCGTCAGCGAGCAGTCGAGATCATCGGCCTGGGCGGCATCGAGCGACGCCTGGCGACGGAGAGAATCGTTACGGGTCATGGGGTGACTCCTGAAGTCGAATGGGTGGTGTCGATGTGGCCGAGCGCATCGAGCAGCGGGCAGTCGCCAACGGGACCGCGACCGCCGTGACAATGTCCGGCCAGGTGAACGAGCGCATGCTTGATGCGCTCGAGGTCGTGCAGCTTGCGATCGATGTCGGCGATCTTCGCTTCCGCGCGCGCTTTCACGGCGGACGCCGGGGTGTGCGGATCGAGCCGGAGCGCGAGCAGATCACCGATCTCGCCGAGCGTGAAGCCGAGCTCCTGGCCGCGCTTGATGAAGTGCAGCCGCGTGAGGATCGCGGGATCGTACTCGCGATAACCGGACGCGCGCCGGTCAGGCTCGGGGAGCAATCCGCGGCGCTCGTAATACCTGACGGTCTGCACGGACACACCCGCCTGCGTGGCCAGCTCGCCGATCTTCATAGGGTCCTCATCTCCACGCGTACGCCGAACCCGTGTCGTTCCAGCTCGGCGATGATCTGGCGAACGTGATCGGGACCGCGCGTTTCCAGTTGCATGACGATCTCCACGTCGCGCACCGAGATGTCGGCGAATGCGCGGCCGTGCGAGAGCTGGAGCACGTTCGCGCCGGCTGCCGCGACGAGCGCGGTGAGACGGGCGAGACTTCCTGGGCGGTCGGGGACGGTGACGGCGAGCATCGCCAGCCGGCCGTCGCTCACGAGCCCGCGCGCGATGATCCGCTCGACCATGTTGATGTCGATGTTGCCGCCGGAGAGCACCATCGCCGTGACGTCGTTCGCGGTGATCGGCAGCTTGCGCGCGATGAGCGCCGCGAGCGGCACGGCGCCGGCGCCTTCCGCCAGCACCTTCTCGTTCTCGAGCAGCAGGTGGACGGCCGCGGCAATCTCGTCTTCCTCGACGCTGACGATGTCGTCCACATAGCGCTCGATGATCGGAAAGGTCCGCTCGCCGACGCGTTTCACCGCGATGCCGTCCGCGAGGGTGTCCGCCGACTCGAGCTTCACGATGTGACCGGCGCGGCGCGACGCGAGCGCCGACGGTGCTGCCGCCGCTTCCACGCCGAAGATTCTCACCGAGGGGCGCTGCTCCTTGATCGCGATGGCGATGCCGGAGATCAGCCCGCCGCCGCCGATCGGCACGATCACCGTCGTCAGATCGGGCAATTGCTCGAGCAGCTCGAGGCCGATCGTGCCCTGACCGGCAATCACGCGCTCGTCGTCGAACGCGTGCACGAGAATGCGCGACTCCTCGCGCTCGATCCGACGCGCTTCCGTGATGGCCTCGTCCAGCGTGGCGCCATGAAAGTGCACGTCGGCGCCGAAGCGACGGGTGTTGGCGATCTTGATGAGCGGCGTATGCTCCGGCATCACGACCTGCACTGGAATGCCGAGCCGCGCGCCGTGGTATGCCACGGCTTGCGCGTGATTGCCCGCGCTCGCCGTGACGACGCCGCGCGCGCGCTCCTCCGGCGTGAGTGCCAGCAACCGATTCAGCGCGCCGCGATCCTTGAACGATCCGGTGCGCTGAAGGTTTTCCAGTTTCAGAAACAGCGTACCGGGCACTCGATCGCGCAACGCGAGCGCGGGCACGAGCGGCGTGCGCACGACGACGTCGCCGATCTGCTGGCGCGCGAGCTGGATGTCAGCCAGAGTGGGCATGTGCCTCCGTCCGAATGACGTCCGGACGATAACGCCTATACCTGAGTATAGAGTCAAGGGTTCATTACGGCTTCCGGCACGCGCCCGCTCGGCTCCGTACCGAGCCCACCGGCAACGACCTGACGCGCACGATCACCGTTTCAGCTTTCTGAGCGCCGAGCCTTTGTGCATGGCGATGTGATCGGTGCGATCGCTCTTGATCTCGTACTGCGGCTCATCCTGGCTCGCATGCACGGTGTAGCCCTTGAACTCGATCTCCGACGTGACCACGCGGACGATGTGGCCCGACACGCGTCCGGCTTCGGAGTTCCAACTGACGTGATCACCGATCTTGAAACGCTTCTTCATGATCACGCCTCGCGCGCGGTTGATTCCGTGCCCCCGCCCGGCTGCCCCAGGGCAAGCACGCGCTCGAACAGCTCGCGCGTCGCGGTCCGGCAACTTTCACCAAGGCAGGTTTGTGGGCGCACACCGACGATGCGGCCGCCAGCAATGCGCGGCGTCGCGATCGGCAGATGAACGCGCGTGCCGTCCTCCAGCATCAACGTCGGAGTGCCGCGCACGCCGTAGCGTGTGCGACCAAGCTCGAACTCCGCTTCCACCTGCTGGCGCACCACGCTGCCCTCGAGTGCACGCTGCACGCGTGCAACGTCGCCACCCAGCTCGCGCACGAGATCGAGCAATACGTCGGGCTTGCCGATATTTCGGCTCTCGGCGAAGAACGCCCGCCGGACGCGGAGGTCGAGCGCGTGCGCCAGTTGCGCGTCTTCGTCCGCTATCGCGCGCACGGCGACGAATGCCGGCAGCGTCGTCGTCGGCCAGTCGTCCCCATCGAACACCTTGAAGTCGGCTGCCGGTTCCTGCACGGCAGCGAGCCACCATTCTTCAGCGAGTAGCGCTCGCGGCGCCGGCCGCCCGAGCACCTCGAGTGGAAATGGGCGCGTGCGCACGCGAACGCGGCCTGCGTACTCCGGTTCCACCTGTCGCAGGCGCACGGCCGCGATGTAGCACCAGGGTCAGTAGTATTCCGCCCACTCCCACAGCTCGGGAATGCGTGTGTCGTTTGTCATCGCGCGGGTGCTGGTTCGTGGTGGTCGGGCGCAGCCGCGGCGCGGCTCGCAGCGCGGGGTCGCGGCTGGTAGCTGCCGACGTCGGCGCCGAGCGAGATGGCGAGGCGGTTCCAGCCGTTGATCGTCACGATCGCCAGCGTCAGATCGACGAGCTCCTTTTCGTCGAAGTGTTCGCGGACGCTCTCGTACAGCTCGTCCGTGACGCCATTGGGGATGAGCGTCACCGCTTCGGTCCAGGCGAGCGCCGCTCGTTCGCGCGGCGTGTAGAACGGCGCCTCGCGCCAGGCGCTCAGGACGTAGATGCGCTGCTCCGTCTCGCCCGCCGCCCGCGCGTCCTTGCTGTGCATGTCGAGACAGTAGGCGCACCCGTTGATCTCGGACGAGCGCAGCTTCACCAGCTCGAGCAGCGAGTGCTCGAGGCCGGAGCTCTGCGTATACTGCTGGAGCGCATACATGGCGTGCACCGCGCCGGGTGCAACGCGCGCGTAGTCGAGTCTGCGTGTCACGGAATTCTCCTGACGTTGCATGTTATCATCGTTTGCATCAGCAGATTGGTTGCTGCAAGATCGGTGCTGCCTCGACATTCCGCACCGTGAGAGGACGCGGCCTTGCCGCTGCAGCACCACGCGGCGATAGTGCGGCGCCGCCGTCGTCTTGATGTCGAACGGTGCCGTGCGCGAGAGATCGTAGAGGCGGTGGAACACGGCCTCGTGCTCGTCGGGCGTCGTGAGATCGCCGGGCCGCGCGCGTCCCGTCGGGACGATGAAGAACACCGACCAGAGCGCGATGCCGAGTCCACCGAGCAGCCGGATCATCGGCTCCAGATCGTCGCGATTGTGGCGCGAGATCGTGGTATTGATCTGCGTCGACAGCCCCATCGTCCGTGCAGCAGCGAGCATGCGCAGCGTCCAGTTGTACGATCCGTCGACGCCGCGAAAGCGGTCGTGGATGACGGCGGTCGACCCGTCGAGGCTCACCGCGAGTCGTGCGAGTCCCGCGTCGCGCAGCTCCGTCAACACGGCTTCGCTCATCCGCGGCGTGCCGGATGGCGTCAGCGCCATGCGCAAGCCGATAGAAGTCCCATATTCAACGATGCGTACGACGTCCGGACGTTCGAGGGGATCGCCGCCGGTGAGCACGACGAGCGGGTGTCCCATGGCGCGAATCTCGTCGAGCAGGCGCATCGCCTCGTCGGTCGACAACTCGGCAGAATCGCGGAACGGACGCGCCGAGGCGCGACAGTGCAGGCACGCGAGCTGGCAGGCCTGCGTCATTTCCCAAATGACGATGAACGGCGTGGTCGCGAAGTCGACGTCGGCGAGGGATGGGCGCACGGCAGTTGCTGGCATGTTGCGAACGGTCGCGCGGCCAAGCCAGCATCGGCGTGACGGTTGTCACTCGCGCAGGCGGCGATTCGCCCGATCGTGATGTCAGCGAAACCCCGAACCGGGTGCGACGTTTCCCCGATTCCTCCGGAGCCGTTGCGCACGCTACTTGTCCTGCACTCAGGAATGTCGTAGAACGGCACCATTGCCAGGAGGCCTGTCATGGATTGGCCCTACGCCCATCTGCTCATCAACCACTTCCCGATCATCCTGACGGTGGCCGGCGCTGCGGCAGCCGTCGTCGGCTTGTGGATGCGACGGCGGGGCCTCTGGCTGTATGCCGTCGCCACGTTGACGTTGGCCGGGCTCTCGATCTATCCGACCTTTCTCACCGGAGATGAAGCCAAGGACACGTTCAAGCGCGTCAACCCCTGGTACATCGTGCGCGGCAGCATCGACACTCACGAAGAAGCGGCAGAAGTGACGCTCTGGGTGGTGCTCGCGGTCGGTGTGATTGCCGCGTATGCCTGGTGGCGATCGGTGCGACGCGGCGGCGAGTCGCAGCCGCCGACGTGGTTGCGCGCGCTGGTCGTCGTAAGCTCGCTGGTGGGGCTCGGGTTCGTCACCTGGACGTCGCTACTTGGCGGCGAGATCGTTCACAAGTCGCCGATTCTCGAGGCACCGCAGCCGCCGGCTGTGCAAGCACCGGCGACCGGCGTGAGCGCGCCGCCGTGATCGGACGAGCGTGATCTAACTCATGCCCCGATCAAAGCATCTCGAACGCCACTTCACGCAGCGCATCGGCTGGCTGCGCGCCGCCGTGCTGGGAGCGAACGACGGCATCGTGTCGACGGCCGCGCTGGTCGTCGGGGTCGCCGCCGCGGAGAGTACGCGCAGCTCGATTCTCCTGGCTGGACTCGCCGGCCTCGTTGCCGGCGCGATGTCCATGGCGGCCGGCGAATATGTCTCCGTGAGCTCGCAGGCAGATACCGAAAAGGCGGACCTCACGCGCGAGCGAAGGGAGCTTTCCGAATTGCCGGAGTCCGAGCTCGACGAGCTGCAGGGCATCTACGTCCAGCGTGGACTCGATGCCGGACTCGCGCGGCGCGTCGCCGAACAACTCACGGCTCACGACGCACTCGCCGCGCACGCGCGTGACGAGCTGGGAATCACCGAGACGCAGACGGCACGCCCGATCCAGGCGGCTGTCGCGTCGGCGCTGACGTTCTCCGTGGGCGCCGCGCTGCCGCTGATCGTCGCCGTGCTTGCGCCGCCAATGCACATCATCGCGCTCGTCTCGGCCGCATCGCTCGTATCCCTCGCGGTGCTCGGCACCGTCGCGGCGCACGCGGGCGGCGCGAGCCGGCTCCGCGGCGCGGTGCGCGTCACCTTCTGGAGCGCGCTGGCCCTCGCGCTGACAGCCGCGGTCGGACGGCTGTTCGGGACACAGGTCTGAATGCCCGCGGATGAGCGATGTCGATCGCGCTCACTCCGCCATCTTCCCGTTCACGACGCGCCACGTGTCGCGCGCAATGAGCAATTCCTCATCGGTCGGAATGACCCACAGCTGCACGCGCGACGCGGCCGCGTCGAACCGGCCCTCGCTGCCGGTGAGCGCGACATTGCGCCCGGCGTCGGCCGACACACCGAGGCAGTCGAGTCCATCGCAGATCCGCGCGCGAATGGCCGGCGAGTGCTCGCCAATGCCGCCCGCGAAGATCACGGCATCCGCGCCGTTCATCGCCGCCAGATACGCGCCGATGTACTTGCGGACGCGGTAGCAGAACACGTCTACCGCCAGGCGTGCGCGCCGATCGCCGTTCTCGTCGATCTCGGCGAGCAGCTCGCGCATGTTGCTCGTCAGGCCCGAAATGCCGAGCAGTCCCGACTGCTTGTTGAGGAGCGAGTCCACCTCGCGAGGAGCCAGGCCTTCCTTTTCGCCGATGAAATCCAGGATCGCCGGATCGAGGTCGCCCGAGCGTGTACCCATCACGAGTCCTTCCAGTGGCGTGAAGCCCATCGACGTATCCACGGACTGGCCGCCGACGATCGCGCAGGCCGACGCGCCGTTGCCGAGGTGCAGCGTGATGATCTTCGTTCGCTCGCGGGTGAGGCCGGTGAGCTGCCGGTATCGGTACGCGATGTATCGGTGCGACGTGCCGTGAAAGCCGTAGCGACGCACCCGATAGCGCCGATAGAACTGATACGGAATCGCGTACAGGAATGCGGATTCCGGCAGACTGTGATGGAAGGCCGTGTCGAACACCGCGACCTGCGGCACGCCGGGGCCGAGCACGGCCCGCACGGCCTCGATGCCGCGAAGGTTGTGCGGGTTGTGCAGCGGCGCGAGATCGATCAGCTCCTCGATGCGGCGGATGACGTCGTCATCGATGAGTGTCGAGCGCGTGAACTGCTCGCCACCGTGCACGACGCGGTGACCGACCGCGCTGATGTCGGCGACCGTCGTGATCGGCACGCCGGACTCGCTGCTCGTGAGCCACTCGATGATGTGCGTCGCCGCCGCGGCGTGGTCACGAAGTTGCGCCGTGCGCTTCACCGGCGGCTTGCCTTCGGCTTCGAGCGTCATGATGGCTTCGCCGCCGATGCGCTCGATCACGCCGCGCGCGAGTCGCCGGTCGCGCGCTTCGCTGATGGCGCGCTCGTCGGTGTCGATGAGCTGAAACTTGACCGTCGACGATCCGACGTTGAGAACGAGAATGGGCACGTATGAAGCGTATCCTGGTCCATGGTCCATGGTCCATGGTCCATGGTGCAGCTGCCAGACGTCACCGTGTAGTCCCCAGTCCTCGCAAGCATGCTTCTCTTCGATCCAACGGTCTCGAGTGTCGTCGAATCCGACGAGGCGCCCCCGGCGCCGGAGCGCTCTGCGCAGCCGCGCGGCCCGCTCTCCGACGAACAGCTCGAGCGCATCCACCGCTACTGGTGCGCCGCGAACTACCTCACCGTGGGCCAGATCTTTCTCCAGGAGAATCCCCTGCTGCGCGAGCCGCTGCGGCCGGAGCACATCAAGCCGCGCCTGCTCGGCCACTGGGGGACGTCGCCCGGATTGAGTCTGCTCTACGTCCACCTCAATCGCCTGATCGTCGAGCAGGACGTGAACGCGATCTATCTCGCCGGTCCGGGGCACGGCGGACCGGCGGTCGTGGCGAACGTCTATCTCGAAGGCACGTACTCGGAGATCTATCCGGAGGTTTCGCCGGATACGCCGGGACTCCGGCGACTGTTTAGACAATTCTCAACACCCGGCGGCATCCCGAGCCATGTCAGCGTCCCGACGCCCGGCTCGATTCACGAAGGCGGCGAGCTGGGGTACGTGCTCGCGCACGCGTTCGGCGCCGCGTTCGACAACCCCGACCTCGTCGTCGCCGCGGTGGTGGGCGATGGCGAAGCGGAAACCGGTCCGCTCGAAGGATCGTGGAAGAGCACGGCGTTTCTCAATGCGGCACGCGACGGCGCGGTGCTACCGATCCTCCACCTGAACGGCTACAAGATCAGCGGCCCGACGGTCCTCGCGCGCGAGGCGGATGAAGACGTGGTCCGTCTGCTCGAGGGACACGGGTACGATGTCCACGTCGTCGCCGGCGAGGAGCCCGCGCCCGTGCACCAGGCGCTCGCCGCCGCCCTGGACGCGAGCATCGCGCGCATTCGCGACATTCAGCGCGATGCCCGCGCGCGAGGCGCGGAGCACGCGGAACGAGTGCGCTGGCCGGCGATCGTGCTCCGCACGCCAAAAGGCTGGACCGGGCCGCGCGTCGTCGACGGCGTACCAGTGGAGGGCACGTTTCGCGCGCATCAGGTACCGCTGCCGCGCGCACGCACCGATCCGGAACAACTCGCCGCACTCGAGCAATGGATGCGAAGCTATGGGCCGGAGGCGCTGTTCGACGACAGCGGTCGGTTCGTCCAGGATCTGGCATCGCTCGCACCACGTGGCGACCGGCGCATGGGCGCGAACCCGCACGCCAACGGCGGCCGGCTGCTCGTGCCGCTGCTCATGCCGAAGTTCCCGGACTACGCGATCGACGTGCCGCGACCGGCCGTCCTGCGCCGCGAATCCACGCGCCAACTCGGACAGCTGGTGCGCGACGTCTTCGTGCGAAATGCCGAAGCGTGCAACTTCCGCCTGTTCTGCCCGGACGAGACGAACTCCAACCGGCTGACGAGCGTGTTCGACGTCGAGAACCGGAACCTCGTCGAACGGCGGATCGACATCGACGACCACCTGACGGCGGACGGACGGGTGATGGAGGTCCTGAGCGAGCATCTCTGCGAGGGCTGGCTCGAAGGGTATCTGCTCACCGGACGCCACGGTCTGTTCGTGACCTACGAATCGTTCGCCATGGTGTGTGCGTCGATGATCGTGCAGCACACCAAGTGGCTCGAGGAAGCGGCGAAGCTGCATTGGCGCGCGCCAATCGCGTCGCTCAACATCCTGCTCACGTCGACGTGCTGGCGGAACGATCACAACGGCTTCAGCCATCAAGGGCCCGGCCTGATCGACGTGATGCTCTCGAAGCGCGGCAGCGTCGCGCGAATCTATTTGCCGCCGGACGCCAATTCCCTGCTCTCCGTCGCCGACCATTGCCTGCGCTCACACAACTACGTCAACATCATCGTCATCGACAAGCAGCCGCAATTGCAGTGGTTGTCGCTGGACGATGCGTGCGTGCAAGCGGCGGCTGGTGCATCGACGTGGGCCTGGGCGAGCACACCCGGCGAGTCCGAGCCCGACGTGGTGCTCGCGTGCGCCGGCGACACGGCGACCCTCGAGACGGTCGCGGCAGCATGGTGGCTGCGGCGGCTCGCGCCGGAGCTGAAGATCCGCGTCGTCAACGTGGTCGACCTGATGTCGCTCTTCGCGCCGTCGCTGCATCCGCACGGCATGGACGAGCACCGATTCATCGACCTGTTCACCGAACGGAAGCCGGTGGTATTCGCGTTCCATGGTTACCAGAACGCGCTGCATCAGGTCGTGCACCGCCGGCCGCACCCCGGGCGCTTTCACGTGCGCGGCTTCATCGAGCAGGGCACCACGACGACGCCCTTCGACATGGTCGTGCTGAATGAGATGAGCCGGTTCCACCTCGCCACGCTCGCCGTGCAGCACTCGTCGCTGCCCAGTCATCGCGCGACGGCAATCGTTGCCGAGCTGCGAACCCACATCGACGACGCCGTCCGCTACGCGCGCGATCACTTCGAGGATCAGCCGGAGATCAGCGACTGGACGTGGACGGAGGGATGAGACTGGTCCAGGGTCCATGGTCCAGGGTCCATGGTGGACCGTGAAAGGGCGAGATCGGGCTGCCTGAGAACTCAGATACTCACCTCCCTCTTCCCCGAGGTGGCATCACACCCGTGAAAGCCGGACCAGTTTCGAGAACTCAGATCCGAGACTGCAGACGTGAGCCTACTACGCAATCCTACTGGCTGGACGGTGCAACAGTCGTCAGACGCGAGACGCGAGATGGGCGGCTGTCGTCTGCGCTCTCGCATCTGTTGCACCCTCGACGCGGGCCGGATTGAGTGTCGGGCTGACGTCTGAGGTCTCGGAGTCTGGCGTCTCGAAACTGGTCCGGCTTTCCCGGCCGCGATGCCACCTCGGCAAAGAGGGAAATGAGTATCTGACGTCTGAACCAGCCCGACCTCGACCTCTCACGTCTTCGGCTCACGGACCACGGACCACGGACCCATCACCCTTCCGTCGATGCCGCCCTCCCGACCATCTCGTCCACGTAGATCCGGAACAACTCGTTCCGGTGCGGCGTCGGATCCGTCGGCGTGAGCGCGTCGTCCTCGGACGAGCGAATCACCTCGAGCGCTGTCGCCCAGGTCTCGCGATCGCGATCGCCGCCGTTCGGCTCGAGCACGTACATTGCGCCGTGCACCACCACGCTGCGCCAGTCGTAGCGCCCTTCCACCTCGTCCACCTCGAACGCCACCCAGTGGTGGTGCCGGATCGTGATCAGCTTGCTGCCCGGCGCGGTGCGGCCGTAGATCCAGCCGTCCGAGTAGGCGTACGAGATCGGCTCGATGTCGACGCGATCGTGAAACGTGTACGCGACGCGCCCGCTCTGATTGCGCTCCAGCAGCTCGATGCACTCTCCACCTGAGAGTTCTCTGAATCTCGGCGCATCCGTCAATGCCATGCCGCCCTCCGTGCTCGCTTCGTTGGAACAGATTAGCGACGTCCCGCCGGTGCGGCGGCGCGCCCAATGCTCACCCGGAACTCCGCTCCCTCGCCGACCGCCGATCGCACGGTGATCTCCCCGCCGTGCGCCTGCACGATGCCGCGCGCGATCGACAATCCGAGCCCGCTCCCCTTCGTGCGCGCGCCATTCGACGATTCCCAGTGCCGGTCGAAGATGCGTTCCAGGTTCTCCGCCGGAATTCCGGCGCCGCTGTCCCGCACCGAGAACGTGACGCCGCCCGCATCGTTGGGCACCGCCGAGAGCGTAATTCGCCCGCCATCCGGCGTGAACTTGATCGCGTTCCGCAGCAGGTTGCTCAATACCTGCACGAGTCGTGCGCCGTCGGCGGCAATGAGCGGAAGATTCGACGACGACGCCACCTCGAGCGTGATGCCGTGCCGACTGGCCTCGACCTCGAACAGGTGCCGCGCCTGCAGAACGATGCGCGTCGCATCCTGCGGCTCGATGTCCAGCGACAGCTGGCCACGCTCGATGTGTGCGACGTCCACGAGATCCTGGATGAGCCGGTCGATCCACCGCGTCGACTCCTGAATCGTCACGAGCAGCGCATCGCGTTCGGCCGCATCGGCTGGCGGTGCATCCTGCAGCGTACGCGCGCACATGGCGATCGCGCTGATCGGATTGCGCAGATCGTGCGACACGACGCCGAGCACGTCGTCGCGGGCGCGCGTGGCGTGGCGTGCAAGCTCGTACAGTCGGGCGTTGTCGATCGCCGCGGCGGCCGCTGCGGCGAACTGCGCCGCCACCGCGCGCGATTCGACGAGCGGCGCGCGCCCGCCCGTGCGGACCAGCGTCAGCGCGCCGATCGCCCGGTCGCCGCTGACGAGCGGCATCAGCAGCAGCTCGCTGGCACCGAGCGCCGTCCAGTCCGCGATCGATGTCGATTCCTCATTGGCCTCGAGCCACTCGGCATCGACTGATGCGACCGCCTCGGAGCGTTGGCGGCGGATCACGTCGATCACCGGCGACGGCGAGTCTGGTGTGAGCGGCCGCCTGGCGAGTGACGCGAGCGCCGGATGTTGCACGCCGGCGCGAGTCACCACCCGCGTAAACGTGTCGCTCCCCGACACGAGATCGAGTACGCAAGCGTCGGCGAGGTACGGCACCGGCAAGTCGGCCGCCGCCTGCCGCGTGGCGCCGACCTCGAGCGATTGTCCGAGCTGTGCGGTCGCGCCGGCAAGAAATCGCTCGTCGGTCTCGGCGCGTTTGCGCGCGGTGATGTCGCGCAGGACGACGCTGAACAGCAGCCCGGCCGGCGTGTCGAGCTTCGAGATCGAAGCTTCCGCGGGAAACTCCGTTCCGTCGCGCCGCAGTCCGAAGATCTCGCTGCGTTCACCCATGCGGCGCGCGACAACGCTTGATGTCGCGAACCGTGCCATGTGCGCCGGATGCTCCGGACGGAAGCGTTCCGGAATGAGCACGTTCAGCTCGCACCCGATCGCCTCGCTCGCGGGCCAGCCGAAAATCACCTCGGCGCCATGGTTGAAGTGCACGATGCGCTGCCGTTCATCGACGGAGATGATCGCGTCGGCCGCGATGCTCAGAATGCCCGAGTACTGCGCCTGCGACGCGCGCAGCTCGGCGTCGAGCCGTTCCTTCTCGATCGCGCGTTGCTCGAACGCGCGCTGCCGCACGAGCGAGAGCAGCAATGCCACGAGCGCGACGGCCAGCGCCGCGAGCCGGAGCCACGCGCGCTTGTCGCCCCGCGCGAGATCGATGATCGACAGCGTGACCGGCGCGGCCAACCCGGCAACGGCGATCCAGAGCGCAACGCGAAGACGGCGAGAGTGAGCGACAGGCATGCGAGCAGGGGAGCGCTCGGGTGTCGCCGGTTTCCGCGTCAACCGTCGGCGAGCAGTCCGAGCTTGAGGGCGAGCTGAACATACTCGGACCGATGCGCCAATCCGAGCTTTTCCTGAATGCGCTGCTTGTACGTATCCACCGTCTTGGGACTGATGAACAGCTGCTCGCCAATCTCCGGCGCCGAGTAGCCACGCGCAACCAGCCGCAGCACGTCGCGCTCGCGCTGGGTGAGCTTGTCGAAGCGTTCCCGCTCCGCGGCCGCGGGATCCTTTTTCGTGAGCCGCTGCGCGAGCACGCGCGCCGCGGACGGCCGCACGTACATGTCACCGTGCGCCACGGCCCGCACCGCGTCGACCAGCTCGCGGTCGGCGGCGCTCTTGACGAGATAGCCCGCCGCACCGGCCTCGATGAGCGGCACGAGGTAATCCTCTTCCGTGTGCATCGTCAGCACGAGCACGCGCGTCGGCAGCTCCTTCGCCACGATCTCCTTCGTCGCGGCGGTGCCATCGAGCTCCGGCATCGAGAGATCCATGACCAGCACGTCCGGCTTGAATCGCTCGGCCATCGCAACCGCCTCGCGTCCGTTCCGCGCTTCGCCGATGACCTCGATGTCCTTCGCGGCGCCAAGCACCGCCTTGAGCCCGGCGCGCACGACGGCGTGATCGTCGGCGAGCACCACACGTATCAGATCGTTCATTCCACTCTCCTGAAATCGATATCGTCCTCCGACGCCAGCGGCACCGTCGCCACGAGCGTGGTGCCGGAGCCTGGCGCCGTCGTGATGTGCAGCTGCCCGTCGACGAGCGCGACACGTTCGCGCATCGACAACAGGCCCATGCCGGCGCGCCGCCGGTCGGCCGCGGCGAGATCGAACCCAGCGCCGTCGTCGCGCACCTGGAGGCGCGCAGTGCGTTCGTCGACCGTGACCGCGAGCGTGATCCGGCGCGGAGCCGCGTGTCGCACCGCGTTGCGAACGGCCTCCTGCGCGACGCGATAGAGCACCGAGGCCGCACCATGCGGCAGCGAGACGCCGCGCGGCGCGTTCACGTCGATCCTGATGCCGCTGCCGTCCGCGGTGTCCCGCGCCAGCTTCTCGAGCGCCGGCACGAGGCCCAGATCGTCCAGCACGCGCGGGTGCAGGGTGTGCGAGAGGAGCCGCACCTCTTCGGTGAGCTCCGCGGCCGCGTCGCGCGCCGCCGCGAGCCGCGCCGCGAGTGCCGGATCGTGCGCGTCGCGCGCCGCCGCGGACAGCTGCATGAGCAGCGCCGCCATCCGCTGGGCCGTCGAGTCGTGCAGCTCACGCGCCAGCGCGGCCCGCTCGCGATCGCCGACGGCGATCACTTCGGTGGCCAGCGCGCGCATCTTCGCGCGATCCGAAACGAGGCCGTCGAGCAGCGTGTTGAACATCGCGCCGACGCGCACCACGTCGCGATCGGCGAATGCCGACCGCGCGACGCGGGCGCCGAAATCGCCGTGCCAGACACGCGACGCGGCGTTTTCGAGATCTCGAATGGGCCGCAGCGCGACGAGCACGAGCACGAGGTACAGCGCGACCACGGCCGCGGCCACGCCGATGAGCGCGCCGGTCGGAACGGCGGTCCAGCGAATGAGCGCCAGCACGAGCAGCGCGACCACCAGCAGATTCGCCCCGAACAATTTCACGACGAGCGGCGCGCGGAGCGCCGCCAGCCGGATGATCGGTCCGTCCTCTGCCCCGCGCCGGCCGCGCTCGAGCGGCACCACGGTGGGTCTCGGAGTTGTGTGCACGGTCAGCGGAATCGACATGGTCCGGACGGATCGGGTGGCTACGAGACGATGAACTACTGCTGCACCACGAGCGCCGTGACCATGCCGAACATACCATGGTCCGACTCGGCGTGCGGCAGGATGTGACAGTGGAACGCCCAGGTGCCCGGGTTGTTGCACTCGATGATCGCGTCCCAGCGGTCGCCCGGCGCGACATTCAGCGTGTCGCATCGATACGGCGCCGGCAGCGGCCATCCGTCCTTCGTGATGATCGTCATGTGCATGCCGTGCAGGTGCATCGGATGGATCATCGTGCCTTCGTTCATGAACCGGATGCGGATCCGGTCGCCGAGCTTCGCCACGAGCGGCTCGGTGGCGGGAAAGCTCTTGCCGTTCAGCGTGTAGCCGCCCATGCCGTCGTTGAGGATCAGCACGAAGTCCTTGTCGACGCGCTCGATCGCCATCGGCTGTTTTGGCGCCACGATGAACGCGCCGAGCAGCCCGAGTCCCACCTGTTTGGTGGAATCATGATGCGAGTGGTACATGTGCGAGCCCGAATTCGCTGCGGTGAACTCGTACGTGTAGCTCTGGCCCGGCTTGATCGGCGGCTGCGTGACGAACGGCACTCCGTCCTGAGCGTTGGGAATCTCGAGGCCGTGAAAGTGAATCGACGTCGACTCCGGCAGCTGATTGTGCAGGACGATGCGCACCCGATCGCCTTCGCGCACGCGAAGCTGCGGACCGGGGACCTGGCCATTGTACGCCCACGCGTCGACGATCGTGCCAGGCTCCGTTTCCCACTTGATCTTCCGTGCGGTCAGCTCGAAGACCTTCACGCCGTCCTCGATGCGCGGATCCAGCACCTGGCACCCCTTGCCCGCCGTTTTCGCCGGAAACGCCTTCATGCGCGCTTCGTGCATCGCATCCATGGCATCGGCGGCCGCACGAATGGCCGCGGCGCCGGCGACATCACCCGCCTGGGTGACCCCGGGCATTGTCGCCACCGCGGTTCGGGCGCGCTGCGCCGGCGCCGCCTTGCACGCGGTTGCGACGCCGGCCACGAGCGCCGTTACACTCGCGTCGCGCAGAAAGCGGCGCCGGCTCGTCGGCTGCTCGAGCACCGCGATGTTCGAATCGGTCAGCGATGAATCAGACATGGGAGTGGAATGCCTCGACAAGCTGCTGCATGGTGGGAAGTCTAGGCCTCGGACGTGAGCGGTTCTGTCGGTGTTGAGGTGGAACGGCTGACGGGGAATCCCCCGCACACTGTCAGGGATTCCCCGATGTTCCGCCAAGCCACAGCGCGGGTGATCAGCGCTGGGCGCTCGCCATGGCGATGGCTTTCGCCGAGAGCGTCAGCTCGAAGTGCACCTTCACTTCATCGCCGGTTTTGAGGCGGCCGAACAGCGCGGTCGGCGGCTTGATGCCGTAATCCGTCATCCTGATCGGCACCGTGCCGGTCGCCTTGATGCTGCCGTCGGGCAGCCGGTCCGCTACGACGTCGAGGGTGATCGGGTTCTGTTTTCCGGAGATCTCCAGCGTGCCGGAGGTATGCAGCGTGAAGCTGTCCTTGGTGGCGCCAGGCGCGGCATCGAACGTCGCGAGGATGTAGCTCACGTTCGGCGTCTTGTCCGCATTGAGTGCTTTATAAAGATTGTTGTCCATGGCGCCGTGGCCGCACTTGAGCGCACGCACCGGGACCTTCACCTGCACGTGCTTGAGTGCCTGCGGCGCGGAAGACGCGAGCTGCGCAACGGCAGCGGCATCGACGTCGATGGCCGCGTCGAGCGTGTCCGCCTTGCAGCTCCACTCGTGCAGGTTGGACGTGCCTTCGATCCACAGTTTGCTGCCGGGAGCGACCGCCACGCGCGCGGTCGTCTGCGCTGCGACAGCGGTTCCCATCAACGCGAGCAGGGCAAGCGCCGCGACATGTGTTCTGGTCATACGTTCCTCCGGATCGCGATGGCGTGGAGCGTCGATCGGCGCCGCACGGTGCATCGAACTGCCCTGAAGATCGGCGTCCGGGATCGCGCACTCTGTCGGAGGCAATGCGGAACTTCTGTCGGCGTGATCGACCGCCCGTATCAGGGTTTGCCTGAGGGCGGCGCGCCGGTCGATCGCCGCCGGTACGACGGTTGCGGCTGTGCCCGGGACCGTGCTAGCGATTCACCCATCCCCATCTCACGGAGCATTCCGATGACCGATTCCGTTCGCGACCTGCCGGACGCCGAGCATCCACTCGAGTCGGTGCGGACGCGACGACGCTTTCTGCTCGAGGCGTCGCTCGCCACGGCGCTCGCCGCGTGCGGCCGGCCGGAGCAGCGCGGCGGCGGGGAGCACAAGGAGGGCGCCGAAGCGCGCGGCCGTGGCGCACCGCAGGCGAACGTCCATCAATCGCGAACCGGTGATCGCAATCCGGACAGCCAGATCGACACGACCTTGCATCACGCGATGCCGTCGTCGTCCGCCGTCGACACGACGACGACGGCGTCGAATGTCCAGTTCCATCGCTACGATCCCGCGCTGCCGCCGGTGTCCGCCGAGCGCACGACGCGACTGCACTTCACGTCGCGCGACGCCAACATCCGCGTCAATGAGGACACTGTGATCGCCGCCTGGACGTTCGAGGGCGACGTGCCGGGACCGATCGTCCACGTCCGGCAGGGCGACACGATCGAGTTCACCCTCACCAATCACGGCCGCATCCCGCATTCGATGGACTTTCACGCCGCGCAGATCAATCCCAAGACGGCGTTCCGCTCGATCATGCCGGGGGAGTCGCTCTCCTTCACCTTTTCGCCGAAGTACGCCGGCGTCTATCTCTATCACTGCGGCACGGCGCCGGTGCTCATGCACCTGGGTTCGGGCATGTTCGGCGCGCTCGTCGTCGATCCGCCAACGCCGCTACGCAAGGCGAAAGAGTTCGTGCTCGTACAGAACGAGTATTACCTCGGCGGCGCGCAGAACGGCATTGCACCGCTCGACTATACGAAGATGCTCGTGACGCTGCCGGATCTGTTCGCATTCAACGGCCGCCCTGGCCAGTACGACGCCGCGCCGATTCACGTCAAGCAGGGCGACCTCGTGCGCTTCTACATCGCGAACGCCGGCCCAACGCATTCCTGCGCCTTCCACGTCGTCGGGGAGCAGTTCGACACCGTCTACCTCGGCGCGCCGCCGGCCAACGCGATCCACGGCGTGCAGACCTTCGATGTGGCCGCGGGCGGCGGCATGATCTTCGAGATGCAGGCCGACGTGGCCGGGGAATTCGTATTCGTGAATCACTCGTTCGGTCACGGCCAGAAAGGCGCGATCGGGCGGCTCATTGTTGACGCCTGAACGCCTGAACGCCTGAACGCTGGAGCGCTGGAGCGCTGGAGCGCTGGAGCCGCGACCGAGGCGTTCAAGCGCTCAAGCGCTCAAGCGCTCAAGCGCTCCAGCGTTCCAGCGTCTTTCAATGCACCATCGTCGCGAACACCTTCGGCGTGCCGACCTGGATCACGCCCACCGCGCCCTTTTCCGCGTCGGCGAAGCTGTGCGTCACGAACGCGTACAGCCCTTCACCGCTGCCGTCCTTGCTGAACGTCGTCTCGAAGACCGCGCCGCCGCCCGCCGGGACCGTGTACGTCTGAATGTCGCTCAGCGCGTGTGACGGATCGCCGTCGGGATACACACGGTCGAAGATCGCGCCGACGATGTGGAAGTCGCTGTTCATCGACGGTCCCGCGTTCACGACGTAGAATCGCACCCGATCGCCGACATCCACCTTGAGCGGCGTGGTCTTGTACTGGAACGCACGACCGTTGAACACGACCTCGCTCGGATTCTTCGCCATCGCGGCCGGCCAGTCCGGCTGCACGAGTGTCGGCGCGCCCGCCTGCGTGCTGTCGCCCGGCTTCGTGTAGAACTCGCTCTGCACGAGCACGAACTCCTTGTCGGCCTTCGTGCCCCAGCCGTCGCGCGGATCGACGATGATCGGGAAGTACATGCCCTGCATCAGGTGCATGGTGATGGGCGGCGTGCCGCAGTGCACGAGAAACGCGCCGGCATCCTTTGCTGTGAACTCGAAGGAGATCGAGTCCTTTGGCATGATCTGACGGTAGGCGACGTTCGCCGGGATGCGCGCCGCGTGAAAGTCGATCGAATGCGGCATCGCCGTCTCGTTCACGACGCGCACGCGGACGAGATCGCCGACTCGAACGTGAAGCACCGGCCCCGGCACCGTGCCGCCGAAGGTCCAGCCTTGATACGTCACGCCTTGCGCAATCTGGATCGTGGCGTCCTTGATCGGAATTCTGAATTCCTTGATGCTGGCGCGCGACACCGGCGCGAGCCGCGCGTCGTAGGCCGGCGACGTCGGGCGCACGACGTGATCGAAGTCGATGCGTTCGATCGTATCGGGTCGCCGCGCGGCCGCCATGACGACTCCACCAAGGCCGAGCGCGATCGTGATGATGAACGCCGTGGACCAGCGTGAACGGACCGACATGCAAGACCTCCGAAAGAGTAAGCGCTCGATTCGTGGCGGAAGATGCCCATTCCGGATGGTCGCCTCCGTCGGAGATTGCTGGAGTTTTGCCGGGAAAAACCGGAAATCGGTGCGGGGAAAACCCTGACCTCGCTGCGTACGCTGGCATCACCGCAAAGGACCGCGTTATATCCCACGCATGTCCGTCATCACGCTGCTTCGCAGCATTCCGATCTTCGCCGAGCTCGATCGTGCGTCGCTCGACCGTCTCGCCGAGCGCTGTGTGGAGCGCACGTTGCCGACGGGCAGCGTGCTGTTCGTGACCGGCGAACCATGCCGTGGCCTCTACATGGTCGAGTCCGGACGCGTGCGCATCTATCGCACGAATCCCGAAGGCAAGGAGCAGGTCCTCCACATCGAAGGGCCTGGGCGTCCGGTCGCCGAGCTGCCGCTGTTCGACGGCGGACCCTATCCCGCGTCGGCCGTCACGCTCGAGGAGACGCGCGTCGCGTTTCTGCCGCTGGCGGATTTCGAGCATCTGTACCGGACGCATCCCGATATCGCCGCGGGAGTGATTCGCGAGCTTGGCCGCAGGCTTCGCCACCTCGTGCGCGTGACGGAGACCCTCGCCTTTCGCGACGTCGCCGCGCGACTGGCGTTGCTGCTCGTGAGCTACGCCGAGCAGTCGGGACGCGAGCAGCCGAACGGCATCGAGCTCACGCTGCATCGCACCCAGGAGGAGCTGGCGCTCGAGATCGGCGCGGCGCGGGAATCGGTCTCGCGCGCATTCAAGCAGCTTCGCCGCAAGGGACTCATCGAGTCGATGGATCGCGACCGGCTCCTCATTCCAAACCTCGCGCGGCTGCGTTCGCTGCTGCCAGCCGGCACGCCGGCACCGCGCTGAGCGGCACGTGACTTCCGTCACGCCATGAATGCCAGCTACCGGGCGTGATTACTGAATGTCGACACGCGATCTCTGCGAGGACGATCTCATCGAATTGCTGACGGCGTTCTACGCGACCGTTGCCGAGGACGAGCTCCTCGCGCCCTACTTCGCGGTGGTCGACATGCGCGAGCACATTCCGCGGATCGCGGACTTCTGGTCGACGCTGCTCTTTCATACCAATCGATATTCGGGCAACGCGTTTCGACCGCATCTCGCGATGCCGGGGCTCACGCCCGAGCATTTCGCGCACTGGCTCGCGGTGCTCGAGGCCACCGTCGATGCGCGGTTCAGCGGCGAGCTCGCCACCCGCATGAAGGACTTCGACCACCGCATCGCGTTCAGCATGCAGATGCGACTCGGCCTCGCGCCGTTCGTGGTGTACCCCTCGCGCGCCAAGGTGTCCTGACACCCTGAGGCGGCCCGGGCGGTACGCGGCTTGCCACTTCGCAGGACAATGCATGTCCGGCCAGTGCGGCGGTGCCAACGGCGTGTCGTTCAGCGCATCCTGATCGCGCTGGTATTCGCCGTTACCGCCTGCGAACGATCGCCGGCGACACAGATCGCGGAACGGGTGCGAACCGCGGCCTCGTGGTCGGCCGCGGCGCAGATGACGGCGGACGCATGGCTCGCCGGCTCGGTGCCGGATCAATACGCGTCGTCATCGCTCGCGATGGCGCACGGGCAGCTCGACGCGCTAGCCACCATCAGCGCTCGCGGCACCACGTCGGCCCCATCCCCAGGCTCGCTCGACGCGATCATCGCCCGAGCGGCGCGCGATGCGTCCGCGCTCCAGCGCGCCGTCGATCGGCAGCAGCGCGACTCGACATCAGGCGCACTCGCGTCATTGCGCGCGATTCACGCGCACTTGACGCAACTGCACGACTCGCTCGTGCGCGTCCCCGTGGCGGAATGAAGCCCAGCCGACTGTTCGAGATCACGCTCGGCATCATCACCAGCGTCGGCGGCTATCTCGACGTGGGCGCCATCGCGACCGCCGCGGAAGCCGGCGCGTCGTTCCGGTTCGCGCTGCTCTGGGTGATCGCGCTCGGAACCGTCTGCGTGATCTTTCTCGTCGAGATGTCCGGCCGGTTCGCCGCGGTCAGCAAGCACACCATCCGCGCGGCGATGCGCGAACGGCTCGGCGCGAACTTTTTCGTGTGGACGTACGTCGTCGAGTCGATCGTTCACATCCTGGCGCTCGCGTCGCAGATCGGCGGCATCTGCCTCGCGCTGCAGCTCGTTACCGGAATTCCGTTTCACCGGTGGGCCATGCCTGTGGCGCTCGTCGTGTGGCTGGTGCTCTGGTGGGGCACGTTCAAGCTGATCGAGCGCTGGATCGCCCTGCTCGGCCTGATCACGATTTCGTTCGCCGTCGGCGCGGTGCGATCGCATCCGCCGCTGGCCGCGGTCGCACGTGGATTCATCCAGTGGGCGCCGCCGCACGATCCCGCGAGCTACTGGTTCACCGCGGTCAGCATTCTCGGTGCGCTCGTGTCGCCCTACCTCTTCTATTTCTACTCGTCGGGCGCGATCGAGGATCGCTGGGATGAGACGCACATCACCTCGAATCGCGTCATCGCCACCGTGGGCATGGGCTTCGGAAGCATCATGGCGATGAGCATTCTGATCTGCGCCGCGATGGTGTTTCACGCGCACGGGGTCGGCGTCGCGGAATACGAGCAGATCGCGCTGCTGCTCACACCGACCCTCGGTCAGTGGGGCTTCTATCTGTTCGCGGCATCGCTCGGAATTGCCTGCTTCGGCGCTTGTCTCGAATCCGCGCTCACCGTCGCGTACGAGCTGGCGCAGGGGCTCGGCTGGAATTGGGGCGAGAGCGTCGCGCCGGCAAAGGCCAGCCGATTCGCCAGCACGTACACCATCGCCATCGCGGTTGCGGCGATTCCGGCGGCGCTCGGCGTCGATCCGCTCGCGCTCACGATCTTCACCATGGCGCTGACGGCGGTGGTTCTTCCCGCGGTGCTGATTCCATTTCTCACGCTGATGAACGACGAAGATCTGCTCGGCACGCACGTCAACGGACGATTGTCGAATGGCGTGGTTCTAGCGGTGTCGGTGCTCGCGTCGGTGCTCGCGCTGGTGACCATACCGCTGGAGTTGTTCGGCGGATGACGTGGCCGGCCCGATTCGAGCACGGCGCGGAGACACCATGACACGAACGTCGTATCACGTGATGCGGCATCTGATCGACAACGCATTGGTCGATCGAACCGACACGCCGATGGGGAGCGTCGACGATCTGACGATCGAGCTTCGCGATGGCGCGCCGCCGCGCATCACGCACATCGAGACGGGCGGCACGGCGATGACGCGCGGACTCACATGGCCATTTGGCGCACTGTTCGGCGCGCTCGCGCTGCGCTGGGGCGCAGCGCGCGGCGAGCCGCTTCGCGTGCCCTGGTCGTGCGTGCTCGACGTCGGCGTGGATGTGCAGGTGGACGTCGACGCGTACGGCACGACCGCATTGCACTGGGAGCGCGTGTTGCGCGACCGCATCGTCGCCTACGTCCCCGGCTCACGACCGTGAACCAGCGCACCGATATGCCAAACCGACTCACCGTGCGCGGATTGCTCGGCCGTGTCGTCCACGACGTCAACGGCGAACGCGTGGGCAAGATCGAGGAGATGCGCGCGGTCCAGGTCGACGAGCACCTCGAGATTCGCGAGTACGTCGTCGGCGCGCACGGAGCGCTGCTTCGCATCGCGGCGCGGCCGGTGCTCCGCTGGATGCTCGAATATTTCGGCGTCAGCGGCTGGCGCGATCATACGATTCCGTGGGACTGGCTCGACCTGAGCGACCCGGTGCATCCGCGGCTCATTCGACCGCACGCGGCATTGCACGCGATTCACAGCGAGCCGCCGCCAGGCGACGATTCGCCGTGAAGCACGAGGCGCGTGCGGCGATCATTGCCGGCCTCGCCGCCAACATCGGCATTGCCGCGACGAAATTCGTCGCGGCGGCGCACAGCGGCAGCTCCGCCATGCTCGCCGAAGGTATGCACTCGCTCGTCGATTGCGCGGACAGTTGCCTGCTCTGGTACGGAATCCGACGCGCGAACCGTCCGGCGGACGCCACGCATCCCGTCGGCCATGGTCGCGAGATCTATTTCTGGGCTCTCATCGTCGCGCTGCTGTTCTTCTCGCTGGGCGGCGGGATGTCGTTCTACGAAGGCGGCAGACGCATTCTTCACCCGCAGCCGATGGGCAATCTCGGATGGTCGTTCGGCGTGCTCGGCGTGTCGGCACTGTTCACGCTCGGCTCGTTCACCGTGGCGCTGCGCGGATTCCGCGCCCGCACCATGGGGCGGAGCTACTGGACGACGTTCCGCCAGAGCACGGATCCGACATTCTTCACGCTCGTGCTCGAGGACGCCGCCGATCTCGCCGGCGTGCTGGTCGCGGCCGTCGGCATCGCCTGCAGCGAATGGCTCGGCAAGCCGGCGCTCGACGGCGTCGCATCGATGGTCATCGGCGGCGTGATGACGACCGTCGCGATTCTGCTGGCGCGCGAATCAAAGAGTCTACTCATCGGTGAAAGCGTCCGCCCAACCGAGTTGAAGGCGATCACCGCCGCCGCGCGACAGGAGCATGCAGTGCTGGACGTGCGTCGTCCGCTCACGCTCGTGCTCGGCCCCGACTCGGTGCTGGTGGCGATGGATGTCGAGTTCCGGCCCGAGCTGACGGCGCGCGACGTGACGACTGCGATCGAACGGCTGGAGGGCGCGATTCATCGCGAGGCGCCGAGCGTGCAGCACATCTACATCGAAGCGTCGTCCGTAAAGGAAGCCGTGCGCACGGCGCACTGACGAGCGCTACGGCGGCTACGCCGGCTCCGCGCGCCGCGGAACGACGGCGAGCGTGCAGCGCGAGATGCACACCAGTTTGCCCAGTTCGTCGGCGATCTCGATGGACCAGACCTGACTCTTGCGGCCGCTGTGCACCGGCACGCCGGTCGCGCGCACCACGCCATCCGACTTGGGCCGCAGGTGATTGGCATTGATCTCCTGCCCTACGGCGACGAATCGCTCCCGATCAATTCTCGCCGCGGCGCCGAGCGACGCGACCGTTTCGGCCAGCGCGACCGACGCGCCACCGTGCAGAATTCCGAACGGCTGCCGCGTGCGCTCGTCCACCGGCATCGTGGCGACAACGCGAGCCTCCGAGAGCTCGAGCAGCTCGATGCCGAGCGTGCCGGCCATGCCGTGGGTGCGGAGAGAGAGAAACCAGTCGGGAAGCATGAGTGAGAGAGGAGAGTGGAGAGAGGAGAGTGGAGAGAACTACCGAGATTTCGGGTGCGAGTTACCAGAACTCAGAGAAGAGTAGCCATGAAGCCCAGCGCGTTCCCCCGCGCACCATGGACCTGGACAACGGACCATGGACGATAGACCACGGACCAGAAACCAGCGGCACGCGCTCTGCCGTCGAGAACAATGTCCCAATCACCGGAGTCGAAACATGGCCGGAAGCCGAAACAACACGAGCTCGAGCAATACCGGACGCGCACGCACGCCGCGCAATGCGAATCGTGATGTGACCACGCGTCAGGATCCGAAGTCGTCGGACCGCACCCTCGGTGCGCGCGCGACCGAGTCGGCCAGTGGGACCGGCACCCGGCAGAGCGCGGCGAAACGCCGCAGTGCGAGCAACAGCGGCACGAGGAACAGCAGCACCCGCGGCAACAGCAGCAGCGGTAGCAGCAGCACGAGCACGCGTCGGAAGCCGACGCGCTGACTCGAAGTGTCGCGGGGCTGGCGGCGCAGCATCCAGCCCCGCGGGACGAACTACGCGATGTTGATCGAGCCCGTCTAGCAGCTGCTATCGGTCGACACGGTATTGGCCGGCCACGAATAGAGTTCGATGATCCACGAGCCGGCATCTCCATCGATCTCCGACGAATGGCCAGGATGCGCGCCGCCGCTCGAGCGTAGCGTGAATCCGCACCGCGACCAGGCGTACTGGACGGGCTGGCCCCACAGATCGGTTTCGAGATCTCGCATGAGGCGGGCGTTCGTCGCGTCCAGATGCGCGACGACCGAATCCAGCGCATAAGCGGGACGGTGGTACGCCCGCGCGTACGCCTCCACGCGGCGCGCGATCATCCGGAGGTACATCCGCTCGGCCGTCCGCGGTGCATCGCTGGTCGCCGGCCGCCCGCGAATGACCGCGATTCGCCAGGCGAGCACCGCGATCGCCAGCAGAAAGACGATCGCGCCGACGATCGTGCGGCGGCGTGCCGACTCGGGCGTCAACGTTTTCCCCACCGCCTCTCGCCTCTGCTCCCTCTCCTCTAGTATCGGAACGCCACCTTCACGTTCCCCTTGCCACGGTTCATCGCCGCCGCAATCGCCGCCCGGTAGTCGGCGAGGGGGAACGTCTGCGTCACCAGCGGTCCGACCGGCGCGCGGCCGCTCGCGATCAGCGCCGCGGACTCGGCGAATGCGTCCTGCGTCGCGCCGCCGTGCCCGTGCGCGCCGTAGCAGACGCTGCCGCGCACCGTCAGCTCCTTGAGCCAGAGCGGCGTCCAGTCGAGCCCATTCAGAGAACTCACATTGCCGAGCAGGACGATCGTGCCGCCGGGGCGGGTGAGGCGAAGCGCGTCGTCCATGGCCGACGTGCCACCGACGCAGACGAAGGTCATGTCGAATCCGCTGCCGGTGCCGATCGGCCGTCCGATGATCGGTTTCAGCAGCCGTGCATGCCCGATCTCGGCCAGCTCCTCGAAGTAGTCTCGGCGCGCGCGGACTACCTGCGCGGCGCCGAGCCGGGTCGCGTGCGCCGCCTGGAATTTGTGCCGCGCCAGCACGGTCACGGAACGCTCCGGCGCCAGGGCGCTGAGCGCCGCCGTCGTCAGCAGTCCGATCGAGCCGGCGCCGATCACGAGCACGCGCGCGCCCGTCGGCGGCAGATTGCTTCGCACCGCGTGCACCGAACAGGCGAGCGGCTCGATGAGCACCGCCTCCTCGTCCCGCATCGCGTCGGGGACGGGCACCAGCCGCGACTCGTGCGCCACGAATACCTCGCCCCAACTGCCGCCGGTGTCGCGCGTCGTGCCGATGAGCATGCCCGGCGAAAGCGCGCCGTCGGTGAAATGGGCGCAACGCGAATGGTCGCCGGCGGCGCACGCGGCGCACGAGGGCTGCATCTCGCGCGGCTCGCAGCAGAGGAGCGGATTCGCCACCACGCGCTGTCCCGGGCGCACGCTGCGCACCGCGCGCCCCACTTCGATCACCTCGCCCACGTTCTCGTGGCCAAGCACGAACGGGAACGACGAAAAGGGCGACGTCGCCGGACTCGCCTTGAGCATTATCACATTGAGGTCGCTGCCGCAGATGCCGCCCATCCGCGTGCGGATGCGCACCCATCGCTCATTCGGCAGCGCCGGCTCCAGCGCGTCACCGTACGTGGTGCACGCATGCTTGCCGAGATAGAACCGGCGCGACAGGCGACCGGTGGCGCGCGTGGTGAGGTACGTCGGGATCGGCGCCGCGAAGCGGATCGCCTTCATGCCTGCGCGGCGGTCGCGATCGGTGTCACGACGCGGAGCGCGCGAGGCACGCAGCGCACCTCCAGTGTCGGCGAGCTGGCGCGATTGTACTCGCCGTCGGTCTCGTAGGCCGGCGGCGACGGAAACGACAGCGTGAAGCTCGACGCCTGCTCGGTGCGCACTTCAGGCTGGCTGCCGTGCGTGCCGCGCGAGGCCGCGGCAAACAGGCGCATGCGTCTCAAGGGCGAAGCGGTGCGGATGGCGATCGCGTCGAGCCGTCCGTCCGTGAGGCTCGCCTCGGGCGCGATGCGAAACGCGCCGCCGAAGTTGCGCCCGTTGGCGATGATCAACATCAGGTGCTGCACCACACCGCGACGTTCCTTGAGCGTGGTGACGTCGATCGCAATGCCGGCGTAGCCGAACAGCTGGCGCAGCGCCGAGTACGCGTAGACGAGATCGCCCCGCAGCAGCGTGATCTTCTCCACGTCCTCGAGCACGGCGGTGTCGAAGCCGAAGCCGGTGACGTTGAGAAAATACTTGCCCTCGATGCGCCCGACGTCGACCGCGACATCCGGCCCGTCGATCGCGAGTCGAGCGGTGGCGACGTAATCCGTCGCCGGCACGCCGACGGTCTTGGCGAAATCATTGCCGGTCCCGGCGGCGGCGAGCCCGAGCCGCACGTCGGCGCGCGACGTGATGATCGCGTTCGCGACGTTGCTCCACGTCCCGTCGCCACCGACGGCGACGATGGTCCGCGCCCCTTCCTCGATCGCATGCAGCGCGAACACACGCTCGTCGCCGCGCGCCCGGGTCGCGCGCACGTCGGTGACGCCGACGTCGGCGAACGCACGGCGAACCTGTGCTTCCACTTTGGCGCCGCGCCCTTTGCCCGCTGCCGGGTTCAGGATGACGCAGACGCCCGCACCTCCCCCACCACCAGCCGCCATCAGCGCGGCGCGAACGACGCCAGCTGTTGCAGCGGATGGAACGTCTGCAGGCCGTTGCGCATCCACAGCTCGCGGAACGGCGTGACGTCCACCTCCCAGTCGGTGAGCAGATTGGTCATCGCCTGCGAGTGGATCACGATGCCGCCGCGCTCCTCCTCGTTCTCGCTGAACTGGCCGGCCATCTCGATGATCGAGCTGTACGCGCCGTCGTCGTCGTTCATGAACGCCTGGTACGGATGCGATACCTTCGACCACTCGTGCTCGGTGACCGTCATGTCGACGATCGGCTCGCCGCGATCGGTGGCGTTGATGGTGATGTGGCCGTCGCCCCGCTCCCAGGCGATCGAGATGTCCTGCATGTAGTGCGGCAGGTGCCAGCGCTCGATCGCGTGCTCGCGCGACTCCGTGGTGGTCGTGCCGAGGCGGAATGGCCAGAACGCCGAGCGCGGCCACGGCTGCCCCTGTTCGACGCGCGGCGACACGAGAATGGAGAGGATCAGCTCCCCGTACTCACCGACCGGGCTGTCGTGGAAGTCGAACGCCATCACGGACAGCACGCTCGAGCCGTGGTGCGGTTCGATCGGCTGGAGATCGGACGGCAGGATCGCGCGCGCGTTTTCCGTCGGAAACTCGAAGAACCCGCCGATGGCGTCGCGGAAGTGATACTGGACGAAGTCGGAATGACTGCTGCTGCTCATACGAGAATCCTCTCTTCACGAAGCACATGGACGAGCGTGGCGACCCCCGCGTCGAGCTGCTCGCGGGTATGGGACGCCGAGACGGAGACGCGGAAGCGCGAGCGATGCTTGGCCACCGCGGGATAGATCACGGGCTGGAGATAGATGCCGGCCCGGAGAAGCTTGTGACAGATCTCGAACACGCGCCGGTCGTTCCGGAGCATGATCGGGATCACCTGCGACGTCGATTCGCCGACGTCCACGCCCGCCTCATCGAGCAGGCCGCGGATGTACCGAACGTTGTCCCACAGCTGATCGCGCAGCTGCGGCTCGGCTTGCGCCAGCTCGAGCGACTTGAGCACGCCGGCCGTGACGACCGGCGACAGCGCGCACGAGAACACGCGCGACCGCGCGAAGCCCTTGAGATAATTGTAGAGGCTGCGCGGTCCGGCGACGTACCCGCCCTGCCCGCCGAGCGCCTTCGAGAAGGTGCCGATGTGGATGTCCACTTCGTCCTCGAGCCCGTACAGCTCGGCCACGCCGCGGCCGTTCGCGCCGTAGACGAATGCCGAGTGCGCCTCGTCGAGCATGATCCGCGCGCCGTATTTCTTGGCGACGGCGACGAGCTCCGGCAGCGGGCACACGTCGCCGTCCATCGAGTACACGCCCTCGATGGCGACGAGCTTCTTGCCGGCGGCGTGCTTGAGCTTG
Source organism: Gemmatimonadaceae bacterium (assembly GCA_025928185.1). GTDB lineage: Bacteria > Gemmatimonadota > Gemmatimonadetes > Gemmatimonadales > Gemmatimonadaceae > JAQBQB01. Next base: position 148,420 of record JAICKA010000001.1, read on the forward strand.
CGCTCGAGATCCGCCGGGTTGTTGTGCCGGAAGAAGCGCACGTTTGCCTTCGACAGGATCGCGCCGTCGACGATGCTCGCGTGCGCGTTCTGATCGGCGATCACCCAATCTCCCGGCCGCATCAGGCCGGCGATCATGCCGACGTTGGTGCTGTAGCCGGTCGGGAAGACCATCGCCGCTTCCTTGAGCTTGAACTTCGCGAGCGCCTCCTCGAGCTGCACGTGGATGTCCATCATGCCGCTCAGGATCGGCGAGCCCGCCGCGCCGAGGCCGTACCGGTCGAGCGCCGCCTTCGCCGCCGCGATCACCTCGGGGCGGAAGGACAGTCCGAGGTAATTGTACGACGACAGATTGATCAGCCGGACCTGTTTGCGCTCGAGCCCTTCGGTGAGATTGATCTCACCCTGGGGCGGCGTTGACATGGCCTGGGAGAACAGATAGTAACCCTGCGGCAGCGCACGCTCGAACCAGTCGTTGTATGGTCCGAGCACGGCGAACGGGTCGTCGCTCGTCGAGTAGAAGAAATTGCTATAGTCGTAGTCCGAGACGTTCGGGGGTTGCGCTTCGAGCGGCTCGGGCTGCGCTTCGACCGGTAAAGACATGGTGACCTCCATTTGAACGGCGATAGTCCGGGCCAGATCGACCAGCCTGCGAATCTCGACACTCACCCGGCGCAATTCGGACGGGGGCTTCGCAGCGGCGCGTTCGTCGCCCTCTTTGCGTGTTACTCACTACTGTTCATCGGCCTCGGACAACGACTCGTCGTCTGGCCGATGGTCACGTTATTTCCACGGCGGCGAGCGGCCGTGATCCGCGTCTGGCTCCGCATGCAGGCGCACGCCACGCTCGCCCTGGCCCGCGTCGTCGCGGGCGTGCGGCTCACGGTGCGCGGCGCCATTCCGCCGCGGAGCTGCATCGTCGTGATGAACCATCAATCGGTCCTCGACATTCCGCTCGGGGTCTGGCTCATCCGTGGACCCCAGGTGCTGATTCCAACGCGCGACCGGTACCGGCGCGGCGTGCCCGGCATCTCGCCGCTCGTGCGGCTCGCCGGCTTTCCCATCGTGTCGCAGAAGCGCACGATCACGCGCGAGGAGCTGCAGGGGCTGACCGATGCCGCCGACCTCGTCGCGCGCGGCGAACGCACGCTGCTCATCTTTCCCGAAGGGCACCGCACTCGCGACGGCGCCATCGGGCGGTTCATGCGCAGCGGCCTCCGCATCATGCTCGGCCGCACGAACGGTCCCGTGTACTGCGTGGTCGCCGACGGCATGACGAGCGCGCGCACGACGAGCGACGCGGTCACCGGGTTCGGCGCCGCGGAGGTCCGCGTGACCATTCTCGGTCCGTTCACGTTCGGTGGACCTTCGACGCCCGAGGCCATCGACGCATTCATGGAATCGCTACGACAGCGAATGGTCGACACGCTCACCGCCATGCGCGCTGAAGCCGCCGATGCACCGATCGATGCCGCCACACCCGCCCCCGCTCGCTGATCCGGAGATGCGCCGCGTGCTGGCGACGGGGTTGGAGACCCCGGCGTCGCCACGGGCCGCACAGCTGGCCGAGTTTCTCGCCGACGCGTTCGGTCCGACGACCGTTGGGTTGCTGCACTACGGCTCGCACGCCCACAGCGCGGATGCTCGCGCCGAAAGCGCTCACGACTTTCTCGTGATCGTTGATGATTATCTGATGGCGTACCGCTCGCTGGCCGCACGCGTCGGCACCAGCTATCGGCCCCGCACCGCGGCGTGGCTGAATCGCGTTCTGCCGCCGAACGTGATCTCGGTGACCGATTCGAGTGCGACACCGCCGCTCCACGCCAAGTGCGCGGTGTTCTCGCTGTTTCACTTTCAGCGTGCGTGCTCGACACGGGCCCGCGATCATTTCGTTCGCGGACGATTGTTCCAGCCGGCGCAACTGCTGTGGACGCGCGATGCCGACGCCCGGCGAACGGTGACCGAGGCCGTGCTCGAAGTGCGCGCCGGCGCGTTCGAACGCCGCCGCGCTTCGCTGCCGTTGCGCTTCGACGTGGAAGCGTACTGTCGCGCGATGATCGCAACGTCGTTCGCTGCCGAGATCCGCCCCGAACGTCCGGAGCGGGTCGAAGCGATTCTCGCGGCTCAGCGCACAGAGATCGTTCCAATGTATGCGGCGTTGCTACGGTGGCTCGGTCGCGCGGGGGTGCTCGACCCGGAAGGAGAGACGTACCGGGACCCGTACCCGAGGGGGTGGTGGGAGCGGTTCCGGCTGGCGAGATATTACCGCCGCAGCAAGCTGCGGGCGACGCTACGCTGGGTCAAGTATATCGCGTTGTACGACAATTGGCTGGATTACGTTTCAGAAAAGGTGGCCCGGCGCAGCGGTGTGGTGATCGAGCTCACCGAGCGCGAGCGGCGGTGGCCGCTCATCTTTCTGTGGCCGAAGGCCATCCGATATCTGCGGCATCGGCCACAGCGCCAGAGTGAACCCTGAAAAATTCGATGACTGCCTACATCGCGCTGGTGCTTGCCGGCCTCGCTGTGCTCACGATGCCGATCTACGCCGTGGTGACGCGCGGTCGCCCGATCGATCCCGAAGTCGCTCGCCGGCCGACCACGGTTCTGCTCGGCTACTGGATTCGCGACTGGGTGATGTGGACGATTCGCCCGCTCGAGCGCGCGTTGATCGCCAGCCGGATCGATCCAGCCGTGCTCAATGTGACCGGCGCCTTGCTCGGCCTCGCTGCCGGCATCGCCTATGTCGAGCGGCAGCCCGGGGTCGCGGGCTGGTGCATTCTGCTCGGTGGGCTCGCCGACATCATGGACGGTCGGATCGCGCGAGCGCGAAACATGGTGTCGACCTTTGGCGAGTTCCTCGACTCGGTGCTCGATCGCTTCGCCGAGGTGTTCGCGTTCGTAGGACTCGCGTTCTACCTCGCGTGGTCGCCGTGGGGCGTGTTGGCGACGACGCTCGCAGCCGGCAGCTCGCTGCTCGTGAGCTACGCGCGCGCCAAAGCGGGCCAGGTCGGCGTCGACTGTCGCGGCGGCGTGATGCAGCGCGCCGAACGCCTCGTGCTGCTCGCCCTTGCGTCACTCCTCGACGGGCCGCTCGCGGCCGCAACAGACTGGCCGGAAGGTGCGGTGCTGCTGGCAGTGGTCGCGCTGATCGGTATTGGCGCGTTCGGCACGGCGGTATTTCGCACGGTCGTCGTTGCGCGGGTGTTGCGCCGGTCCTGAGGCTTTCAAAACACTCGGCCGGCGATCGCGATCGGCGCGTGAACACGGCGGCGGAGCAGAGGCTTCACCTGCATGAGACGCGGGCAGCGTCCACTGGTGCAGCGCCGCCCTCGTCCTTGTAGCCCGTCGTCCCCCACCCCACACCGCCTTCCCCGCACCGATATAAAGCAGATCGCGGGCCATCGCGCGGCCGCAGGGCTCGCCGAACTTCCGCACGCACGCCAACTTGGAGAACGTGGGTCCCCCATTTTGGGGACAGCGCCGCGCCAGCCAAAATGCCATCATTGGCGCGGTCGGATTCACCCCCTGAATCCGGCGCTCACTGACTTCGTATTGCTCGGACCAGACTCATCCACGTTTCACCCCCATGCGGCGCGCGAATGCGCTGGAGGATCCGGAATGTTCGTTCAGACTTTCGCACTGCTGGCGATTGCCGCGGCACCGGGACTGGTCGGTGGTCCGGCGCCGCACCCGACCAGCGCCAAGGCGACGCCGGTCACCGTCGTGGCAACTGACTTCAGCTTCAGCCTGCCCGCGACGCTCAAGGCTGGCCCGACGGCGTTCACGCTCGTCAATCACGGCAAACAGGCGCATCACTTTTTTCTCATTCGGCTCGAAGGCGGCCACACCACCGAAGAGTTGGTCGCCGGAATGAAATCGCCTGGTCCGCCGCCGCCGTGGGCCGTGTTCGCCGGCGGTCCGAACGCCGTCGATCCCGGTGGAACGTCCTTCCCCACCATCGTCGATCTGCGCCCGGGCAACTACGCGGTCATCTGCATCATTCCGGGTCCGGACGGTGTGCCGCACGTGATGAAAGGCATGTCGCGCTCGCTGCACGTCGCGGGCGCCGCCGCGCGGCCCGCCTCGCTCGTCACGACGCGTGACACGATCACGCTCAACGACTACGCGTTCGGCATTCCGTGGACGATGCACGCCGGCACCACACGGCTGACGGTGCGCGACGCTGGCGCGCAGCCGCACGAGCTGGTCGTCGTGCGTCTCGAGCCGGGCAAGTCGCCCCAGGATGTAGCCAGCTGGGTCGAGAAGATGGCCGGTCCACCCCCGGGACATTTTCTCGGCGGCGTGAGTCCGATCGCACCCGGGCAGGTGAACGAGCTCGTAATGACGCTGGCGCCTGGTCGCTATGCGCTGATGTGCTTCGTGCCCGATGCAAAAGATGGAAAGCCGCACGCTGCGCATGGCATGATGCGCGAGGTGACGATCACGCGCTGAACAGGCTGCCCTGCCGGGCAATCGGGAACCGTGCTTCCCGATTGCCTGACAGCGCCACGTCCGACATTTCGTTCTCTTGCTGATGCCGATGCTGGCGACTGGTGAGATCGGACGAGTGGAGGGAGGGTGGCGCTCATGCAACGGAATCGGATACAACACCGCGCAGGCGAGCTCGCGACGAGCGGGCGAATCGACCATGACCGGTGCGCGCGAGATCTCATCGGACTCGCGCAGGCGAATCTCACATGGCTCGGACAATCGCCCGACGCAATCGTGCGCGGGCTCGGCGATCTGTTCGCGACGCTGGTACACGCAAACCTGCTCGAAGCGCGATTCACCGATGACGGACCCACGTCCGCGCCGCCGCCGGTCGAGACGGAGGCGTCCGCGCAGGCACGGTCGCGCTGGCGCCGACTTGCGCGGGTGGACATCGGCGAAGGCGGCGAGCTGGGACAAGTCGTACTCGGCGCCAATCGACCGGACTTTCCGGATGCGCTGGAGCTGGCGATCATCCGCGCCGCGGCCAGTCACGCGGCAGGCGCCGTGCGCCATGCCCGCACGGCGAGCCGATATGAGAACACGAAACTCCGCCTCGCGGATCAGGCGGCGCGCCAGTCCGCCGTCGCGCGCCTCGGAACGCGCTTTCTGGGGCTCGACAGCGTGGACGAGATTCTCGCTGCCGCCGTCGGCGGACTGCGCGAGGCACTGCGCGTCGACTACTGCGAGGTGTTCGAGCTCTGTGACGATCGATCGAGCCTCGTGCTTCGCGCCGGCGAGGGACTGTCCGGCGAGCACCTCGGACAGTACCGCCTCGAGGCAACCGCCGACTGCGAGGCGGGCTTCGCGCTTCGCGCGGCTGAACCGCTGATCGTCACCGACAGCAGCACGGAAACGCGCTTTCACGTCGCGTCACTCCCGACCGGACTGGCCGCTCGCTGCGGCGTGACGGTGCAGATCCCCGGTCGCGCGGCGCCGCTCGGCGTCCTCGGCGTGCACGCCCGGAGCCTGCGCGAGTTCACGCGCGAAGACGTGTATTTCCAGCAGTCCGTGGCCACGCTCGTCGGCTCGGCGATGGTGCGGCGGCTCGCGGTGTCCGAGCGCGAGTCGCTGATCGAGCGAACCACGGCCGCCCGCGAAGCCGCCGAAGCGGCGAGCGAGGCGAAGACGAAATTTCTCGGCATGATGAGCCACGAGCTGCGCACACCGCTCAATGCGATCGGCGGATACGTCGAGCTGTTGCAGGCGGGCACCCGTGGCGCGGTCACGGACGAGCAGCGGATCGACCTCACGCGCATCGCGCGCAACCAGCGGTATCTCGTGAGTCTCATCGACAACGCGCTGAGTTATCTCAAGCTCGAGAACGGCAAGGTGCGCTACGACATCGCCGACGTGCAGGTGAGCACGCTCGTCGCGTCGCTCGATGACGTCATTCGCCCGTTGATCGACGCCAAGGCGCTGTCGTACGTGCGGCACCTGCCGCCGGCGGATCTGCACGTCTCCGCGGATCGCGGCAAGCTTCAGCAAATCATCATCAATCTCCTGTCGAACGCCGTCAAGTTCACCGAGACCGGAGGCACGCTCACGCTGGAGTGCAGTGTGGGCGATCAGACCGTGCGCATTCACGTTCGAGATTCGGGCATGGGGATCCCGGCCGATCGCCTGCATGGCCTGTTCGAGCCGTTCGCGCAGGTACGCGAAAACGACGGCCTGCACGGGTCCGGCACCGGGCTCGGACTCTCGATCAGCCGCGAGTTTGCGCTCGGCATGGGCGGAAATCTCGTGGCGTGCAGCGAGCCGGGTCGCGGCTCGGTATTCACGCTGGTGTTGCCGCGCTGCGCGGCGGATCCACGCGGGTCCGCCGCCTCGAACTAGCGCTCGCCCTCCAGCTGCGAGGCGCCGGCGCCGAGCAGCCCGGCCTCGACGGCGAAGCGGACGAAATCGCTTCGATGTACGAGGCCGAGCTTGTCGCGGATGCGCCGCTTGTAGGCGTCGACGGTCTTGCTGCTCACGCCGAGCTCGCGCGCGATCTCCGCGCCGCTGTAGCCGCTGGCGATGCGACGCAACGTGATCTGCTCGCGGTCGCTCAGCAGATCGAAGCGCGTGCGGTGCACCGGCTTGAGGACCGGTGACGCGACGGCGGTCGCGAGCGCGCGCGCTGCGGACGGCCGCACGTACACCTCGCCCGCCGCGACGACGCGAATGGCGTCGACGAGCTCGCGGACTGCGGCATCCTTGGTGAGGTATCCGCACGCGCCAAGCTCGAGTACCGGCAGCAACGACGCATGCTCCGGATAGACCGTGAGTACCAGCACGCGCGCCGACGGCGCATTGGTGCGCAGGCCGCGGATCGCCGTCGCGCCATCGCTCCCCGGCATGTCGAGATCGAGCACGACGACGTCCGGCGCCAGGCGCGCCGCGGCGGCAACCGCATGATCGCCGTTTTCCGCTTCACCGACCACTTCGATTTCCGGCGCGGCTCGCAGCAGCATGCGCAGCCCGGCGCGAAACAACGTGTGATCGTCGGCGAGCAGCACCGTGATGCGATCCGTGCTCACCGGCACGCCGCGGTGAACGTGCGGCTGTGCGAGCAGCGCCGCACTCAGGTCGGCCGGTTTGCCGGCGGGTCCAAATTCGGTCCCTGCGTTCGCCAGCTTCATCATGGCGCGCTCCGCTCGTTGCCCTCTGCAGCCACGAACTCGGGCAACTCGAACCAGAACGTCGTGCCCTGGCCGGGGATGCTTTCGACTTCGAGCTCGGACCCGTGTGCGGCCACGAGCGCGTGTGCGATCGCGAGCCCCAGTCCGGTTCCACCCCGCGCGGCATCGCGCGAATGCCAGAACCATTCGAACACGTGCGGCAGATCCTCGGCGGGAATGCCGGCGCCCGTATCCTGCACGGCAAATCGAACCAGCCGGCCAGCCACACCGCCGCCGACGTCTGCACCGGCTTTCGTCTGCACGCTTCGCACCGAAAGCTCGACCCGTCCGCGTGGCGGCGTGAACTTGATCGCGTTCGCGACGAGGTTGAACAGCACCTGGAGCAAGCGCTCCGGATCAGCGTCGACGCGCGGCGTATCGGCGGGACTGCTGCATACGAACAGGATCTGCCGCTCCTCCGCCAGCCGCGCAAGGTTGTCGTGCACGGATTCGATGACCTCCTCGATGAGCGTCGGTTGGCGAGCCAGTCGCAGTTCGCCCGCGTCGAGGCTGGCCTGGTCGAGGAGATCGTGCAGGATCTGCTGCATCAACGTCGCCGAGCGTTCGATGAGCTCGGCCGCATGCCGCGTGAAGCTGGCGTTCAGCGGGTCCGTTCTGAGCAGCGCCGAGGCGCCCATCTGGATCGTGGTGAGCGGGGTGACGAGATCGTGCGACACGATGCTGATCGCGCGATCCCGCGCGGCGACGGCCTCGCGCGCACGGCGCAGCGTCGTTCCGGCCTCGAGCGCGGCCGCAATGCGATGGGCGGCCGCGCGCGCGAGCGACCCGCCGGCGTCGTGCGCCACCCGTGCGTTCGAGCCGAGGACGAGCACGCCGCGCGCCTCGCCGGCAATGCGAATCGTCGCCGGGCGGGCGATGATGATTCCGGCATTCGATAGGTCGTGCACGATCGCCGCGCGCAGCTCGTCGACGCTCGGCACGGAGTCGCTCGGTCCTTCCTCGTCAGTCGCGGGACCGATGTCGAGGATCTGCTCGATGCGCGCGCGAATGTCCGTTTCGAGCGTGCGATCGACATGCCGGAGCGCGAGCGATGCGCGGCCGTCGTCCTCGTTCGACAGCCAGATCAAGGCGCAATCGGCGGCCACCGGGACGAGCAATTGCGTGACGCCGTTCATCGCGTCGGATGTCGTCGCGGCCGCGGCGACGATGCGAGAAATGTCATCGAGCAACGGCCAGTGCTCGGCGGCAACGCCCATGTGGCGCATCGAAGCGAGGAGCTCGCGCGCCCATGTCTGCCGGGCGATCGCGTCGCGCAGCACGCGCGCGAGCTCCGCTGCGTCGGATGGCACCGCCGGCAGGATCTCCTGCGCGCCCGCGTGCAACAGATCGGTATGAGCCAGAGGCTCGGTCGGCGATCCGATCGCGACCACGGCCATCGTCGGCGCGGCGCGCCGCAGGTCACGTACGACATCGGCGAGATCAGCCGGGTCCGCGTCGACGACCGCGACGTCGATCGCGTTCTGACGGGCGATTGCGGGCGCGGCGGCGCACGTCGCCGTCGACACTGACCACGATGCCGCCGAATCGGCGCGCTCCGCCGCCAGGCACATTTCGAGACTCGCCGCGGCGCTCGGGTCGTCCGCGACCAGCAATACGACCGAGGGCGTGGGTCGATCGCTCATTGTGAATCACGCAGGGGCATCGGTGCGTCCGAACCGGTCGAGCAACGTCGCATCGATGATGCGCGACTGACCCCGGTCGCCGCGCGAGTTCACGGTCGCCAATAGTGATCCACAACCCCCGGCGCCGCAAGCGAAGCCGCGAGCCCACTCCGGCGCGCCGCACTCCGGTGCCTGGATAGTTTTCGCCTCACGATGCCCACCGAACGCGAACCGGGACCGAGGGACGCCGTCGCACCGCGCGCCCGCGGGCCGGGTCGCAGACGGCCGGACTGGCTGACTCGCGACATTGCCCTGCTACTCGGCGGTCGCGGGTTACGGAGCCTGTCGCAAGGCTTTCTGTCCGTGATCGTGCCGATCTACCTCGCACGATCCGGTTACACCGCCACGCGCGTCGGTATCGTGTTCACCGCCGGCGCCATCGGCAGCATTCTCCTGACGGCGTCCGTTGGACTGTTCGCCGATCGCATCGGTCGCAAGCCGCTGCTTATCGCGCTCGGATTGCTGAGCGGCACGGCGGCGCTCACATTCGCGCTCACCGCACGATTTGCAATTCTCCTCATCGCGGCGGCGATCGGTACGATCGGACGCGGCGGAGGCGCGGGGTCGAGCGGCGCGTACGGACCGTTCTACCCGGCGGAGCAACCCCTCATCACCGAACAGGTGCAGGACCGGCATCGCACGCACGTGTTCGGACTGGTGGCCGTGGTCGGCGTGCTCGCCGGCGCGCTCGGCTCACTCATCGCCGCAGTGCCGACGCTGTTGCAGCGATGGTTCGGCGTGTCGATCGTCGCCGGCGACCGTGCGCTGTTCCTCTGCGCGGCCGTGCTGGGAGTGGCGACGGCGGCGATCATCGTGCCGGTTCATGAAACTCCAATATCGCCGCGCACGCCGGGCCAGCGGCTCCATCCGGCGACGCGCCACGTGCTCTGGCGTTTTCTCATCACCAACGCGACCAACGGACTCGCCGTCGGCATGCTCGGGCCGGTTCTCGTGTACTGGTTTCACGTGCGCTTCGGCGCCAGCGCCGCGCAGCTCGGCACCCTGTACTTTCTCGCCAACGTGCTCGCCGCGCCGTCAAATCTGGCCGCGGGTCGCGTGGCGCGACGATTCGGCACCGTCCGCGCGGTCGTCGCGCTGCGGTTCATCGCGGTCTCACTCATGGCGGCGATGGCGCTGATGCCGACGTTCATTCTCGCCGGAGGACTCTTTCTCGTCCGCACGATGGTGAACACGATGGCCAATCCGATGCGGCAGTCCTTCTTGATGGGCATCGTCGCGCCAGCGGACCGCAGCACCGCTGCCGGCTTTTCGAACCTGCCGCTGCAGGTGCTGTCGAGCGCCGGTCCAACGATCGCCGGCCAGCTCATGGAGAGCGTGTGGGTGAGTCTGCCGCTCGAGATCGCGGCGGCGCTCCAGGCCGTGAACGCGACGCTCTATCACGTGTTCTTCCATCGCATGCGGCTGCCCGAGGAGCGTGTGGTCGTCGAGACCGAGTCGGAGTCGGAGTCGGGCGAGGAGTGAATCGGCTGGCCGCCCTCTGCGCGCGTCGCGCCGCCTCGAATCCGAGGCTTTCAACCCTTCGAGCAATCGATCTGTCTATTCGACGGACCTTCGCCTGGAGATCGCCCCATGTCGCGCATACGCCGGCCCGTCTCGTTCGCCGTTCCATTCCTGATGCTGGTCGCGGCCGCAACCGCCGGCGCACAGCGTCCCACGTCGTCCGTTCCCGCGCAAGGCAAGGCGCGCCAATTCATGGATGACTGCAGCCATCGCTGGGGCGGTGACGACGAGCACTTTTGCGAGGTGCGCGACTACACGCTGCCCGCCACGCACTCGCTCGATATCGATGCGGGCCAGAATGGGAGCGTGACGGTGCATGGCCGCGACGGCAACGACATTCTGGTCGTGGCCATGATCGACGCACACGCCAACGACTCCGCCGAAGCGCAGCGCCTGGCGAAGGGCGCGCAGGTGCACACGGACGGCGGCCGCGTTCGCGCCGATCTCCCGGACGACATGCGCCGCCACGAGTCGGTCGCCGTGAGCTACGAGGTGTGGCTGCCGCGGGGCACCGATCTGGATCTCGAGGCGGAGAATGGTGGCATCGCCGTCGACAATGTGAGCTCGCACATCCGAATGGAGACCACGAACGGCAGCGTTCGACTGCGCGACGTCGGTGGCGACGTGCACGGCGGCACGACGAACGGCAGCGTCGGCGTGGAGCTGAGCGGCGATCGATGGAACGGCGAGGGTCTCGACCTGCGCACGACGAACGGCAGCGTGAGGCTGACGCTGCCGACGAACTATTCGGCCCACCTCACGACGGGCACGGTGAACGGCGGCATGAACATCGATTTCCCGATCACAGTGCAAGGCCGAATCAGCCGCGAGATCAGCGCGGACATCGGAAAAGGCGGTGCGCCGATTCGCGTCGTCACGACCAACGGCGGCGTGAGCATCCGCAGGCAGCCATAGACTGCCTGCGGATGTCCGTCTCACTATCTGCCGTCTTACTGCGCCACGCCTGTGCCGAGCGCTTCGTCAAATAATTCGAACAGCGTCTCCCAGTGCTTCGCCGCCGCGACCGGATCGTGCACCGGCGTGTCGGTTGGCACCCATCCGTGGCGCGCGGCGTACATCTCGAGCGTGTAGTCGACGCCGGCATCGTCGAGCGCCTTGCTCAGTCGATCCTGCGCGTTTTGATCGAACCCGGCATCTTCCATGGCGCCGCCGATGTACATCTTCGCCCGAATCCGCGGCGCGAGCAGGTGTGGGCTGTCCGGTGCGTCCGTCGCCACGCCGCCCGCGTGATACAGGGCAGCGGCCGCGATGCGATCGCCGAAGTTGCCCGCCACGTACAGCGCGAGCCGTCCGCCCATGCAGTAGCCGACGATGCCGATCTTGTCGTGCATGACGTCCGGCTGCGCGTCCAGATACTCGAGGAATGCCTGCGTGTCGCGCACGACGTTCCCCGGACTCGCCGACGGCATCACGCGCTTCATCATGTCTTCGCGCACCGCGGGATCGCTGAAGAGCTTGAGGCCGTTCGACACGTCGAACTCGACGCGATAAAACAAATCGGGAAGCAGCACGAAGTAGCCCGCGTTCGCGATCCGCTCGGCGATCTCCATCATCGCCGGCCGCCAGCCGATCGCGTCCATGTAGACGATCACGCCGGGCCACGGACCCGCACCGTCGGGATGATAGACGTGCGTGGGACAGCGGCCGTCCGGCGTCTTCAGCTGAATTTCCTGATGCTGCATCCAACCCTCCACGTGCTGAGGTGAGGACTAATCGATCGCGATCTCCATGTCGGCGCTCGGCGTGCCCCGGCGCAGCAGGAACACGAGCGGGAAGCCGATGAAGAACAGCGATGCAACGAACACGAACACATGATTGTACGCGAGCACGGCCGCCTGCTTGCCGATCAGCCCATCGATGATGCGCATCGCCTGCTCCTTGGCGGTGAACGCGTCGGCGCCCTTGGCCATCATGCCGCCGGTGATCTGCTGGAGCAACTGCCGCGCGTGACCCGATGCGCCCGCGTCCTCCGAGAGAATGGCGTGGTAGCGCACGGTACTCGACACGAGCATCGTCGCGGAAATGGCGATGCCGACGCTGCCCATCACCTGGCGCACGACGTTGTACAGACCGGTGGCCGCCGTCATGCGCGGCTTGGAGATCGTCGACAACGCCGCCGTGCTCAACGAGACGAAGATCAGGCTGAAGCCCACACCCTGCCAGAGCTGTGGCCAGAACAGATCCCAGAAGCCGACGACGGTGGTGAGCGTCGACATCGTGTAGAAGCCATAGCCGGCGACGATCAGGCCGCCGCCGACCATCATGCGCGGCCCGAGTCGGTTGTAGAATCGGCCGGCGATCGGCATCAGCACGCCCATCGCAATGCTGCGCGGCAGCATCGTGATGCCCGATTGCATGGCGTTGAAGCCAAGCAGGTTCTGCAGGAAGACTGGCAGGAGAAACAGGCTGCCGTTGAGCGCCAGCCCAAGCACGCCGCCGAGCGCGGTGGCCGAGCTGAACGACATGTTCTTGAGAATTCTCAGATTGACCGCCGGCTTCTCGGCCCTGAGCTCGCGCCAGATGAAAAGGAGCAGCCCGACGGCCGCGATCACCGCCAGCTTCATGACGTAGGTCGACTGGAACCAGTCGTTCTTCTGCCCGTCCTCGAGCATGAGTTGCAGCGCGCCAAGCCCGACGACGAGCAAACCCAGCCCGGGCCAGTCGATGTAGCCTTTCTCGCGGACGAGGTAGTGCGGATCCTCGATGAACCGCTGCACGAGCATCAGGTTCAGCATGCCAATCGGCACGTTGATGAAGAAGATCCACGGCCACGAATACTGATCGGTGATCCAGCCGCCGAGCGTCGGGCCGAACGCCGGCGCGAGCACCGCGCCGAGTCCATAGAGGCCCATCGCGATGCCCTGCTCTTCCGCCGGAAAGCTCTCGCGCAGAATCGCCTGGGAGACGGTGAGCAGCACGCCGCCGCCAAAGCCCTGAATGACGCGGAAGATGACCATCGTGCCGAGACTGCCGGACAGTCCGCACGCCATCGAGGCGCCGGTGAACAGCACGACGCTCGTCATGTAGAAGCGCTTGCGACCGAATCGCGCCGAGAGCAGACCGGTGATCGGCATGACGATCACCTGCGCGAGGATGTACGACGTCACGACCCACGTGATCTCTTCGATCGTGACGCCGAGCGTGCCGGACATGTCCGGCAGCGCGACGTTGACGATGCTCGAGTCGAGCACGGCCATGATCGTGCCGGTGAGCACGGTACAGGCGATGATCCACTTGTGATTGGCGCCGTGCTGCGCGGTGGGCGCGGTCATGTCGAAGCAGCCGGTTGCAATCCGGCGAGACACAGATCGATCGCCGACTGGATCAGCCGGCGATGGCCGATGCGGATGCCGGGAACGTCGCCGGCGTGGTACTGCCAGACGAGCTGCGTGACGAGGCCGGACACGAGCAGGCGCGCCGCGACTTCGCTGTCCGCATCGGCGCGGAACTCACCGGACTTCTTTCCGTCCTCGATGATTGCGGCAATGAGACGCCACGCTTTCATCGGACCGGTCGCGAGCCATTCGCGGTAGACCTCGGGCACGGCGTGCGCCAGGCCATTGAGGAGCAGCAGGACGTCGCGCCGTGCGTCGTCGTTGCCGCTGAACGCGCTCTCGACCATGCGGCGCAGACGCGCGGACGCCGGTCCGCGCTCGCCGCGCATCGCCTCCTCCATGCGACCGAACGCCCGCGCCTGATAGTGTTGAATGGCGCGCAGCAGCAGCTCTTCCTTGTTCTCGAAATAGTGATAGAGCGCGCCCTTCGTCACGCCGGCCTCGGCCGCGACTTCCTCGAGCCGAGTGTTCCGGTACCCCCGCGTGGCGAACACACGCAACGCGGCGTCGAGCAACTCCTGCGGCCGAGCCTCGGGCCGCCGCTCCCATTTCAGTGTGCGTTTGGTGGAGCTCATTGTCGGACGAGTAACATACTGGCGAGTATATTACTGACGGCCGACGCGCGAGGCAAGTTGTTGGTCGGGTCATCCATGGTCCGTCGAGGTCGTCGCGCGGGGTGAGTGGCGTGCGCCGAATCGGGTTGGACTGAGTGCGGGACGCGGATTTGGCGGAAACCGGCGGACGAGGCGCGAATTCGGCCCCGGCGGCGCGAGAGACCATCGCACCATAGAGACGGCAAATCCGGCTACACCGGCGACCTCGCAGCGAGAGGAAAGGGGCTGCGGAGCACTGCGGAGCACGGCGGAGCACTGCGGAGAGGCGCGGAGGGGCGTTGCTGGAGTGTTGATGAATGAAGCCCGCTCAGTCGTTCTCCGCGGTTCTCCGCGGTTCTCCGCGGCTTCGCGACGCTCTGCATTGAAATGATGCGGGTCCAGCCGCAACAGGTGGAACACCGATGACACGGAAAGGACGAATTGAACGAATAGAAAAACCAAATGCTCTTTTGAGGTGTGGCGCGACGGACTCGGCGCGCCAGTAGCCGCCAGTCCTTGCCTCGTCCGCCAGTTTCCGCAAAATCCGCGTCCACCAATTCAGTCCAACCCGATTCGGCGCACCACACTCGACCCGCGCGACCGCCACGGACTACGAACTACGGACCACCTCACGCCGTCGCTGCTGCCCCAGCCGTCTTGCGACGCATCGCGAGATTCCCCAACCCGAGCAGCACCGCGATTCCGATCACGATCCACGTCGCGCCGTCGCCCCAGTGCGGCGCGGTGCCGAGTGCGGCATCCAGCGACCACGCGCCAAAGCCCTCGAACGCGAACAGCAGTGCGGCCGCGATGTTCGTCAGCGGCAGCTCGTAGCCGTTGGCGGTGTTGAAGAATCCATTCGGCCAGTGCACCGAGCCGATCGCCACGATCATCACGACGATCAATAGTGCCGGGCCGATCGGGCCGAAGAGGCCGAGTGCGATCAGCAGTCCGCCGAGGAGCTCGCCGCAGCCGGCGAGAAACGCGAAGACGTGGCCGGGCCGATAGCCGAGCGTCTCCATGTATCCGCCCGTGCCGCGAACGCCGTAGCCGCCGAACCAGCCGAACAACTTCTGCGCACCGTGCGCCGCAACTCCCAGCCCGACGATCAACCGTGCGATTAACAGTGCAATGGCCATGGTTCGCGCTCCGTTGCAGGTGGAAATTTTCCGGCGCTACGCGTACCTCGCTACAGTGAACGCGATCAGCACCGGCACATGCACAGCATAGACGACGATCGACAGCGTCAACACCACGAGCGGGCCGCCGCTCAATCCATCGCGCAGAAACGCGTACTCGATCAATCCCGCCGTGATCACGTACGCGAGCAGCGCCCACTTGCCGACCAGGAAGAAGGTGCCCCACGCGAAGTCACGCACTCGGGCGAGCAGCACGAGATTGATCGCGAGCACCAGCGCGGATGCAATCAGCAGCACCACCGCCGGCGCGAGCGGCACCTGTCGCGGCAGATGCGCGGCGAGATAGATGCCGCCAGCGAGAATCAACGCCAGCGACGCCATGCCCAGCGCGGTGACCGGCGGAAGCGCACGCTCGCTCATCCGACACGAATCCGCGTCATGATCACCAGGATCCCGAGCTGCAGCGCGCCGGTGAAGCCGGCCGCGTAGATGAAGCGCTTCATCAATTTCTGAATGATCGCCGGGTTCGGATGCGGTTTCTTCAGCTCGAACAGCACGGCGATGTTCGCCGGCGACAGCAAGCCGAGCGCGATCACGGCCATGCACGCCACGACGATGTAGCTCGCGACGATCCAGCCGTGATGGAAGTACGCGCTGTCGACCGTACCCATCACCGTGCCGAGCTGCCAGCCCGCGGCGAGCGTCACCGTCACCAGCGTCGGCATGAGCAGCACGGTCTTCGGCATCAGATTCATCGTCAGCTCGATGCGCGCCGGCACGGGCAGGCGCCGCATGATCGGACCAATGATGAAGCCGAGAAAGAGATCGACGATCGTCCACGCGGCGCCGAACGCCACATGAAGAAACATGAGCGGCCACAGCCTGTTGGCGGCGATCGCCCAGACGAGCAGCGCGAACACGATGGCAACCGCGGGCAGCGCGCGCGTCGGAACGATCTGCAAGTCCGCGCGGCCCGTCGGTCCCGGGCGGCCACTCTCGCCACTGCGCAACGGCTCGGCGACGACGTCAGTCATGTCGCAACTCTATGAAGACCCAGAGGTCCCGTCAACACGAAGGCCGGCCGTCCCATGCGGGACGGCCGGCCTGTCGTACGAGCCAGACGGTGCTACTTCGCCAGCGACGCCACCGCGCGCGCGAGCAGCTTGACCTTCGCTGCGTCGCTGGAGCTGCGGGCTTCCGCATCGAGCTGCGTGGCGAGTTTCGACAAATCACCCTTCCGCGCCGTGCCACTCGCCTGCTCGGCCGCGGTCAGCACATTGCGCGCGCTGCTGATTTGCGACGACGACAATCCGTTCGACCGCTCCAGCTGGTCGACGTACGCGCGAGCCAGCGAGAAGCTCGCCGGCCACGTGTAGTGCGGCTGATCCTGGACGTTCAGATAGTCCAGATGCGCCGTCTTCGCCGCGTCGATCTCGTTCTGCGACAGCTGCGCGCTCGGCGAGAGCTCCAGCACGTCGAGGCCGCGGGCGATCTCGGAGCTGACGATCACGCCGTTGTACCAGTACGCCGACCACGTACCGCCCGACACCATGTGCGTTGCGTCGATCGGACCACGATCGAAATACGCGATCTCGTGCGGGTGCCTGGCGTCCGTCCAGTCGAACACCGAGATGCCGCCCTGATACCACGACTGCACCATGACGTCGCGGCCCGGAACCGGAATGAGCGAGCCGTTGTGCGCGACGCAGTTCTCTTCCGGCGTCTGCACGGCGGGCAGCTTGTAGTAGCTCTGGAAGTGCAGCTTGTGATTCTCGATGCTGAAGATCGCGTCGGCACCCCAGTCGCGCGGATCGGTCGCGCGGCACTTCGGCTGGCCTCCGCCGCCCCACTCGTCGCTGAACAACACCTTCGTGCCGTCGTTGTTGAACGTGGCCGAGTGCCAGTACGAGAAGTTCTTGTCGTCCACCGCGTCCAGGCGAATCGGGTGCGCCGGATCGCGAATGTCGAGCAGCAGGCCGTGGCCTTCGCACGCGCCGCCGGCCAGGCCGAGCGACGGATCGAGCGTGATGTCGTGGCACTGACGATACTGAATCGTGCTCCGAAGCGGATTTCCGCCGCCCATCATCTTGTCGATCATTTCCTGAATGCCGGCGTGCAGCGCGGCGCTGTCCGCTGCCGTCGGCTCGCCCGATCCACCGCGCGCCTTGACGATGCTGTCGAGCATCGGCTTGACGCGAGCCGGCGGCATCACGCGCTCCTGGCCGTTCATCTTCACGATGAAGCCGCCTTCTGCGCGGGCCTTCGCCAGCGCCTGCGCGGCCGCGTCGATATCGGTCTGCGTCTCACCGTGTACCGGCGGATTCGTCAGCCCTTCGAAGATGCGCGCACCGCTCACCACGGCTGCCCGCTCCGGATGCGCGACGGGGATCTTGATGATCTCGATCCGCATGAGCGGCGAGTTCGGATCTTCGGGCGACGTCACCGCGCAGCGCGGCAATTCCGAAGGCGAGCGCAGCCCGGCCGAACCGGAGATGTAGATGTAGACGTTTGCCGGATCCTTCGGATCGACGAGCATCGAGTGCGTGTGCGACCCGCGGCAGGTCTGCACGTTCGTGATGTACTTCGGATGATCGAGATCGCTGATGTCGAAGATGCGGATGCCGCGAATGCGCTCGCTGCTGACGGTGTCCTTGACGCCCTCGTCGCCGCAGTCGAGGCGGCCCGAGTTCGACTCCGACGACACGACGAGCAGGTTCTTATAGACGGATACGTCGCTCTGTGACGCCGGGCAGAAGTAGGACGTGCGCAGCGTGGGATGCGCGGGATTGCTGATGTCCCAGATCTGATAGCCGTTGTAATTGCCCTGAATCGCGTAGTGGCCGAAGAACGCGAGATCGGAGTTCGTGCTGTGCATGAACTTGTCGCTCGGCTTCGTCGTCGACGCGAGCTTCATGTTCCACAGCGCCTCGCCGGCGTCGAACAGGCCGGCGCTCAGTCCGACGCGCGAGTCCGGCTGCGGCTCGCCCGCGGGCGTGACGCCCTGCGCGAACATGGATCGTGGTGTCGGCGCAACGGCCAACAGGCCGACGGCGACCGACGCGAACACCGCGTGGCGTGACATAGGGAGACTCCTCGAGAGGTTGGGAACGCGAAACAACGTTGGGTGGAACCCGAACGAATTCAGTAGGAGATGCCGAGCGTCGCCTCGACGAGCATCTTGCGCATGCGGTTGATCTCGGTCGTCTGATCGACGTTGATGTCCGTCGCGAGCTTGAAGATGATCTCGTCCTGCCCCGCGCCCTCCGTGGCGAACAGTGTCTTCACCATGCCGACAGCGCCGGTGTGATGCTGGATCATGAAGCGCAGAAAGTCCCGATCGAATTCCTCACCGCGCGCGTGGTCGAGCGTATCGAGCTGTGCGGGCGTGAGCATGCCCGGCATCAGCGTGTGGTCGGCCGTGCCATGCATGTCCATGCCCGGCATGTCCATGCCTGCCATCGAGCCGTGGCCGCCCTTTGCGGGCATGATCACCTCGCCGCTCTGCGTGACTTCCGGAACGGGTTGCCCCCGGTCGAGCAGCCATTGCTGCATGAAGTGGATCTCGTCCTGCTGCGCGTTGATGATACGCGCGCAGAGCGTGCGCACCGATTCGCTCGCGCCGTGCGACGGCGCCATGTGCGCCATGACGAGCGCCTGCGCGTGGTGATGGATCATGCCGTCCATGAACGCGATGTCCGCTGCCGTGTACGGACGACGCAGGCTGTCGGCGCGCGCCTGGGCAATCGCGGTGGAGTCGGTGCGGACAGGAGCCAGGGTCTGCGCATGCAGTGCTGGCGCGCACGCGATGAGGGCCGCGGCGGCGATCGTCGCGCCGCGGAGCGTCGACACGAATCCGGCGTATTTCATGGGAGGAACCCTCGCGATGGCACGATCGGCCGGTCCACCCGGACCGGCCGCGGTCACCCAATGTACGTCAGGGGCCGCTCGGGGGCGAGGAGGGCGCGCGCCGCATCCAGGGCATCTTCGATGCTCTCGAACAGGACATTCGGGCCAAGCTCGTCCATCACGCTCGAGCCCATGATCGCGGCGAGCGGCTGCTCGCGCAGGTCGGCGAACAGGACCGCGGCTCCGTTCCGCCGCAATCGACGGACGACGTCCTTCAAGGCATGCATCCCGGTCGAATCCAGCGCGCCGACGTGCCGCATCCGGATGATCAGCACGCGCGGGCGCTCGGAAATCTGGCCAAGCGTCTCCTTGAACGTTTCGACGGCGCCGAAGAAGAACGGACCGTCGATCTCGAACACCAGCACACCGCGCGGAATGCTCCGTCGCCAAGGCGCGAGCGGCTCGTCATCCTCGTCGTCGACGCCGACGAGGCCGACGTTCGTCACGACCGCCATCCGGCGAATGAACAGGAACGCGGCGAGCACCATGCCCACGGCGATCGCCACCGTGAGATCGACGAGCACCGTGAGGCCGAACGTCGTGAGCAGCACCGCCACGTCGCTCTTCGGCGACCGCAGCTCGGCCAGGAACGTACGCCACTCGCTCATGTTGTAGGCGACGATCGCGAGAATCGCCGCCAGGGTCGCGAGCGGAATGCTCGCCGCGTACCTGCCGAAGAACAACGTGATGAGCAGCAGCGTCATCGCATGCGTGATGCCCGCGATCGGCGTGCGGCCGCCGTTCTTGACGTTGGTCGCCGTGCGGGCGATCGCGCCGGTAGCCGGAATACCGCCGAACAAGGGCGACGCGATGTTCGCCACGCCTTGCGCCACGAGTTCCATGTTCGAGCGATGCCGCCCGCCGATCATGCCGTCGGACACCACGGCCGAGAGCAGCGATTCGATCGCCGCCAGCATCGCGATCGTGAACGCCGGCGCCACGAGACCGGTCACCTGCGCCAGCGAGAGGTGCGGCACCTGCGGGTGCGGCAGCGAGGGATTCAACGGTCCGAAATGCGAGCCGATCGTCTCGACGTCGAGATGCGCCGCATGCGCGACGACCGTCGCCACGATGAGCGCGACGAACGGGCCGGGAATGCGGTGGTTGACTCGCGGCCAGACGAGAATGATCGCGAGCGTGAGCGCCGAAACGAGGATCGCGGCCGGCGTGAACGCGCCGGCGTGCGACGCGAACGCCGCCCACTTCGGCAGGAACGCCGCGGGGACGGCGCCCATGCGCAAACCGAACAGGTCCTTCACCTCGCTGGAGAAGATGATCACCGCGATGCCGCTCGTGAAACCGGTGATCACTGGATGCGGCACGAACTTGATCGCCGAGCCAAGCTTCGCGACGCCCATGACGATGAGCAGCACGCCGGCCATCAGCGTTGCGACCGTCAGGCCATCGATGCCGTACTTCTGGACGATTCCATATACGATGACGACGAACGCTCCGGTCGGCCCGCCGATCTGCACGCGCGAGCCACCCAGCGCCGAGATGATGAATCCGGCGACGATCGCGGTCCACAGACCGCGACCGGGTGTGACGCCCGACGCGATGGCGAACGCGATGGCCAGCGGAATGGCGACGATGCCAACGATGACACCGGCCGTGAGATCGGCCAGGAACTGTCGACGGTCGTATGTCTGGAGCGTGGTGACGAGCTTGGGGACGAGCACTGGCGGGGTGGCGAGTGGCGCCGACCGCGGGGAGGAGGAAGGTCGACGAATTGCGCTGCGGCGGCAGCGAAAGAACGCGGTGGAAGGCGCCGAGCGGTGTCAGGGAATTGCCGCATGGGTGTCAGGGAAAACCCGGTCCGCGGGCCGTGCAAACCGTTGGGCTCTCGAGGCGCGAGGGGGTATCGCGCCTGATGAACAACCATCGAGCCGCGCGTGATGCACGAACGTCTCGATGCTTTCGGAAGTGCCATCGCTGATCGGCGGTTGGTTCTCGACCCCTCGCAATTCAACTTCAAGCCGTCTCCGCTGTTCTCCGCCATTCTCCGCGACTTCGCGACACTTTCCCAGGCAATGATGCTGACCCAGCCGCAACGGGTTGAACTGCGATGACACGGATGGGACGAATGGAACGGATGAAAAACCAAAGGCTTTGTGGGTGTGGCGCGAGAGACTCGGCGCGCCAGACCAGCACCGGGCGACGACCATGGAACACGGACGATCTATTCCTCCCGTAGCACCAGCGGCGGCACCTCGACGATCGCTTGCGTTTCCGATGCAATCCCGATCTTCGCCCGCTCCAGCTCCGTGAGCATCTCACGTGACATCGCGTTCTTGAGGCTGCGCACGTCGTGGTCGCGCGCGAGGAATCGTACCGACAGCGCGATCCAGTTGTCGGTGAGCTGCAGGTACACCGCCGGCTCGAGGTTCACGCCATCGCGGAGGAAATACGTCTCCTGCAGCCTGGCGCAGGCCGGCTCCGCCTCGCGCACGATCTGCTCCGTGTGCCGCCGCGCGACATCGAGCATGATCCGCTCGACGGTGTGATAGTCGTCGGCGTAGCGGATCGGCAGCATGATCTCGTCCCAGATGAATGGAAACTCGCGCGTGTAGTTGTAGATCGGCTTGTCGAAGATCTTGTCGTTCGTTACGCGCACCAGACGGCCGGAGTATTGTCGGCCGTGGATCCACATCGACGGGTCGTCACCCCGCTCGCCTGGCGCTTCGCCCATCTCCATCACGGTCGTCTGCATGAAGCCGAGTGCGACGACGTCGCCGCGCACGCCGCCGATGGTGATCCGGTCGCCGACGGTGAAAATCTTGCCGCGCAGAATGATCAGATACCCGGCGAAGGCGGTGACGACGCGCTGCAGGGCAATGGCGAGTCCGGCGGCGAGCCAACCGCCGAACGTCGCGAGCCCGCGGCCCTGATCCGACCACTCGACGACGACCGCGACGATCACGCCCGCGAGCGTCAGCAGGTGCAGCGTCTGCGATGTCCAGAATTTGGCGCGTCCGCGCTGACTCGTGCCGAGCGCCGCATTGCTCAGCGCGCGCAGCAACGCGCCGACGATGAGCACACCGGCGATCAGCGCAACGGTGATCGCCAGTCGCCCGACGAGCTGGTGTGCCGGAGTTGCCATGAAGTTCTCCCTGACCGGCCAGAGCAGAGGAAATAACAATGCCATGGCGTCCTGAGCCGACGGGCCGGCGCTTCCCGGCCCGGCTTTCTTTCCGCTGAAGCCTCGGGTCCCGGCGCCTCGTGACGGGCCGCTGACGACTGGCAACTGACACCCGAAGACGGACCACGGACCACGGACCATGAATCACCGCCCCCTCGGCCGCACCGGCGTGCAGGTCACCCCGCTCTGCCTCGGCACGATGATGTTCGGCGCCTGGGGCAATCGCGACCACGATGAGAGTATTCGCATCATCCATCGCGCGCTCGACGCGGGCATCAACTTCGTCGATACCGCCGACGTCTACTCCCACGGCGAGTCCGAGGAGATCGTTGGCGCGGCGCTCAAGGGACGTCGCGCCAATGTGGTGCTCGCCACGAAAGTCCATGCGAGCATGGGCGACGAGCCGAATCAGCGCGGCAACTCGCGCCGCTGGATCATGCGAGAAGTCGAATCGTCGCTCAAACGGCTCGGAACCGACTGGATCGATCTGTACCAGATCCATCGCTTCGATCCGGCGACCGATCTCGACGAGACGCTCCGCGCGCTCGATGACCTGATCACGCAAGGCAAGATTCGCTACGCCGGCTCCTCGACCTTTCCGGCAACTCGCATCGTCGAGGCGCAGTGGTGCGCGCGCGAGCGCAATCTCGCGCGCTTCGTGACCGAGCAGCCGCCGTATTCGCTGCTCGTGCGCGGTATCGAGCGCGACGTCCTGCCAACCTGCCGACGCTACGGCATGGGCGTGCTCACGTGGAGCCCGCTCGCCGGCGGCTGGCTGTCCGGGCGGTGGCGAAAGAACGCCGCGACGCCTGCCCTCAATAGCGCGCGCGCCGAGCGCACGCCGCAGCGCTACGATTTGTCGCGCCCCGAGAATCAGCGAAAGCTCGACGCCGCGGACGCCCTCGCGCACGTCGCCGACGAGGCCGGCATCCCGCTCGTGCAGCTTGCGCTGGCGTTCGTGCTCGAGCACCCCGCCGTCACGTCGGTCATCATCGGTCCGCGTACCATGGAACAGCTCGAGTCGCAGCTCGGCGCGGAGACGATTCGATTGGATCGCGCCGTGCTCGACCGCATTGACGAGATCGTGGCGCCGGGCACCACGATCGCGTCGGCCGACATGGGCTGGCAGGATCCTGATCTCGCAGCCGCGGCCCGCCGGCGAAGCTGAAGTTCCGTCGACGGCTCGCGGCGACATGGCGATGTTCGGCGCAATCCTTGCCCCGCCCGGCAGTAGCTGCCCCCCGGAGATGGCAATGGACTCGCATCCGAAGACCACGCCGGGCTTTGGCGAGATGCTCGAGTCGCTCGTCCGACTGATCGAGCACCGCACCCCCGGTATGCGCTGCTCAATCTTGCTGCTCGATCACGACGGTCAGGCCCTGCGCCATGGCGCGGCGCCGAATCTGCCCGCGTCGTACTGTGCCTCGATCGACGGGCTTGGCATCGGACCAAAGGCCGGTTCGTGCGGCACCGCCGCCTACACGCGCCGCACGACGATCGTCAGCGACATCGCGTCCGACCCGTTGTGGACCGACTACCGTCATCTCGCCCTGCCCGCCGGACTCCGCGCCTGCTGGTCGACACCGATCCTGGGCGCAGCCGGCGACTGTCTCGGCACGTTCGCGATGTACTACGACGAGCCGCGGTCGCCGTCGGATTCCGACATCGAGCTGATCACGACGGCCGCGGTTCTCGCCGGCGCGCTGATCGAGCGCGAGTACCTGCTCGCCTCGAGCCAGGCCGATCGCGAGGCGCTGTCCGATGCGAACGCGGAGCTCGAGATGCAGGCCGACGAGCTCGAAACCGCCAATCGCGCCAAGAGCGACTTCCTCGCGACGATGAGTCACGAGCTGCGCACGCCCCTCAACGCGATCGCCGGCTACGCCGATCTCCTGCTCGCCGGCGTTCGCGGCGAGATGACCGCGCCGCAACGCGGTGACGTCGAGCGCATGAAGCGCAGCGGCCAGCACCTGCTCGGCCTCATCAACGACATTTTGAATTTCGCAAAGCTCGAGGCAGGCCGCGTGGAGTTCCACCTTGCCGATCTGCGCGTCGGTCCGATGATGCAGAGTCTCGAGGAGCTCGTGCGCCCGCAGGTCGACGCGAAGGAGCTCGCGTACTCGCAGCGCATTCCCGACGCCGAGCTGGCGATCCGGGGCGACGCGGAAAAGGTGCGTCAGATCCTGATCAATCTCGTGACGAACGCGGTGAAGTTCACCGAGCCGGGCGGGCGCATCTCCATCGAATCCGACGCCACCGACTCGCGGGTTCAGATTCACGTGCACGACACCGGCCGCGGGATTCCGGCAGAGCATCTGGCGCGAATCTTCGATCCGTTCATTCAAATCGATCGCGAGCGAACGCCGAAAAGTCAGCAAGGTGTGGGATTGGGCCTCTCGATCAGCCGCGATCTCGCGCACGGCATGGGCGGCACCCTCAGCGCGGAGAGCACGGTGGGTGAGGGGAGCAGGTTCACGCTGACGCTGCCCCGAGTGCGGCGCGTCGAGCGCGAGTCGCACGTGGCCGCGGGCACGGCGGCGGAGTCGACGATCAGCGCCTGACCGCGGGCAATGCCCGCGCCGACGGTCGTGGTCAGCCAGCGGCGCTGACGACGCGGCTTCCGTTCGTGCCGTAGTACCGGCGCAGCAGCGCGAACATTGGTCCGATCGCGGCGAGCGGCAGCAGCAGCGCGATCGAGATCGGCACGCCGAGATGCAGCAGCGCCGCGGCGAGCAGACTCCCGCTCGCCGCGCCGGCGTCCCAGCCACCCTCGGTCGCGACGTGAAAGCGCAGTGGACACGGCGAGCGCCGCGCGCTGTTGTACACTGCCGTCATCGACGTCGGCACGTAGAGGCAGACGGCGATCGACGCCACCGCATTGGCCGTCACGGCAAGGATCGGATGGCCGGGTGACGCGGCGCGCAGCAGGATGACGATCGTCATCGCCGTGAGCGCAACGATCACAGCGCGCCCGCCGCCGCCGGCGTCGATGTGCCGGCCGAGCAGCATGCCCGCGACCGCGCCGACCATCGCCGCCAGTGCGAGCGCGCCGCCATAATTCACAAAACTCTGATCGAGCGACAGAAACAGCGCGAGCTGCCAGACGAACAGGAATCCCGCGCCGATCCACCCATCCAGCATGAACATCATGATCCCGAACCGCGCGGCCCGCATCGTCCCCGACGTGTGCGGCACGACGGGGATGTTCGGCGTCCACAGCAGCGGAATCGCGGCGCCGACGAGAACGACGGTCGCCGCTCCGAATGCCACCATCGGCCCGGCGATCACCAGCAGCCACGCGGTGACGACGGGCGCGGTAATGCCGGCGATCGCCGCACCCGCCTCGCGCGCGCCGATCTGATGCCCGCGATGTTCCGGATCGCCGAGCGAGGCGAAGTAGGCGTGATATCCGGACCAATAGACGGCATCGCCAATCGCCGAGACGACGATGAGCGCGTACAGGGCCGCGTTCGCGCCGTGCACGTAAGCGAGAAGCGGAAATTGCGTGGCGACGATCAGCGTGCCGGCGACGACCAGCGGCTGCAGACCGACGCGAATAGCCGCCGGCACCACCAGCGGGCGCACGACGAATCGCAGCCCGATGATGCCCGTCATCACGAGCAGCACGCCGGAGAGCGTCAGCCCGGCGCGCAACAGATACACGCCGATGAACGCGCCGGCGCCGTTCGACACCAGCGCAGTGATGCCGTAATGCAGGTTCAGCAGATTGACGGCGGCGTTCCGGAAATAGGCCACGGGATGGCGCGAAAGCGGCGTTGCGGGACTCAGTAGTGTTCGACGACTCAAACATGCACGACATGCCAACGCTTCTCGAACTCGGCCTCGATACCTTCGGCGACGTCACCGCCGGACCCGACGACACGCTGCTGCCCCAGGCACAAGTCATCCGCAACGTCGTCGCACAGGCCACGCTCGCCGACGAGGTCGGCGTCGACTTCATCGGACTCGGCGAGCACCACCGCGAGGACTTCTCCATCTCCGCGCCGGACGTCGTTCTTGCCGCAATCGCCGGCCGAACGAAGCGCATTCACCTCGGATCCGCCGTGACGGTACTCAGCTCCGACGATCCCGTGCGCGTCTACGAACGCTTCTCCACGCTCGATGCGGTGTCTGGCGGACGCGCCGAGCTCATTCTCGGACGCGGTTCGTTCACCGAGTCGTTTCCGCTGTTCGGCTTCTCGCTCGAGCAGTACGAGGAGCTGTTCGAGGAGAAGCTCGAGCTGTTCGCCGCCCTCCTCGACTACGATCGAACCCACGAGCCGGTGTCATGGCGAGGCACGGTACGCGCGCCCCTCGAGCATCAGCGCGTCTATCCGACGACCGAATCCGGGCGTCTGAAGACGTGGATCGGCGTCGGCGGCAGCATTCAGTCGGTGGTGCGCGCCGCGCGATACGGCATGCCGCTGATGCTGGCGATCATCGGCGGCGACCCACGCCGCTTCGCGCCCTACGTGAGCGCGTACCAGCGGGCGCTCGAGCAATTCGGGACGCCGCCGTTGCCGATCGGGGTGCACTCACCCGGTCACGTTGCGGATACCGACGAGCAGGCGCGCGAAGAGGTGTGGCCGTCGTTCAAGCGGATGCACGACCGGATCGGACGCGAGCGCGGCTGGCCTCCCGTGCACCGCGCAATGTTCGATCAGGAAGTCGAAGTCGGCTCACTGTATGTCGGCTCGGCCGAAACCGTCGCGCAAAAGATTGCCGCGACCGCGCGTGCGCTCGGACTTTCGAGATTCGACATGAAGTACAGCTCCGGTCCGCTGCCGCACGAAAAGCTCATGCGCAGCGTGGAGCTGTACGGACGCAGGGTGATTCCGCGCGTGCGGGAGCTGTTGGTCGGCGATTGAGGGCCCCATCGCACCGGCCCCGCTCGCACTGAGGATTCGCCTCACTCACTTCGCAGCGCGACGAGGGGATCGCTCCGCGACGCACGCAATGCGGGCACGAGGCAGACGAGCACCGACACGACCAACGCGCCGCCAACCAGCAAAGCATACAGGCGTGGATCGGTGGGGCTCACGCCGGACAGGAGTGCCTTCAGTGAACGCGTCGCCAGCAGCCCAGCCGCGACTCCCACCAGCACGCCGGCGAACGCGAGCGTCAATCCGTCGCGTACGACGAGCCACGCGAGTCTAGATGGCGCCGCACCGATAGCCAATCGGACGCCGAACTCGCGACGCCGGCTCGTCACCCGGAGTGACAACACGCCGTAGAGTCCGAGGCTGGCCAGCAGCAGCGCGACGGCGGCAAAGCCGCCGAGCAGCAATTCAGCGACCCGCCGGCTGGCGAGTGAATGACCGATCGCATCGTCTAGCGGATGGACGTTGTCGAGCGGAACTTCTCGATCCAGGCGGGTGACCATGCGCCGCAGCGCATCAGCCACCGGTGGTGTCCCCGCCGCGGTTCGCACCACGAGCGTGGGACGGCTTCCCGGCCACTGCGAGTACGGGAAGTACATGTGCGCACGAGGCGGATCCGACACGCGCTCGTCGCGCACGTCGCCCACCACGCCGACGATCGTCATCCAGGTGGTATCACCCGTCGTACGAATCCGGTGACCGACGACGCTCCCATCGGCCCAATATCGCCGGGCGAGCACCTCGTCGATGATGACCACCGGCACGGACGTCGCGCGGTCCGCCGCGGAAAAGATCCGGCCCGCGCGCAGCGGAATGCCGAGCGTGGCGAACACGTCCGGGCTCACGGAGATCTGGACCGCCTGCGCGTCGCTCCCGGTGGCGGCCGCCGTATGGCCTTCGACGATGTATCCGTCCGTGTTCTCGTCGTTCGCGTAGATCGCCGGAAACATGATGGCGGCCGATCGGACGCCCCGAAGCGCTCGCGCCTGCTCGACCACGCTCTGCGCGAACGCCACATTGCGCGCCGAGCCGCTGTCGCTCATGGCGTAGCGCTGAGGTGGCAGCGCCATCGTCGCCATGACGACATGGTCGGGGTCGATGCCGAGGTTGGTATTCAAGAGTTGTCGCAAGCTGGCGAGCACGAGCCCGGCGGAGAGCAGCAGCACGAGCGACAACCCGATCTGCGCGACGACGAGCAGGCTCGTCGTGCGGCGCGTTCGGGCGTCGCCGCTCGACCGGTTGTTCGACAACCCAATTGTCGATCGGCGGCGCACCGCATCGAGCGCCGGCGCCACGCCGAACAGCACACCGGCAACGCAGCTCGTCGTCAGCGTGACCGCCAGCACGCGCCAGCTCACCGTCACTTCGCCGATCCGCGGCAACGACAGCAGGCTCGAATGCGCGAAGGTGCGCACGAGCACGACTGCCAGCACGACGCCGAGCGCGCCGCCGAGCAGCGCGAGCAACACGCTTTCGGTAAGCAGCTGCTGAACGAGGCGCCCGCGCGACGCGCCGAGCGCCGTTCGCATCGCCATCTCGGGTCCGCGCGATGAAGCGCGCGCCGAGAGCAGCGTGGCAACGTTGGCGATGGCGATGAGGAGAATCACGAGCACCGCCGCCTGTAGCATGGCCATCGGGCGCGCGACGTTGCCAGTAAGCGCGGTGCGCAGCGGCGTCACGAGCGCGGCCATGTGCGTGTCGCGCGGCTCCTTGCCCGCGGGTACGTAGCCCGTCCGAAGGCCCCAGGCCCACATCGCGGCTGTGGCTTGATGGGTGACCCGTGCGAGTGTGGCGTCGGGGCGCATTCGCGCGACGCCGTGCAGGCCGAATGGATGCGACATCGATGGATCGATCACGATCGGCAGGAACACCTGCACGTCGGGCCGTGGAAACGCGAAGTCCGGCGTGGTGATGCCGACGATTCGCGTCGGTTGGCCGTCGAGCACGAGCGTTCTGCCAAGGATTGCGGGATCGCCGCCGAATCGTGCTTGCCAGAACCCATATGCGAGTATTCCAACAGCATCCGCCCCGGCCTGGCCCTCGGCCGGCGCGAACGACCGCCCGAGCGAGATGCCCGTGCCCAACACGTCGAAGAAGTTCGCGGTGACGTCTTCCGCCACGAGCCGCTCGGCGCCCCCGGCATCGTCGAGCGTTGCGCCGGCGCGTTCGTAGGCCGCCAGCGACTGAAAGCCCGGTACGCCATCGCGGTACGCGGCGACGTTGGCCGGCGACATCGACCACCGCGCGAGTCCGCGCTCGGGATAGCTCTGCAGGACGTCCACGAGCCGGTCGGGATGCGGGTACGGGAGCGGCCGCAGGAGAATGCCGTCCACGAGACTGAACATCGCCGCACTCCCGCCGATGCCGAGCGCCAGCGTCAGCGCGGCCACGAGCGTGAACAGTGGACGGCGCGACAGCGTGCGAACCGCGAATCGGAGATCGCGAATGGCCGTCTCCAGCATGGCCGTGCCGCGGCCATCGCGGCTTCGCTCTTTCGCCGAATCCACGCCGCCGAATGCCACGCGCGCGCGGCGCCACGCTTCCGCGCGGGGAACGCCGGCCCGCTCGTAGCGACGGGCTTCGTGCTCGAGATGAAAGCGCAGCTCGTCGTCGAGCTCGTGTTCAATACGGCCCCGATGGACGAGCGCGCGGACGCGGTAGCGGACATCGCTCCAGAGGTCACTCAGCATCGCCAGGCTCCCAGGTGAACGTCAGCTCATTCCCATCACGAGGGCGACGGCCGCCGTCAGCCGCTCCCATTGTTTCGCTTCGGCGGCGAGCTGGCGCCGGCCGCTGCGTGTGAGCTCGTAGTACTTCGCACGGCGGTTGTTGTCGGACGCGCCCCATTCGGCGCGAATCCATCCGCGCCGCTCGAGGCGATGCAGCGCCGGGTAGAGCGAGCCCTGTGGAATCTGGACGGCGGCGCGCGAGACCTGCCGAATGCGTTCCGAGATCGCCCAGCCGTGCATCGGCTCGAGCGACACGGCTTTGAGGATGAGCAGGTCGAGCGTGCCCTGGGGCATGTCGAGCGGCGGATCGGCCATCTTACCTTTCGCTTCTACAGGAGAGCACAGAATACGACCGTCCTTGTAGAAGTGCAAGGGGGAATCCGTCGGCGGCGCTTCCTCCGTTCGTCAGGGGCGCCGCGACCGCCCCGTATCCGCCACGACGTCGCCGTTCGCGCTCATCGTGCGCTGGCCGGCGGTCATCTTCGCCAGGTCCGGCATGTACACGAGCAAACCGTCGTCCGGAAGCGTCAGGTGGTGGCCGGCGACGAGCTGCTCGTGATACTGGCCCAGATCGAAATCGAACGCGTCGGCGGGTGCAAGATCGACCACTTCCATGTCCGCGTGCACCATGAACAGCTTGCCGAACTGCAGCGTGCCGCCGCGAAACAGCATGTAGTTCGCGGCGGCGCTGTCCGGGACCATATTGCGGCCGTTCGCGGCCACGCCGCCGGCCGATCCGAAGTACTGCACCAGTCGTCCCGGCTCGAGCGCGACGCTCGCGAGATGGCCGGCGATCGCCGGCGGCGGCATCAGCCGCGTCGGATCGAGGAACAGGTCATTGCCCTCGATGCGCACGCCTTTCGCCTGGCGCACGTCGATCAGCTTCTGGAGCGTGACGCCGAGCGCCGCCATCAGGCCTTTGCCGGGAATCGAGCAGATCTTCATCGACACCGGGTGCACGCGGATCTCGCCAGCCGGCGTGACGCTCACCGCGCCGACCATCTCGAACGGAATGTCGACGATCTTGTGGAGCACGCCGCGCTGCACGAGGTGACCGCCGTCGACGCTGAATGAGAGATCTCTCAACGGCGCGCCGCGGTACGCGAACACGTACGTGTTCATGAGCCGCGACAGGTCGCCGACCGCCAGGCCGACAGTGCCCGTGTCGATCGCCAGCACGAACGACTGCTTGTCGTCGAACGAGACGACGTGATCTGCGCGCAGGCTGTGCATGCGGCCGCGCAGGTCGTCGAGGTCGAGCGCGACGCCCGGCCACATGTGGAAGTGGACGTTGCGGAATCGCGCGCTGACGACGCTGTCGGACGCTGCGGCGCTCAACACGGGCGGCGTGGCGTCAGGCGCCGGCCGTCCGGGATCGACCGCGATGTACGCGGTCGGCCCGGGGCGACACGCCGCAACCGCAAGCACGATCACGATCGCGGCATGGCGCAACAGATCTGGAACACGGAGGCTCATCCAGCAGAAAGCCGCCGGAGCCGGCGTGAAGTTCCTCCAGCCGAGGCCGTTCCAGCCGATCAGCGATCCGGCGTGCGGTCGTCCCGGTTGTGTGCTTCCGCCTCGAGCGCATCAGGGTTCCCGTTCACCTGCCCGAGCACCTTCGCGTTCGGATCACCCGCCGAACCGGCGTAATCGCCTTCCGGACCGAATCCGCCGTCCCCTGCTCCACTCGGCGCGCCTTCCGCGCCCGTCACGGCACCGCCTTTCGGTCCGTCGGTCCGTCGCTCGGCCCCCCAGTTCCCCTGCGGATTGTACGACGCGCCACTTTCGCTTTCTCTGAACGGTTCGTCGGCGTCAGGCTGCCGCTTGCGCTCGTCTGCCATGGTGCTCTCCGGTTGCGGGATGTGCGCGTGCATCACGAACGCCATTCGAATCCTGTGATGCCCGCTCATCCGTGACGGGCAAGCGGGGGGCCAGCGGCTGCTGGAACTTCGAGCGGCTCGCTTACGCTGGCATGAGAGCGGCACTATGACGGCCCCATGACGATCTCGACCGGCCTCCAGCGCGCAAGCGCCGCTCCGCCAACCAACGTCCATGCACACTGACCCCGGCTCCCGCAGTCTCGCGCAGATCGTGAAAGCGGCCGCGAAGGATTTCTCCCGGGACCAATGCGGACTACGTGCGGCCAGTCTCAGCTACTACACGGTCTTCGCGCTGCCGCCGCTCCTGATTCTGCTCATCAAGATCGCCGGTGCGATCTGGGATCCACAGCAAGTGCAGTCGACGCTCGAGTCCCAGTTCTCCGGACTCGTCGGCGGCGGCGGCGCGACCACCGTGAGTCAGATGGTCAGCAGCGGCCAGCACAGTGGACATGGCACCTTCGCCACGATCGCCAGCATCGTCGGGCTCCTGGTCGGCGCAACTGGTGCGTTCCTCGCACTTCAGAACGCACTCAATGCGGCATGGGAGGTCGGACCCGATCCGAAGCACGGCGGCATCAAGCGACTGCTCACGAAGCGTCTCTTGTCGCTCGGCATGGTGATGGGACTCGCGTTCCTGCTGATCGTGTCGCTCGCGGTCAGTGCCGCACTCGGGGCGCTCGGCAAGGCGATCGGCAACACCGGGATCATCATGCAGATCATCAACATCGTGATCTCGCTCGTGATCCTCGCCATCCTGTTCGGCGCGATCTTCAAGTTCCTGCCCGACGCGACGATCCGATGGCGCACGGTGTGGATCGGCGGCATCTCGACGGCGATTCTATTCGAGATCGGGAAATTCCTCATCGGTCTCTATCTCGGCCATAGCAACCCCGGCAACGCGTTTGGCGCGGCCAGCGCCCTGGCGGTGATTCTCGTCTGGCTGTACTACGCCGGCATGATCGTGCTGTTCGGCGCCGAGTTCACGCAGCAGTTCGCAAAGTCGCGCGGCCACGGCGTTCGTCCAAAGAAGGGCGCGGTGTGCATCCGACGCGAAGAGCGCATCGTCCGCGACGACGGCACAACGGAGCCGCTGCACGGCGACACGCCCTCGAGCGAGAAGAGAAAGCCGCCGCGGAGTGACGACGGTCAGCCCACAACGGCAGCCGCGACGACGCGGCACGCGCGGAGCGAAGATCGTCTCCTGCCGGTGCCGCGTGAGTCGGCCGCGACGGGCACGCCGGACGGCGACGGCCGCGGAGAAGCCAGCGGGCGAGTCACGCTGCTGGTGGTCGCGGCGCTGACGGCAAAGCGGATCATCGGCGCGTTCAGGTCGCGCAAGTAATCGCGCTCATTGCGGATCAAAGCGACTGCAGCACCTGCTCGTAGACGGCCTTCGTTTGTCGCGATGGATCGACGCCGAGCTGATCGGCGATTCGCTGGCGACACTGTTCGTACGCCCACAGTGCCTCTGCACTGTTGCCGCCCGCGGCAAGCGCACGAATCAGCAGACGGTGCCCGCTCTCACGCAGCGGCTCGAGCAGCGTCAGATCGCGCGCCGCCTCGACCGCGAGCGAACATTCATGGTTCCACAGATACACCTCGGCGCGACACTCCAGCGCGCGGAGCAGAATTCCGCGCAGCCGCGCGCGGCGTGCATCGATCCACGTCGCGTCTTCGCCAGGCAGAAACGGGCGACGCGCGATATGGTGCGCCACGGCGGATGGCCCATAGGCGGCTTCGGGATCACCGGCCCGCAACGCCGACTCCGCGTCGTGAATCGCGTCGGATGCCGCTTCCAGATCCACCCATGCGTCCGGCGGAAAGCGCAGCTCGTAGCAACCGGGGCCGCTCAGCAGGACATCGGAGCCGGTCAGACCCGCTCGGCCAAGCAGTGATCGGAGTTTGCTGATGATCGCGTTGAGCGCCGTATCCACGGAAGGCGGGATCTCACTGCGCCAGAGCGCCTCCGTGAGCTCGGCGCGGCTGACCGGTCGGCTGCGCTCACACACGAGGTAGGCGAATGCCACCCGGCCCTGCTGACCTGGAAACGCAGACTGCTCGAGCAGGCGGCCGTTCACCTCGATCGATACGCGGCCAGCAAGGTGCACACGAACGCTTCCGGTCTCCAAGGTGCCGCCATGCCTCCGCCAACAAGGTGACAAGCTGCCCCATTTATACTCGCCGGTGACTGCACCACGCAATACGACTTCAACCAAACGAGGCTGAGACCAATGGCGGAAAAAAAGGTGTCCTGCGATTGCGGCAAGGTCATCCGCGAATCGACCGATGACCAGCTCGTGAACGCCGTGCAGAAGCACGCGCGCGAGGCGCACAACATGAAGCTCACGCGCGAGCAGGTCCTCGCAATGTCGGAGCCGGTATGATCAGCGCCCGATGAGCAGCGCCCCGGTCGCCAGCAACTTCCCGTCGGAGCTTCGTTTGGTCAGCACGAACACGTTCTCTCCTGGTGCCAGAGATTTCGAGCTCTGCTTGATGGCGGTGACCGGGGTGTTGGGCGGCACAGTGACGTGCTGCGACCCTCCGGAATAGGTGACGACGAACGACGATCCCGTAGCGCCCGCGACGCTGCCATTCGACATGCGCGACGGCGGTGCCGCTGTCGCCGATCCATTTGTCATTCGCGACCCGGCTACTGCGCCGTTCGTCATGCGGCTCCCACTGCCGCCCGCGGCGCTCGCGGCGCCAGCACTCGGCGTCATCATCCGGCTGCCTTCGCCGAGCCCGCGCAAGGCTTCGGGAAAGATGTGAATCTCGGTCGCCTGCTCGGCGCCGTCCGGCTGCTTCACGGTGGTAACGCCGATGAACGTGCTGTCCTTGACGTCGGCGAGCGTCGCCGGTTCCCGGTCATAGACGTGAAATGGCTGCGCGAGCGCGAGCGTGGCGGTGCCTGTGTCGACCTTGATGACGAGATCCGTTGGCGACACGCTCACGACGGTGCCGCGGAGCCTCGTCGACGTGTCCGCGGAAGAGCCGGCCGATGCGGCAGTCCCGGCTGCGGTTGGCGTCGACATGGTGTCGCGCGCGTTCGAGTTGGAGCTCTTGCTGCACGCAGCGGCGATGGATGTCATCACGGCGAGAAGCGCGAATCGATGAGCAAACCGAGGGCAGAACGCGATACGCATGTGTGGTTCTCGA
Organism: Gemmatimonadaceae bacterium; assembly: GCA_025928185.1. GTDB lineage: Bacteria > Gemmatimonadota > Gemmatimonadetes > Gemmatimonadales > Gemmatimonadaceae > JAQBQB01. Next base: position 183,548 of record JAICKA010000001.1, read on the forward strand.
CGAAAGGTGTGAGCGACGGTCGGCAGCCCTACAACGCGCTCCCGCCGGCGTGAGTTCCGCAAGCTGCGGCTGCGCACGCTTGCCGCGGTGAATACGCTTCGAGCATCACCGCACTGGAGCAACGCATGAACATCGGCATCATCGGTGCCGGCCATATCGGTGGCACCCTGACGAAACGCCTCTCGAAGCTCGGTCATCACGTTTCGGTCGCGAATTCGCGCGGGCCCGACACGCTCCGCGATCTCGCGCGCGAGTCCGGCGCCACGCCCGTCACGATCGAGCAGGCCGTGCGCGACAAGGATCTCGTCATCGTCACGATTCCGGAAAAGGCCATCCCCACGCTTCCGAAGAGCCTGTTCGCTGCCGCGCGGCCCGACACGGTCGTCGTGGACACCGGCAATTACTACCCGCAGCGCGACGGCCGCATCGAGCCGATCGAGAGCGGCATGGCCGAAAGCCGCTGGGTGGCGACGCAGGTCGGACGGCCGGTGATCAAGGCGTTCAACAACATTCATGCAAAGGATCTCATGGAGCGCGGCCAACCTGTGGGCTCGCCCGGACGCATCGCGCTCCCGGTCGCAGGCGACGATTCGCGCGCCAAGCGCATCGTCATGGACTTGGTCGAGCAGCTCGGGTTCACGGCGATCGACGCTGGGCCGCTCGACGAGTCGTGGCGGCAGCAGCCCGGCTCCCCGGTGTACGGCACGAATCGCGACGCCGCGGGCGTCCGCGACGATCTGAAGGCGGCGTCGAACGAACGCGCTCCGAATTGGAAGGCCTGACCCCTCCGCCGCCAGCGAGGCGAACTACCCCTGGCGCATCTAAGGGACGGAGTGCAGTATTCCCTTAGATCGGCATAGGAAGCAAGCCGCCGCACCTCCCGCGGCGGCTGCGCCCGATGCCACCTACCGCATGGATGGGCGCATGTTCGCGAAGGATTCCGGCCTGTTGCAAGGCACGGTCGAGCTGCTCGTGCTCAAGACACTCTCGTGGGGACCGATGCACGGCTATGGCATCGCGAGCTGGATCGAGTCCGCCACCGGCGACGTCCTCCGCGTCGAGGAAGGATCGCTCTACCCCGCACTCTATCGCATGGCGCGCAAAGGGTGGATCACCGCCGAATGGGGACTGTCGGAAAACAATCGCCGGGCGAAGTACTACCGGCTCACGGCGGAGGGCCGCAAGCAATTCCGCGAGCAGACCTCCGGCTGGCAGCGGCTGACCGCCGCGGTCAATCAGGCGATCGCCACGCGCAACGCTCCCTCGTGGGCGAGGTGAATCATGGGCGAGCATCGTGACCGTGATTATCGCGTCATTCCGACAAAGCCGCGGGCCGAAGTCGACGACGAGCTGCACTTCCATCTCGAGCGCCGCATCCAGCAGAACATCGCCAACGGCATGTCGCCCGATGAAGCGCGCCGCGCCGCGTACGAGCGGTTCGGTGACGTGAACGACGTCCGCGACGAGTGCGAACAGATTCTCGTGGAAGAACGTCGCGCCGAAACGCGGCGCAACTGGTTCGAGGATCTGAGCCAGGATCTGCGATTCGCGGTGCGCTCCGCCGTCCGCGCGCCGCTGTTCTCGCTGCTCGCGATCGCGACCCTCGCGCTCGGCGTGGGCGCCAATGCGGCCGTGTTCGGCGTCGTGAAGTCGGTGCTGCTGAATCCATTGCCGTATGCGGACGCGGGGCGGCTGATGCGCATCTATACACCGTTTCGCAACGGCAACGAGCCGCACGGATCGCTCAGCGCCGGAACAGTCAGCGACGTTCGCGAACGCCAGCACTCCTTCAGCAGCCTCGGTGCATTCAGAGGACCACGCGACGTCGTCTACTCCGGCGAGGTGCCGCAAGTCCTGAAGGCCACGTGGGCCGAGCCGGCCTTCTTTCGTACGCTTGGCGTGTCACTCGCGCGCGGCGGCGGTTTCCGCGACGAAGACGGCCTGCACGACACGACCACAGTCGTGATAATCTCTGACGGTGCCTGGCAGCGATTGTTCGGCGGCGATCCGAAGGTGATCGGCCGCGTCATTCGCTTGAACGGGCTGCCGCGCACCATCGTCGGCGTGCTGCCGCGCGGCTTCGTCGCTCCGGAAGGCGCTCCGGACTTCTATCTGCCGCTCGGCATGCCGCTGTTCATGCGCGATCCGATCACGGTGCGCGGCTCTCACGGTTTCGGCTTCGTGGGACGACTGAAGCCCGGCGTCTCGCAAGCGACCGCGCAACACGAGCTGGAGACGATCGGCGATCAGCTGGAGCGACTCTACCCGAAGGACAACCTCGGCATCGGTCTCGCCGGTGTGCCGCTGCGCGACGCGATGGTGGGCGACACGCGTACGCCGCTGCTCATCCTGCTCGCGAGCGCGGCCCTCGTGCTGCTGATCATGTGCGCCAATCTCGCCGGCGCGCTGCTCTCGCGGACAATCTCACGCCGCAGGGAATTTGCGGTGCGCGTCGCGCTGGGCGCCGGCCGCAGCCGACTCGTGCGGCAGTTGCTCACGGAGAGCGTGCTGCTCGCGGTGTTCGGCGGAGTCGTTGGACTGGTGCTGGCGGAGCTCGGGCTCGGTCTGCTCCGCGGGCTCGCGCTCACTGCCCTTCCCTCATACGCCGATCTGTCGCTCGATGCCGTGGCGATCGCGGTGATGATGCTGTTGTCGCTCATCGCCGGCGTCGCATTCGGCGTCGGTCCGGCGCTGTCAGTTGGGCGCTCCGATCCGCAGCAGACGCTGCGCGAACAGACGCGCGGCACAAGCGAGAGCCGGCGCACTCGGCGCGCCCGAGGCGTGCTCGTCGCCGGCCAGATCGCGCTCTGCGTCAGTCTGCTCGCGGCAGCCGGTCTGCTGGCGAGAAGCTTGTGGGCGATGACGACGGCTCCCGCGGGCTTCACCGCCGACGGCCTGCTCACGTTCACCGTTCACCTGCCGAGTCCGCGATGGACGACGGCCGATCAGCAATTACAGTTCTATGATCAGTTCCTCGCCAAGCTGCACGCGCTACCGGGCGTGAGGGATGCCGCTGTCGCATCCGCGCTGCCGATGCACGTGGACAACAGCAACGGGTTGTTCATTCGCACCGCGCCGTGGGCTCCGAACCAGCCCGTGCCGTTCATTCTGACGAATGTCGTCTCCGAGGATTACTTCCACACGCTGGGCATTCCGCTCATCGAAGGCCGCACGTTCACGACGGCCGATCGCCCCACCACCGGCACGGTGATGGTGATCAACAAGGCAATGGCGGATCGGTACTGGCCGAAGGGCGGCGCGGTTGGCGCGCAGGTTCACATCGGCCCGCCGAATCCAACCGCGCCGTGGATCACGATCGTCGGAATCGTCGGCGACGTGCGCAACGATCCAACGAGCCTGCGCGCAGACCCGATGATGTTTCTCCCGACACGCCAGGACATGTCGGGCAATCAGTTCATCGTTCGCACGGCGCGGGATCCACTCGCGGTCGCGCCGGCCGTTCATCGCCTCCTGAAAGAGCTCGATCCGACGCTGCCGATCACGGACGTCGCCACGATGACGTCGGTCATCGGCGACCGGTACGCCGCGCGTCGGTTGCCGGTCGTGCTGATGGGCGGTTTCGGTGCGCTCGCGCTGCTGCTGGCGTCCGTCGGCGTCTACGCGATGTTCGCGAACATGGCCGCGTCGCGCGAGCACGAGTTCGGCGTGCGCGCTGCGCTCGGCTCGACGCGCGGCAACATCGCCGCGCTCGTGCTGCGGCAGGGCGGCTTCTGGATGGCGATCGGCCTTGGCGTGGGCGCCGTGGGCGTGATCGCCGCGGCTCGATTGCTTCGCACGCAATTGTTCGGCGTGCCGGAGTTCGATCCGCTGGCAATCGGCGCCTCGGTGCTCGTGCTCATACTGTGTGCCGGCATCGCGCTGCTCGGGCCCGTGCGCCGCGCCAGCCGCGTGGATCCGATTACCGTGTTGCGCTGAGCGACGGCGCCGTCACTCGGCGCGCATCGCAAGTACCGGATCCGCCTTCGACGCACGCACCGCCGGCACCATGGTGGCAACCGCCGTCGGCACGAGCAGACTGAGCGCCGCCAGCACCCACGTGCGCGCGTCGAGGGGACTCACGCCGTAGAGCATCGATGTCATCAGCCGCGTGAGGCCGAAGCTCCCGACGAAGCCGATCACGATGCCCGTGACGACGAGCGCCATGCCTTCTGCGGTGACGAGTCGAACGAGTCGCTCGCGCGAGCTGCCGAGCGCAATGCGAATGCCCAGATCGCGCGTCCGCTGCGCGACGGCGTAGCTGAGGATGCCGTACAGCCCGGCGATCGTGAGCACGAGCGCGATGCCGGCAAAGCTCATGAGCATGCTCAAATAGAAGCGCGGCTGGCCGAGACTGTGCGCGATCAGCTCCGGCATCGGTGCGACGTCGGCCACCGCGGCGGTCGGATCGACGGCGTGCACCGCCGTGCGAACCGCGTTGACCACATCGGACGGCGCGCCGCGCGTGCGGATCATGACGGGAAACCGCGATGCGCCGGGGGCGGCCTGGAGAACGTTCCAGTACATCTCCGGCGCGGCTGGCGCGAACGGGCCGACGTTCCGGATGTCGCTCACCACGCCGACGATCGTTGCGTACGACGTGTCGCTGATGTGAAAGCGATGTCCGACCGGATTCTGGCCCTTGAAGTCACGCTTCACGAGCGCCTCGTTCACGACGACGACGGGCGGAGCCTTGGGGCTCTCGTCGTCCTGCGGTCCGAGCAACCGGCCGGCGATCAGGCGCTGTCCGGTCACGCGGAAGAACCCTGGCGTCGCGTAGCGGAACTCGACGAGCGGCATGCGCGTCGGCTCCGTCGCCGCTTGACCTTCGTACCAGATGTTCGAGTTGATGCCCCACACCTCGTATGGCATCGCGCTGATCGAGCCGACGCTCTCGACACCGGGGAGCGCGGCGATGCGGTCAAACGCCGGCTCGAGAAAGCGCCGGACGCTCGTCGCATCTGGATAGCGTGCGCTGGCGACGGTGAGATCCATCGTGAGCACGTGTGCCGTCTCGAAGCCGGGATCGTTGCCGATCAGCGACGCGAACGCCTTCAGCACGAGACCGGCCCCGATGAGCAGCACGAGCGAGAGCGCGATCTCGCCGGCGACGAGCGCGCGGAATGCGCGGTGGTGCTCGCGTCCGCCGCCGGCGCCGCGACCGCCGCGCAGCGCGTCCTGCGGATCGACGCTCGCGCCGCGCACGGCCGGTACGATGCCGCACGCAATGCCGACGACGATCGCCAGCGCGATTCCGAATGCGACGACGCGCGCGTCGATGTGCAATCCCGCGAGCTGCGGCAGCCGGGACGCGGCGAGCGCGCCGATGCTCCGCACGCCGATCCACGCGAGCCCGAAGCCGATCGCCGCGCCCACGGCGGTGATGAGCAGACTCTCAACGAGCGCCGGGCGCATGGCGTGCCAGCGGCCGGCGCCGAGCGCGACGCGCACGGCCATCTCCCGGCGGCGCTCGACGCCGCGGGCGAGCAGCATCGCCGCCACGTTGGTGGCCGCGATCAACAGGACCATCGCCACTGCGCCGAGCAGCAGCAGCAGCGGCTTGCGCACGGCCTGTGCGTTTTCCCCGCCGAGCTGCGCGACACGGAGGTTCTCGCTCCGAAGCTGCGGATTCGCCGCGACGAGCTGGGCGAACAGCGACCGCAATTCGCTCTGGGCAGAGGCGATCGTCGCACCGGGGGCGAGCCGGCCGAGCATGAACAGCATGTTGTTGCCGCGCTGGCTCAGTTGCTGGGGTGTGAACCGAATTGGCGTCCAAAGATCGCCCTTGAGCACGCGCGCGCCATGCGGGACTCTGAAATCCGGCGGTGCGATGCCGACCACGGTCGTCGGCTTGCCGTCAACGTTGATCGTGCGGCCGACGACGGACGGATCCGCGCCGAAGTGCGAGCGCCAGAACGCATCGCTCAACACGGTCGTCGGCGGCGCGTCGAGGCGATCATCGTCGGGCGAAAGCCAGCGGCCCCGTTCGGGAGTCGCACCGAGCATGTGAAACAGGTCGCCCGTGGCGAGCATTTGCGTCGCCTCGACCGTTTCGCCGCCGACGTCGACGAGCGCCGTACCGAACGTGAGCGCCGAGAGCGACTGCACGGTCTTCGTGCGCAATGCGAGATCGTGATAGTTCGCCGGCGACTCCGGCCACGTGCCCTGCGGTCCGCTCTGCGGCGTGGTGCGGTGCACCGCGACCAATCGACCCGGATCGCGGAACGGCAGCGGTTGCAGCAGCGCGCGACTCACCGCGCTCGCCACGGCCGTGGTGCCACCGATTCCGAGCGCGAGACAGACCACGGCAGAGACGGTCATGCCGGGCGAGCGCGCGAGGCTCCGGACGGCGTTGCGAAGATCGGTACGCAGCGAGCGAAACATCACGCCTCCAGTGGAATCCCGTAGTGGGACAGGTGAAGGCGCAATTTGGTTGCGTCGTCAATCCGCTGTCCTCTCGGGCGCACGATTGCTTGTCATCGCGATCGGACACTGCTGGCCTTTCGCCGGCGCGCAGCCAAACGACAAACCGTTCCCTCGCAACAGCTTGTGACATGCACGCTCACCGGCCTCGATCGTGCCAATGGTGGCGGCATGCACCCGCGCAGACTCCCCCGAGTTGGCGCGATCGCCGTCCTCTCCTCCACGTTCGTCGCCGGCTGCAGTCAGGCGACGCTCGGCGTCTCGCCCGCCACGATCATCAGCACGGTCATCGCGAACCTGCCGCGGTCGACCGCCACGGAAGGCCGACGCACGCCCGGGTCGACCACCACGACGACCACGTCGCGGGCGCCAACGCGCGCGCGCATTCCGTCGTCGCCGGCTGCAACGGCTGCCGCGACCCGGCTGCTGCGCACCGGCGAAGAATATCTCGGCGTGCCCTACAAGTGGGGCGGCAATACGCCGCGCGAGGGATTCGACTGTTCGGGATTCACGAAATACATATTCGCGAAACAGGGCATCACACTTCCCAGAACGTCGCGCGAGCAGTCGCGCGTGGGCGCGGCTGTGCCGGCGGACTTTCACGATCTCGAGCCCGGCGACCTGATGTTCTTCGCCGAGCCGGGCGAAGCGATCTCGCACGTCGCGATCTACGCGGGCAACGGTCGGATCCTGCACTCGTCGTCATCGGTCGGCGGCGTGGGCTACACGGATCTCAATACCGGCGGCGACTGGTTCGTGGCGTATTTCGTGGCGGCGAGGAGAGTCGAGTAGGACCGTCCATGGACCGTGGTCCATGGTCCATGGTACGTCGACTGTGATCACAGCTGCGGGCTAGAGGTCCGTGGACGCATCGATGGCATGACGCGTGCGGCTGACTCGTGTCATACCATCACTCGACTGACGTGTTCGCACCGCTCGGCCTCGGCATTCTCGCGATCTATCTCATACTCGGCTGGCTGTTCATCGCCGCGCTCGACCGGCGCATCGCGCGCAATCGCACCGGCTGGGCACTGTGGTTTGGGATCATCCTGTGGCCGATCACGGTCGTCATCGATCTGGTGGGGCGACACTGAACTGTCCGTCGTTCATCGAGATCGGTGCGCGGCGTGAGACTGGTGCGCCGAATCGGGTTGGACTGAGCTGGGCACGAGGGCGGAAGCTGACGAACGAGGCACGGACTGGCGGCTACTGGCGCGCCGAGTCCGTCGCGCCACCCCCCAAAAGAGCATTTGGTTTTTCTATTCGTTCAATTCGTCCTTTCCGTGTCATCGGTGTTCCACCTGTTGCGGCTGGACCCGCATCATTTCAATGCAGAGCGTCGCGAAGCCGCGGAGAACGGCGGAGAACGGCCGAGAACGACTGAGCGGGCTTCATTCATCAACACTCCAGCAACTCCCCTCCGCGCCTCTCCGCAGTGCTCCGCCGTGCTCCGCCGTGCTCCGCAGCCCCTTTCCTCTCCCTGCGAGGTCGCCGGTGTAGCCGGATTTGCCGTCTCTGTGGTGCGATGGTCTCTCGCGCCACCGGGGCCGAATTCGCGCCTCGTCCGCCGGTTTCCGCCAAATCCGCGTCCCCCACTCAGTCCAACCCGATTCGGCGCACCAGTCTCGCTCCGCGCGACAGCACGGCCTACGGACGACGGACCACGGACACTAGTCCGCTCGCAACGCCCGCGCTGGATCGATCGCCGTCGCGCGACGCGCCGGGACGTATGCTGCCGCGGCGGCGACGATGAGCAACACCGCGGCAACGGCAATCAGTGTCAGCGGGTCGGACGGCCGCACGCCGAACAGCATCGACGTCAGCATCCGTGAGCCCGCGAGCGCGCAGACGAGTCCTATGAGTGTGCCGGTGCCGGCGACGATGAATGCCTGGCCGAGCACCATGTTGCGCACGCCACGTTGCGTCGCGCCGAGTGCCATGCGGATGCCGAACTCGCGCTGCTGCTGGTTGACCGTCGACGCCATGATGCCGTACAGGCCGACGGCGGCGAGCACGATCGCGGCGAAGGCGAAGATCGACAACAGCAAGGCGTCGAAGCGCGGCGTCGCCAGCTCGGGCGCGATCATCGCGTCCATCGACTGCGCACGAACGAACGTCGCGCCGCCGCCCGTGCTCTCGACCGCTTGGCGCATCACCTTCGCCGCGATCGGACTGCGGGTACGCACGATCAGGTATCCCTGGGCGAGCACTTGCCGATACGGGCGAAAGACCGTCGGCGTCGGCTCGCGATAGATCCGGTAATTGAAGTCGCGCACGACGCCGACCACGGTGATCAGGGAGTCGGGCGTGTGATCCTCGCCCTCGCGCAGCCGCTTGCCGATCGCCGACTCGTGCGGCCACAGGCGGCGCGCGACGCCCTGTGTGATGATGGCCACGCGCGGCGCGTCCTCGCGATCAGCATCCGTGAATGTGCGTCCGGAAACGAGCGGCACACCCATCGCCTTGAAGTACTCCGGTCCCACGGCGTCGAATGCGAACCAGGGATTCAGCTTCGACTCGGCGTCGGACTGCTGCTGCGCGGCGAAACGGCCCATCCAGACGTTGGAGCCGAGGAATGGCGGCACCGCTTCCGGCGACACGGCCTCCACGCCGGGCACGGCGCGCACGTTCGCCATCACCCGCTCGTGCGCGGCGTAGTTCGTGCCCGAGTAGCAGGCCTCCCAGCGCACGGTGTCGGCGTGGGCCAGTGTGCCCGCCGGCTTGCAGTCGTTCACCATCTGCGCCCATGGCAGCGAGAAGTTGAGCATTGTCATATGGGCGATGTCGTAGCCGGTATCCAGCGTGATGAGTCGCTGGAGACTGCGGACGAGGAGGCCGGCGCCGGCGAGCACGATGACCGCGAGCGCCACCTGCGACGCCACGAGCAGCTGGCGCACCCTGCGCAGACGTCGGCCTTCGGTGCCCGATCGCGCATCGGCGCGCAGAGGCGACGACAAATCGAACCGCACCGCGGTAAACGACGGCAGCACGCCGAACAGGACGACCGTCAGTGCCGTCACGACCAGTCCCGTCATCACCGGCGTGCCCGCCTGTACGATCAGGTCCGTGCGCGGCAGTCCAGTGGGCGCGAGCCGGACCAGCGCGGCGAGCAGCCCCCGGGCGAACAGCACGCCGACGATGCCGCCGGCCAGCGCGAGCAGCACGCTCTCGGTGAGCAGTTGTCGGACGAGATCGGCCGCCGACGCGCCGATCGCGCGGCGGATCGCCATCTCGCGCACGCGTCCGGTCGCGCGCAGCAGCAGCAGGTTGCCGACATTCGTGCACGCGAGCAGCAGCAGTAGCGCAACGGCCGCGGTGAGCGCGATCAACGCCGGCCGCGCGTTGCCCGAGACCATGTCGCTGATCGTGTGCACCTGGGCGCGCAGCGTGCTCGCCGTGTTGTACGCGACTTCATCCGGATCGTGGGCGAGAAACGATTGGAATTCCTGCCGCGCGGTTTCCGGCGTCGCGTTCGGCGCGAGCCGGGCGACGACGTCGAGACTTCCATAGTCCGACGCGATCCAGAACTGCGCGCCGTGTGGATAGTCGAGTCCCGGCGGCGCGATGCCGACGACCATCAACGCCCAGCTCATCTTCGGCAGACGAAGCGTGTGGCCGATGACGGACGCGTCGCCCCCGAAGTCGCGCATCCACGCAGCATGACTCAGGACGACCGGCACGTCGCTGTTCGGCGCGCCTGCGCCCCACGGCACGGCGTCACCCTTCTTGAACAGTCGCCCGAGCGCCGGCCGCGCACCGAGCACGGTGAAGAAGTCGTCGGTGACGACCGCCTCGTTCAATGATAGGGATCGGTCGCCGTCGGCGAGCGACTCGAGCAGCACGCGCCAGTGCGCGAGACCCGCGGCGGCCTGCACCGTATGCGAGTGATCGGCAAATCGCTTCAGTTGCGCCGGCGTGATCGGAATCTCGCTCGCCGCGCCGCCGCCGAGCCCCGACAGCTCGACCACCCGGTCCTGTTGCACCACCGGCAGTCGCTCGAGCAACACGGCCCGGAAGACCGTGAACATCGCGCTCGACATTCCGATCGCCAGGGCGAGAATCAGCACGACCGTGATGCTGAACGTCGGCGAGCGGCGGAGCGAGCGCGCGGTGAACGACAGATCGCGGCGCAGGGTGTCGAGCATCAGCCTTTGCGTGAAGGTCCCGTATCAAACTACGGTGCTGACACGGCAGCGATGCGGTACCCCGTTATGGGCTAGCGACTTCCCTCTGCCTCGGCCCCGGGGGACGTGAGTGTGAGATTCTGAATTCTCATGACTCGGCAGTCGCCTGCTCCGGAGGCCGCACGTCCGGCAGAAAGGCCGCGAACAGCCCGAGCAGCGGCAGAAATGCGCACACTTGATATACGAACGTGATCCCGACGTGATCGGCCAGCAGGCCGAGCACCGCCGCGCCCAGTCCGCCGAGTCCGAAGCTGAAGCCGTAGAACAGTCCC